>VGZI01000293.1 GCA_016872605.1 Planctomycetota bacterium
TGCTCCGACTGAAAGTGATTTCGCGCTTGCAGGGTGGGACTGTCAGCCATTATAACAAACCGGTGCCGAATGCCATCATCTCCATCATATTGGGAAATGCTCCATGGACCTTGAAGCTCCGAAATTTGTGACCGACCTGCTGCCGGAGAACCTGAAACCCTACGCCCTATACATGTTGGGCGGCGCCGCGTGTCTCGGGCTGGTTATTCTGCTGATGATCGTCATGGCGGTTCTGCGCTTCCTGTTCGGAGGAAGCGAGCAAAAACCGGAGTTGCCGAATCTCGAAGAGAATCTGGATGAGTATCCGGACCTGAAGTCGAGCACAGGCGACCGGCAATTGCGCATCGAAGGCGTGCCGGTGCGATTGCGGCTCATCGTGCTGGCGCCGGCCGGGTCAGCGTCGGAGATCGACGTCGATGAGTTGCCGGAGGTATTGGACAAGATCTTGCCTGGCCTGGGCGAGATCTACAAGCGCGACAAGCCGCGCGTCAAAGTTTGGCCTACGCAAACGAGTTACAAGGGCTTCGCGAATTTCTTTCACCGCAATGTGCAGACGGGATCGGCAGACGGCGAGGAAACGCGCTGGGCAACGATTGCCGGCCGCGTCAAACTTGGCACATTTCAGATCATGCTTGGCATGGCGCTGCAAAGCATCAAGCCGAATAGCGTCGGAAAGCGCACCGTCGATTCGCATGAATGGGCGTCGGTATTGCGCGTTCGCGTCAAGGATTGAAAAGAGAACACTTGCGGCGTGGCAGCTTTGTGCCACGCCGCAAGCGGAAAGAGTTACCGACTGCCTGGCGCAGCAGGCGCGGCGGGTTGTTGCAAGGCGATGTTGACGAAGCAGTGGACGTGCGGCAATACGCGATAGTTCCACACAAAGCCGGGGCCTTCCAGGCGCCAGAAGTCCCACTGGTTCGGGGCCGTGTTGGCGTCGCGATAAAATCCGAGGTGGATACGTTCCATGCCGCCGTTGCGACGGATGAGGTCCATGACCTCGTCGCCATCCTCGCGGCGATACGGTGAGATGAGATTGCGCATCACCGTGTCGATCAGTCGGCGTTGGTCCGCGGTGAGATCGCGATAGGCGACGCCTGGGAAACCATCTCGGCGATGGCGTACCGACCCAGCCTGCTCGCGCGGATTGACATATTGCGCCATGGTGGCGGACTGGCGCTGCGCCGCGGTGAGGGCGTCCCACACAGCCAGTACGCTTCGCGTCTGGAAGTTGAACACATTGCGTTGGCTGAAGCCGTCCGGGCTATGGCCGTAGTACATCGGTCCGCCGAACGCGGTGTTCGGCTCGGAATTGCCATCGCAGCGAACGGTCAAGTGGTGTCCGGTAAACACCCAGGAGAACTGCTGGTTGTTGGTCGGATCGCCAAAGATGAAGGCGCCGCAGCGTGCGAAGGATCCGGAGCCATCGAACGTGTTGTTGCGCGTGATGCGAGCGAAGCCTTCGTCGTCGGAGCAAATTGAGCGAAGGATGCGCATGTTCAATTCTTGTTGTGCCTGGGTATAGACGGCGCCGATTGTTTCGGGGCCGAAGATTGCCGCATTGTACATGCGAAGACGGGTGGCAGGCTGGTTGTTTCCAGCGCCGTGGTTCCATGCGTAGACAACCCGGCGGCGCTGCTCCGCGGTCAGGCCTTGATACAACTCGCGGATCATCGCCTCCGCCGGCTTGGAAACGCGGGGTTGAGCGGGCTGGTTCGCCACGACAAGGCTCGGGGCCAACTCGAGTCCGGCCAGGGTGACGGCCGTGCCGCCGACGCCCGCCAGAAATTCTCGGCGACCGACGCCTTCCGACGCGTCGCATTCCGGGCATTGGATCTTTTCTTGTTCGCTCATGCCATGTCTCCTGATGAAAAGTACACGGGGGTATAGCCTCCATCTTGGCCAATTTCGCCTCCGATGTCAAGCACTTTGACAGGCGCGAAATAAAATGCCATCTTTTTCTAATGGTTGGCGAGCCGCCCCTCACCCCTTACCCCTCTCTCTGAGGGAGAGGGGTAAGGGGTGAGGGGCGGCTGCCATCCGTGTCGCCTTCAACCGGCCCCTCACGGGGCTCGGGTCGCCGAGGAACTGCTATGGGGTCTCGTCTCGAGTTGGTTGTGGCATCAATGCTCATCGCCGCGACCTCCGTCTCGGCTCAGGTCGTCCGTTCCGCGAAGAGCGGCGATTGGTCGGCGCCGGCAACGTGGGACTCCGGCAAGGTTCCTACGACCGGCGCCAAAGTGCTCATCCAAACCGGGCACTCCGTCCGCTACGATGTCGTCAGTAATGAGGTCATTCGCGTCATTCACGTCGCGGGCACGCTGACGTTTGCCCACGATCGCGACACGCGGCTCGACGTTGGCCTTATTCGCATTCAGACCGGGAGGGAACCGAGCGAGGAAGGATTTGATTGCGAAGGCCATCTCGACATCGACGACAGTGTGCCGCGCCCCGCTCTCGAAGTCGGCATGCCCAATCGGCCCATCGACGCCAAGCACACGGCCCTGATCCGGCTGCACTATCTCGCCGGCATGGACAAGCAATCGTGCCCCGCCATCGTCTGCTGCGGCGGGCGCATGGACCTTCACGGCAGCCCAATACCGCGAACCTGGCTGCCGCTTCACACAACGGCGAAGAAAGGCGATGCGAACGTTGAATTGAGCGACGCGCCTGCCAGCTGGAAGCTCGGCGATCGCATCATCCTCACCGCGACCAACGGCCAGGTTGATGCAGACAAAGGCACTCGCCGACCCGGTAGACGCAATGTACCCGTCGAAACAGAAGAACGGGTGGTGAAGGCGATTTCCTCCCCTCGCCCCGCTGCGGGAGAGGGGCCGGGGGTGAGGGGGGCAATGATCACGCTCGACCGGCCGTTACACTTCACGCACGCCGTCGATGGCGACTTCCGCGGCGTCGTCGGCAACCTGAGCCGAAATGTAATCATCGAATCGGCCGACCCAAAAGGCATCCGCGGACACACGATGTATCACCGCAACTCGCAAGGCGCGATTAGTTACGCCGAATTCCGACATCTCGGCAAAGAGAACGTCCTGGGCAGATATGCGATTCACTATCACCTCGTCGGCAACACGATGCGCGGCAGCTACGTCCTGGGCGCGTCGATCTGGGACAGCCACAATCGATGGATCACCGTACACGGCACCAACTTCCTCGTCATCCGCGATTGCGTCGGCTATCAAAGCGTTGGTCACGGCTATTATCTCGAAGACAGCACCGAAATCCTCAACGTCTTCGATCGGAACCTTGCCGTCCATTCCTACCGGGGCAAGATCCTTCCGAAGTAGGCGATCCCGTTTGATGAAAACCAAGGCGCCGGTTTCTGGTGGGCCAATAGTCTCAACGTCTTCACCAACAACATCACCTGCGAGAACGATCGCTACGGCTATCGCTTCGAGGCCATTGAATCCGCCGCCATGCGCATGGTGCAACCGATTTTGCTCCCCGACGGCAAACGCCGACCGCTCGATCTGCGCATGCTCCCGTTCGTTCGCTTCGATGGCAACGAATCACACTGCGACGGTCGATACGGCTTTAATCTTGGCGAAGGCGTCGAAGGCGTCGGGCCGAACATCAACTTCCCGTTCACGATCCGCAACATGAAGATTTGGGGCGCGTACTACGGCTTCCGCCCGCAGTCGCCGTCCGTGCTCGTCGAAAACATGACACTTCACTCGTGCGTCTACAGCGTCTATCATCCGAACTACGATCGCCACGTTTACCGCAACCTGCACATCATCAACAGCAGCGACGAGCCGTTCAACCGCGGCCACGATGACGATAGCATCCAGTACGGCTCGTTGACCGTCGACGGCTTGACGCTCGATCACATCCCGTACGGCAGCGGCATCGCCATGATTCAGATTTCCGACAGCAACCCAACCGGCAAAGCTCGGACGCACATCCGCAATCTCAAGGTCGTCAATCCGCGCGACAACAAAAAACGGGCCATCGTCGACCTCGGCGGCTCGAATCGGCCCGAGCCGCTGTCCGATATCTGCGTACCGATCTACCTGCACGATTACTTTGGTCCGGGCCGACACGCGAAGATCGTCAGCGTGAAGTCGGCTCATTTGCGCGATGGATTGAAGTACGGTTCGCTGCCGCCGCTGACAGGAAGCGATGCCCGCGTTGCCGAGGTGCGAAATGTCGCGTTTCCGAATCTGCTCGACCCGATCGACGACTTTCCGCCAGGCAGCGTCATCCGCATCTGATTCCACAAGGCGCCGACTCACTCCTTGTGCGCGGCACGTCGTTCGATAACGGCACAATCACGAAAGTCGTCGTCAATGGAACATCGGCGAAGGCGCTGCGACCGAATTTCGCGGAGTGGGAGGTCGTTCTGTCGAAAGTCGGGCGCGAAGTGACAGTGCGAGCGCGAGCCTACGACGCCGCCGGCAACACCGAACCCGCGCCGCATGAGGTCGTTTGGCGGCGTCCGTGACGCCCGGTGGGGCACGTTTCCAACGTGCTCCACGGAGAAGTTAGTCGTTGGAATCATCCTCGAACGGAACGAGCGGCAGGTACAGGCACAACGCATACGGCGAAAACGCCGCCAGTTCCATCGTCGCGAAGATCGCCAAATGAAACATCACGCCGATCGACAGCGCCACGCGCCGTGGCCACTTCCAAATCATCAGCAGCGGAAACGATAGCTCCCACGCCAGAACCAACCACGTTAACAAGCGTGACAATTCGAAAGGCAGCGGCCAGGCAGCGTGCGAGAATCGTGTGAGCGTCACATCGCCGAGAACATAGTTCAAAGCCGTTCCGTCGCGCCATTGCGGGCCGAGCAACTTGGAAACGCCGTTCGTGAAGTAGATGAGCATCAGTTGCACGAAGATGAGCCGAATCGCCCAGGGATAAACGTAAGTGGGTTCTGGATTGTTTTCCGTTCGCTGATCAATCCACGCATCGAGCGACCAGACGGCGCCGCACGGGCATAGCACCAGGTAGAAGAGCAGAATAAGCCGAATCGTGTCGCCGCTGTTGTCCAGATGCGGATTGGCATTGGCGAACGAAAGCGACAGGAGCCAGGCAGCCACCGCGGAAAATGACGTTGCACAGCCGAACAACAGCAAACCGGCCGTTGCAAGCCACGAACACATTGCAAGGGCGATCAGGGTGTCGCCGCCGGGCCAATCGGCGACGCCACGCAAGAGGGACCATCGCACGCTTGATTCGAATTGCCAAGCGACAACGCGCGGATCGCCCAGGCCATCCTTGCCAAAAAAAAACAGCGTATTCGGCGCGTAGTTGATCGCGATGTCCAGTACCAAGCACAGTGCGACGCCGATGCGCAACAGGGCCAGCCGCTCGGCACGCACCGGCTCGGTCCACCACCCCCAGGCGGAAAGCGGCCACGGCAGCCACGGCTCGATCCCAACAATCGGCCCTTTCGCGGATTGCTCGCTCATGTGTCACGATTTGAATTTTCCGACGGCGAAGTCGAACACGTCAAGGTGGTGCTCAGGGTCGGCCAAGTTCCATCGCAGCAGCGGCACGAAAAACGGACCATCCCAGCCGACCCGTTCCTCTGGATCATGAACTCGAAAGGATCGCTGGCCCAGAACGACCTGGCGCGGCTTTGGTTCGTCTTGGTGCTGGGAGTGCCGGTCCTTGATGCGTTGTTTCATGTACGCAATAGCCAATTCTTCGTACTGATGCCGCAGTGATCCCACGTTCTCGTTCATCCGAGCCGCGGCTTGCTCGCGGGTCTCGCCGGTCTTGCCCAACGGAAGCACGCATAGCAGATTCTCGACGCGGCGCAGGCGGCTCTTGCCGACGCGAAAGAAGGCCTGAATGTCCGCAGGCTCATT
>VGZI01000294.1 GCA_016872605.1 Planctomycetota bacterium
TGTGCTCCGTTTGGCCTGCCGCCGACTGGCACGAACGGGAAGCGTTCGACCTATCGGGCGTCATGTTCGTCGGCCACCCCGACCTGCGCCGCATCCTGACCGCCGACGACTGGGTCGGCCACCCCTTGCGCAAAGATTACGAGTTCCCGCTCGAGTATCATGGCATCAGGGGACGCTGATTTTCTCCTCGTTTAGCGCTCGCAGTATCACACGCGGCGACGATGCGCAACAGCCAGAGATCCTGCAAGCGCTAAACGAAGACAGGACGAATGGAAAAACTAATGTCCACCGCATCCCTCGCACCGCAAGATCAGACCATCGTCGAGTTCGACGTTCGCACCGACGAAATGCTCGTCAACATGGGACCACAGCATCCCTCGACGCACGGCGTGCTGAGGCTCGTCCTGCGCACCGACGGCGAGATCATCTCCGAAGTCGTGCCGCATCTGGGCTATCTGCACCGCTGTGCCGAGAAGATCGGCGAGAACGTCATGCCGATTCAGTTCATTCCGTACACCGACCGGATGGACTATCTCGCCGGCATGAACATGAACCTCGGCTACTCGCTCGCCGTCGAGAAGCTGTGCGCCATGAAGATCCCGGCCAAGGCGAACGTCATCCGCGTCATCGTCTGCGAACTCAACCGCATCGCCAGCCACCTCGTGGCGATGGGCACGTACGGCCTCGACCTCGGCACATTCAGCCCGTTCCTCTACGCTTTCCGCGAACGGGAGATGATTCTCGACCTCTTCGAGGAAGTCTGCGGCGCTCGGCTCACTTACAGCTACATCACCGTCGGCGGCGTGCACGACGACCTGCCCGACGGCTGGATCGATCATTGCACGCAGTTTCTCGATTACTTCGAGCCGCGCATTCCGGAGTATCACGCCCTGCTGACGACGAATCACATCTTCGTTAATCGCACCGCCAACATCGGCGTCTGCTCGAAGGAACTGGCGATTCAGCACGCCTGTTCCGGACCGATGCTGCGCGGCTCGCTCGATCGCACCAAGGGCGATCCGGCCTGGGACCTGCGCAAACTGGAGCCGTATTGCGACTACGATCAGTATGAGTTTGACGCCGTGCTGCCGCCGTTCGACATGGCGCCGCCGGAAGCGGTGCTCGGCGACTGCTGGCATCGCTATATGGTGCGCATGCTCGAGGTGGTTGAGAGCATCAAGATCATTCGGCAAGCATTGGAGAAGTACAAGACGGCGGCCGGTTCGCATCGCATCGAGTTGCCCAAACATCTGCCGGCCGGCGAAGCGTATGTCGAAACGGAATGCCCACGTGGCCAAATGGGCTTCTACGTCGTCGGCAGCCCGGCCAAGACGCAAGTCCCGCTGCGCGTCCGCGCCCGCTCCTCGAGCATGGCCAACCTTAGCCTCGCTGGCAAGCTCTGCGAAGGCTGCCTCATCGCCGACATCCCCGCCATCATCGGCTCCATCGACATCGTCATGGGCGAAATAGACAGATGAGATGTTTTTTCCTACGTCACTGTCTGTCAATGACTTGGGGAAATAGAAAAATTCCCGAAATAGGATGCATTTCCTCGAATACGGTGCATTTACCATGCATCGCCAAATCGACATCGTAGCATCAAATAGTAGTACGGATGGCACGGCTTGAGTGCTATTCGGTATCGTCTCTATCCGTGCCATCCGCGCCATCCGTGGTTCCTGATTGAGTCGTGACTCCCGTGATCCATGCAACAATGCTAAAGACTCTGGTTCTTGCCTTTTTTTGCGGCTAGCAACTCACCGCGTTTTGAATTTCCAGGTGAACGCGATGTAGCCGGGCAGGCAGGGGTCGAAGTCCTTGGGCCGATCTTTGCCCGGCAGGGCGAAGCAGCTGCGGCGTTCGTCGCCGTCGATGCGATAGATTCCGAGCAACTTCTCATTGGGGTTTTGCCCTTCCAGGACGACGTCGATGGTCTTCGGCGTGCGCGACGGGTCGATCGTAAACGTGCCTTTGACGACGGCGTCTTTGCTGCGCAGGACGAACTTGGTCCCCTCGACCTTGAGCTGGGTGTCCCGCACCTGATCTTGGGGCGCTGATTCGCCGTTGACGTTGACGACCAAGGTGGCTTGCCAGTTGCCCTGGAACTTCTCCAGGTCAAGTTTGACGGCCGAGTCCTGGGGCGAACTTGAGCCGAGCAGAGCGACCGCGACGAGCGGAATCACATAGGTGCGCATGATGATCTCCCTTCGATAAGTCGGGGCGTTCGTGGGATGTAGTTGATTAGACCAACCGCAACTTCAATGCCAGCGCATTCGGCAGGCAATCGACCCGGAACCGCATGATCTGCAGCGCGTTCCGCACACCCGCCGTGCGATTTCCGCGCAGCGAATTGGCCGCGAAAAAACGCAAAGAGCGCAAGAAGGCATTTGCATGACGAAGCTAAGCCGACAATGTGCCTGGAGTGTGGCCTTGCGATTCTCATTGCCCAAGAGAAGGAGCGCCGAGGAGGCGATCAGAAGAAAAGCGGTCCGGCCGGAAAAAGTGGATTTCCGACCGACCCGCTCTCCTGGATTCCCTGTCGTGTTGCTTGGTTCAGAAGACCAAGGAAAGACGTTTTTGTGATTGTGTGCATTCCTGCGGCTACTCTGAGGAATCGATCATGCATGACATCATGGCGCTGTGCGATGTGGTGAGGCAAACCGGGTTCGAGTTTCACCGCTATCTCGGTGGCGGAATGTTGGAGAAGGTGTACGAGAATGGGTCGCCCATCGCCTGCGCAAGCTGGGTTTGAAAGTCGCACCGCAGTGGCCATTGCAGGTTCTGAATGAAGACGGGGCATCGCTGGGCGAAGATGCTGCGGACCTGTTTGTCGCGAATCGATTGATCGTGGGTATCCGTCCGGCGAAACCACTATCGCTGGCGGCGGCGGGGGCGCGTGCGTTGGGGTCGCCGCCGGGAATGCCGTCTCTGGGCACTTCCTTGAGTGTCATTGTCTTCTTGGCGACATCGACTTTGAGAAACAAGGCCTTAAACTCTTCCGCGACGGTGAAGGACACGCACAGCAGTACCGCGATCAACGCGAACAGACAGCGACTCAACGTCGCGAAGGCCTCCGGAAAAAAGGCGGACGCCTCCTGCTGTCGAGCGCGACGACCTTGTCCGCCTCCGCGCACCAAATCCGCAATCGCAACAATCAGATCGGGGCTTTTGGCGCCGTTATTGAGCCATTGAGTCGCGACGTCGAAGTCGAGCAACAATGTCATCATGCTTTAGGCCGCCGAACGACACGCTCAACAGCGGTGGCCGCGCGCTGACCGGCCACGTTGCCGTTGCCGTGGTCTGTACACAGAACACGGTGAACGATCCACGGCGAGGCCTTCCTTGCGGTAATTGAATTCGATGGAATGTGCTCAGCGGGTTTTCTTGCAAGCGAACACGGCGCTGCGGCTTCGCCTGGGTCGGATTACCGAGCCAGGCCACGGCAACGTGGCCCGTCCGCGAAAGTGCGTGACCGCGCCGCCATTTCGCTCGCCCAGGTCAGCCTGCTCGCTTTGAACGGCCAGGCGGGGGCACGGTGAAGTTTCTGGGACGCGATCCGCATTCCTCCCCTCTCCCTCTGGGAGAGGGGCCAGGGGTGAGGGATCGCAGCCGAAGCGCTCTGGCAAGAGCGCTCAGCCTGAGCCCCCAGATGTGTATGGTGCCGCTGGCCGCACCAGCGACAACCGCAACAACCGACCCTCGCGGCGCCATTGAAGCATCGTCGCTTCGCGACTCATCAAGTGTGCGCAGTGCCCCTGGGAAAAACTTCAAGAAAAAGGGGAACCATCAGCGTGGGTACTCTTGACAGGCGGGATATGATGTGGGTTCGCCACGGCTGTCAAGAGTCTATTCCGCGCCTGGCGTTAGTAAACTCTTCTCTTTCTGGGCTACCGGACAGAAACTCGGGCCAGCCGGAAGCCTAGGAGGAAAAGCCGCCCGTCGGTGCGACTCTGCTGCGGTCGGCCGCCTGGCAGCGGGCGCCTTCGGCGCCCCAGGCGCCGCCCCGGGCCACTCGGTTTGGTTCATCAGCCCAAAGGTCTTCGCACCATTCCCATACATTGCCGTGCATGTCGTAAAGGCCTATCTTGTTCGGCGCGTACGAACCCACCTTCGCCGGGCGGAGCAGGTCCGGCCCTTTCTCCGCCTTGCCAAATGGAAAGTTGCCACGAAAGTTCGCCTCCTTCGACGACAGGTCATTCGCCGGTTTGGCGAAGTAGAAGTGATACGAACATTGTTTCTCAGAAGTGGCACCTCCCCGACAAGCATACTCCCATTCCGCCTCCGTCGGCAAACGGTACACATAGCCGCGACCACGCTCTTTTTCGTTCAGCTTCTTGAGGAACTCCTGCACGTCGTTCCACGAAGCCTGCTCCACCGGGAAGTGCTTGAGATCCTCATCCTTGATGTCCTTGACATCGTCTTTCCCCTTGCCGGCGCGGGAGAAATAGCTCAGTGTGGCGCCCATCATTGCATGCCACTGGCCCTGGGTCACCTCGTGGATGGCGATCTCGATGGACTGCTTGATCTCCGTCTTCCTGGCCGAACCCTCTTTGCCGTTCCAACCCAGGTACGTCGTCCCCTTCGGCAGCGGCACGAACTTCATCCCCAGCGGGCCGTCCTTCGGCTTCGGCGGACCACCCGCATCCGCCTGACCGCTCACAATCGCGACCAGGCACAACGCACACACTCCCCAACGCAACACGTTCATGCTCAAGATCCGTTCTCAGATGCGAAAATGGCGATGCCCACACTCACGCCCGCTACACCCTGGGCTCACGCCAAAATCTCACGCACAACGTTCCCCTCGACATCGGTCAGCCGATAGTCGCGGCCGTTGTGGCGGAAGGTGACACGTTCGTGGTCGAGGCCGAGAAGGTGCAGGATGGTGGCGTGGAAGTCATGCACGTGGACACGGTCTGCGCCGACGGCGATGCCAAACTCGTCCGATGAACCATGTACGATGCCCCCCTTGACGCCGCCGCCGGCAAGCCAGGACGAGAACACCTGGTGATGATGTTCCCGGCCTGCGTGATTCGCCTGTTCGTGGTACGGCGTACGGCCGAACTCGGTCGTCCAGACGACGAGCGTGTCATCCAGCATGCCGCGTTGCTTCAAATCGCGGATCAAACCGGCGATGGGTCGATCCACATTGCGTGCCAGGGCAACGTGATCGCGCATGTTGCCGTGCGAATCCCAGTTTCCTGACGAGCCCGTGTCGATCAGTTCGATGAAACGAACATCTCGCTCAGCCAATCGCCGAGCGACCAGGCACTGCCAGCCGAAGCCAGTCGTTTGACCGCGGTTCAGACCGTACAGCCGCAGCGTGGCGTCGGTTTCGCTGGAAAGATCAAACGCTTCCGGTGCGGCACGCTGCATGCCGAATGCGGTCTCGAAGGAGCGGATGCGTGCTTCAAGGGCCGCGTCACGCGGGCCGGACTCCAGATGCCGACGATTGGCATCGCCGATGAGTTGGAGTTCCAGTTCCTGAAGTTCGGGGGACGGCGTGCGCGGACGGATGTTCGGAATCGGCGTCGGGCCGGGCACGACGTGCGTTCCCTGGTGACAGCCGGGCAAGAAGTCGGAACCCCAGGTCTGGGCGCCCGCGTAAGGCGCCGCCGGGGCGATGACCATGAACGACGGCAGGTTGCGATTTTCCGTGCCCAGGCCGTAGCTGACCCAGGCGCCGATGCTGGGCCGGGCAAAGGTCCACGACCCGGTATGCATGCCGAGCGTGCCCTCGTAGTGATTGGTGTGGTTCGATTCGAGCGAGCGGATGACGCAGATGTCGTCGATGACCTCGCGCACCTGCGGAAA
>VGZI01000295.1 GCA_016872605.1 Planctomycetota bacterium
AGCAACGATTCGGTCGAGCGTGGTTTGGCCGAGATCCCCAGCGTTTCGACCGCTTCCTCTACACACCTCGCCCCTACCGTCGCCACCCAACGGACAACTGCTCAGGGACTTGTAAAATGGCCATCTAGCGTGCTTCAATTTTCTCGGGGCAAAGGATGGAACAGGTATGGCGGGTTGTTTTGTAAATCCATTCAGTACAAGGCGTTGCGGATTGCTCGTGTTGATCCGAACGGAAACCCTCCCCTATTAGATTAGCAGATCACGATCGAATCCCGCGTTGGATCTCGTTTTTTTTTAGACGAACCGAGCAACCGGGCGCAGCCAAGTTTTCAGGGGGTTGTGCCACGGGCGGCTCGTCCGCCCGTGATTGATGTTCATTTGTCCTTAGTGATGGAGGGAACCGTTCGGTACAGGAAAGACTCAGAAGAAAGGAGCGATACGAGCAGCGCCTTGAAGCTGCCGCCGCTTTCAAGGTAGGCGCGGTCAGCCTCTTGCAAGGTCGGCGCGTCGCCCGGGGTTTCGTTGCGGCCCAGGAAGAAACGAAACGCGTGGCGAATGAACACCTGCCGCACGCGCTCCGATTCGGCGAGACGGCGCAGCATTTCCGGCGCGTCCTTGACGGGTCCGTCGAGTTTCGGGTCGCCGCTGTGGAGGATGAAGCCCGTCGTGTCGAGCGGTGCGTCGCGGTAGATCCTGGTCTTCTTGTCCTTGACCGACTTCAGCGCTTCGAGATCGATGACCGGTTCGGTTGCGCGGACGAATCCATAGTGATTGACGTGCTCGAACGGCGTGCCGAGATCGTCCATACGATAGTGGCACTTCCAGCAAGCGTTGGCGCGGGTGACCATTTGCCGATCGCGCAAAGTGCGATGCGGATCTTCGGGGACCATCGCCTGCACGTTGATCGGCAGGTCGGGCACCCGGCCACCGATCAGTTTTTCGCGAACCCAGCGACCACGGCGGACGATGTCGTTGTCCGTGCCCACCGACCACGCCACCAGCCAGCTTGGCTGCATCGGAATGCCGATGTTCTCACTTTGCGGCCTCCGGTGTTCCATCGCAAACGGACTAAACTTGCGAAAGAGGGGACCGTGTCCATTGCGGAGGCCGTCCTCCGACGCACCAAACAGCTCATGCGTTCGATAGGAATCGGTGGTCGTCAGCATTTCCTTGAAGACATCTTTGTCGTGGGAAAGAATGGACAGAACCAGGACGTCCGTATCATCAATAAATTGTCGTGCATTGAAGGAGACGCCCTGGCGTTTCAGGTGGTCGGGGATCGGATCTTTGAAGACCTCTGTCGCCCGATAATAATCGAAGTACTCGCGGAAGAACCGTAGCACGCGCGGCTTGCCGAGCTTCGGGTCATCGAGAATGTTCTTGACCGCGGAGACGACCTCCGCACGGGTCGTGAGCTTGCCTTGCGCTGCGGCCGACAAAAGATTCAGGTCGCGATTGTCCGACAAGGCCAGGCTTAACGCAAATGCAGTTTCGCGCGGCGACAACATTCGCACGCCAGTCCGCACCTCCGCGCCGAGGCCGACCTCGAAGCGCAAGATGGCTTCCGGCGTCATGAGCGGAGCCATCAGGATGGTCTTGCCCGCCAGCGAATAATCCCCTTCCTTCGCCACGTCTTTGTAAAGTTCGAGCAGGCTTTCCAGTTCCTTCGCGTTGGGCTGGCGCGCGAGAATGGTCCTGTACTGCTGCTCGATAGCTTTCACGAGCTCCTCGCGATTCGCCGCCACCTTGGGATGCATCAGCGCGGCAAAAATTCCGTTCCCGCGAACCCGATCACCCTTCTCAAGATGCTTGCGTTCCTCGGGGGTGGCCGTTTTGATGCGTGCCTCGCTGGGCCAAAGCGACTCTTTCGCGCTTTCCGGCTTTGCGACGAGGTTGACGAGGGTATAGGGTCGAACTTGGGCCAGCACGACCTGCTCGGCATTGGTCAAAAGCAGGCTCGTGGCGCCTTCATCGGGCGCGTAAAGAGCGGAGAAATCTCGGAAGCCAGAATCCTGAATCAGGCCAAATGGTTGCTGCAAGCCATTCACATTGAGGCCGCTGAGGGACTTGGTGTATGCCGACGGCGACAAGCGCCAAAGGCGAGGCGGCGGCGGCACGCTCGGACTTCGAGGACCGCCGAAGAGAATCGCGTGCGGCAAGCGGTTGCCATCGACTGGCTTTTCCTTGACTGCATAGTGGGTCGCCGGCCCTTTGAACGGCGCGTCGAGCTGTGATGAGATCCACTGAACAACACCCGCGGACTCGGCCGGATCGGGACGGGCCTTTACTGACGGCGGCATGTCACCCGCGCGAAGCCGCTCCAGGATCGACGCATAGGCAACCCGGCCCGCGATGTTGTCGAACGCCAGCGCGTCCATCGAGAAGTCGCCTTCCTTGCGCTTGCCGCTGTGGCAGCTCATGCAGTTGGCTTCGAGGAACTCGCTCACCGATTTCACGTCAGCCGCTTGCGGCTTAGCGAACGCGGGCCTTGCCCGATAATTTTCTGGCAACGCCATCTTGGGATTTCGCGTCAACACCAAGAACGCTTCTTCCGTAAGAGGCATTAAACCAGAGAGCGAGACGACGCTTTTGTGCTGCGCCAGCGATTTTGCTGCATCCTCGGAGAGCGTCGTCAAGCCATCGAGGAACAACCAATCCCCTTTGTGCTTGCCCAGTGATGCAGCGGCTCCCTTGGAAAGCGCGGTCAGGCCATTCAGCGAGAGGCGGCCATTGTGTTCGGAGAATGCAAACGCCGAATTGTCCGATAGCTCCTTCAGGCCATTGAGCGACAGCGTGCCTCCTCGGTGCTTGGCCATTTCTTTCGCCGCCTCCTCGGAAAGTGTCGTCAGGCCATCGAACGAGAGATTGCCCTGGCGCTGGGCCAATGCCCTTGCAGCTTCGGGCGAGATCGTCTTGAGAGAAGGAAGATTGCCGTTCCACTTGCGCGATGATGCCAAGGGGATGGCTGATTTCTCGGAGAGCGTCGTCAAGGCGGGCAGCTCGCCACACCATTTCGGCCAGGACGCCAAGATCGCGGCTCCTTCGTCGGAGATCGTGGTCAATCCCTTGAGATAAACGAGGGGTCGGCTATTTCCTCCTGACTTGTGCTCGGCGAGGGCTTTGAGGACGTCGTTGGAAATTGTCGTGAGGCCATTGAGGTAGAGATCGCCGTTGCGCTGGGAGATTTCCTTCGCGGCAAACGGGGTCAACGTGGTCAGGCCGCCCAGATGCAAATCGCCGGAACTATTCTTGCCGGCAATCACTGTGGCGATGTTATCGGGGAGTGCGGTGAGGCCATCGAGGACCAGAGTGCGATTCGGTCCGACGATCGCTTTGGCCGCCTCGACGGAGAGAGAGGTCAAGCGCGGGAAACTACCTCCGAGTTTGCCTCCCAATGCCTTGGCCGATTCATCCGAGAGCGACGTCAACCCTTCCAGGGAAAGTCCTCCCTGCCGTTTGGCCAGAGCCCTGGCCACATCCTCGGGAATGGTCTTCATGGCGGGCAGTCGCCCGTCCCAGTTATGGCCGTGTGATTCGGCCAAGGCCGCGGCCCCAAGAGCGGTAAGTGATTCCAGGCCGTCGAGGCAAACCTTGTTGGAAGGTCCGCCCCCCTTGCGCTGCGCCAGCGCTTTCGCCGCGTCGGTCGAAAGGGCCTTCACGCCGTTCAGGTACAGCCGGCCGCCGGAATGTTTCGCCAGGGCAGTGGCGGCTTCATCGGATAACGAGGTCAATCTCTTCAAGGACAATTCGCCGTTGTGCCGGGCCAGAGCTTTGGCCGCCGCATCCGCGATTTTCGTCAGTCCGTCCAGATGCAGGTGCCCTTTGTGCTGGCCGAGCGCATCGGCAACTTCATCCGACAGAGACGCGAGCCCGTTGAGGGAGAGCCAGCCGTCGAACCGGGCCAACTCCTTGGCCGCCTCGGGCGAAAGCGTGGTCAAGCCGTTCAGCAACAGCCGACCGCTTCTGTCCTGTGCCAATCGCCTGGCGTCCTCGGCACTGAGTTCCTTGAGTTTGATCGTGTCCTGCGCGCGGCCAAAGTTCAAGGCCATTGCCAAAAGAAACAACACGACAAATGGGTGTCGCATGGTACCTACGCCGAGCGTGATGCCCTTCAGCAACGAACGGCAGTTGAGGTAGTTCGGGACGTTGTTCATTTGGATTCCTTAGCGATAGACGGGACCGTGCGATAGAGGAACGATTCCGACGACAGCAACGACACCAGCAATGCCTTCATGCTGCCGTTGCTGTCGCGGTAGGCCTTGTGCGCGGCCACGAGCGTTGGCCCGTCGGCCAACGTTTCGTTGCGGCCCAGAAAATAGCGGAACACGTGCCGCACGAACACTTGTTCGACTCGTTCCGACTGGGCCAACTTCTCCATCAAATCGAATGGTCCCTTCACGGGTCCATCCAGCTTCGGGTCGCCGCTGTCGGTGATGGCTCCTGTCGTGTCGATGGGAATGTTCGTCATCGTTCGCCGACTCAAGGGGTTCTTGGCCCGATCCTTGTCGGTTTTCTCCTTGTCCACGACGATCTCTTTCTCACGGTATCGTCCAAAATGGTCATACTGTTCGAAGGGCAGACCAAGCGGATCCATCGTCCTGTGGCATTTCCAGCAATAGTCTTCGCGAGTCACCCGCATGCGATCGCGCAGCCCACGGTGTGGTTCGTCCGGAAGCATCGCGTTGACGGTGATCGGAACCTCCAGGATGCGGCCACCGAGCAGCCGTTCGCGAATCCAGCGGCCGCGATGGATCGCGTGGTTGTCAAAGTTCGATCCCATCGAAACCAGCCAACTCGCCTGCGTGAGAATACCGATCCGCTCTTCAGGATGAGCGTCATAAGGTTTGCCGGCGAGCCAGTCGTCGAAGTTGGGCAAGGGGGTCCGGTGCTTCGCAATCAGAATTGGCTCTCGGTCCCAGAGTTTTCGTTTTGGGTCTGGCGACATGATGCCGTAAATGGCTAGTTGTATGTCATAGGGGCCCTGGCCACGAGATGCCTCTCGGGCATCACTGAGCAGCTTTTCGAGGTCCTTCCGGAAATTCGTGTCGTCGAACGGCTTCCCTTCTCGCGCCGCGCGCTCGGCGGCCTGCTTCTTCTTTTCGAGCAGACTGGCGAGTCGCTTTTGGTAATTCAGCGGATATTGTCCGTTCAAGAACGACTTGCGGGTTGTCAGCAGGGTCCGCAGCACTTCCTGGTCGGATTCCAATACCCACTCGACCAGTCGGTCGGTGTCGCGGACGAAATGCCCGGCGAACCCCATCTGAAAACCGCATCCGACTCTCGACTGAAGTTCGTTCACGGTTTCCGTACACTTCGCGATATCGGGCGCGGTCGTGTAGGCGAAGTATTCCTGAAAGAAGCCCAGCAGCCGCGACTTGGGAATGGTCGGGTCGTTCAGGATGCGCTCGACGTGCTTTCGCACCTCTTCGCTGGTCCCGAGTTTCCCCTCGATGGCCGCCTGCCACAGCACTGGATCCGGCTCGCGGTCGGTCAACGTGTAGGCGATTGCCCGGGCCGTATGTCGCGGCGGCATCGGTCCTCGTTTCGCGCTCCCATCGGGTCGTTCGATGCGATACAGCACCTCGGGGTGGCAGAGCACGGAGATCAGGAATTGCTCGGCGGCCAACGGGACATCCATGGACTCGAAAAGTTTCGCCAACTGTTCCGCTTGCGATTTCCGAGCGGCCGGATCGAGCGGCAAACGCAGCAGCACCTCATAGGTCTCGGCGA
>VGZI01000296.1 GCA_016872605.1 Planctomycetota bacterium
CGAGATGCGCCGCAAAATCGACCGTGTTCACTTCAAGAGCCTGGCCGGCATTCTGGCGTTGCAAGAACGCATCGGCCTGGAATGCACGCGCCGCTGGGCCAAGCCGCAGCCAAAGGCCAAAGCGCCGGTGAAAGCGCCGTGAGGCAAATTCGCTGTTCATCGATTAGCGCTCTCTGGGCGCCTGGCGAGCGCTAAACGATAAACGGTTCACGCCGCCTTCGAAGTCTTTTGCTGAGCGCTCAGCTTCAGGAACTCTTCCACCGGATCCTGCACGTCGTTGCCTGGCGTCAGTACATCGCTTGGCGGGTGAATCGGCAAGTGCACTGTGAACGTGCTCCCCTGGTTCGAGCCGCCCGAGGTCGCCTCGATTTCGCCACCGTGCTGCGTGATTATGCGATGACTGATGGACAGCCCCAAGCCCGTGCCCTTGCCCGTCTTGCTGCGCGTAAAGAACGGCTCGAAGATATTCTCCAGCACGTCGGGCGTCATGCCGCATCCGGTGTCCTTGAAGACGAGGACGATCTGCCCATCGCGAACGCCGTGCGTGATGGTGAGCAATCCGCCGTCGTCCATGTTTTCGAGAGCATTGACGACGAGGTTGAGGAAGACTTGCTTGATTTCTTGAGCGTTGACCCACGCGATGATCGGGCCCAAGGGGCGGAATTCGATGCGTTTGCCTTTGCAATTCTGCAAGTGCTGAACCATGTCGATAACGCCCTGAATAACGTCTACGAGATTGGTCTGGTCGCACTTGAGGTCGCCGCCCCGGCTGAAGGCCAAGAGCTTCTGCGTGATCTCCTTGCAGCGAAACGCTTCCTCCTGAATCATCTTGAGATACTTGGCGATCGTTTGCCGATTGACGTCGCTCATCGGCACGTCCTTGAGAAGCGAGTCGAGCCGGCTTTCGAGAGCTTCGCTGCAGAAGGCGATGCTGGCGAGCGGATTGTTGATCTCGTGGGCCACCCCGGCGGCGAGGAAACCGACGCCCGCCAGCCGTTCGGAGCGCACCAGCTGCCGGCTGCGTTCGTTGACCTGCTGCGCCAGGCTGTCATACATCTCGCGCAGCTTGGCGGCCATATCGTTGTACGCCTTGGCTAGGTCTTCGATCTCATCGCCGCTGTTGATTTCGATGCGATGGTCGAAATCGCCCTGGGCAACGCGGCTCACGCCTTCTTCGAGATCGCGGATCGGCTCGGCGACCCAGCGGTAGAAGAAACGCAGGTTGCCCGCCATCAGCAAGATGGCCAGGATGCCGGTAATGCTCAAAAGGATGATGCTCTTGCGGGCGTCGTCGCGGGTGATGTCGATTCGGGTGCTGATGACCTTGGTGATCGTTCCGATCAGATCGCTGACGTGCGTCTCGGCGTCTTCGAGCTTTCTGCGAAGGATCGGCCTGCCGTCGAGGAAGTCCCCCGGATGCCCCTCGGCCGCCCCGACGACATCGGTTACCTTCTTCAACTCGGCGCGTAGTTCCTTCATGTCTTTCTGGAGAATCGCCACGAGCGCCTGTTCTTGCCGGCCTTCGTTCGGGGCTCGGCCGCGATCGATGGTCTCCTGAAGCTCGACGGCGTATTGCTCCAGGGCTTTCTCGACGTTCTCGATTTGTTTGAAGATGTGGCGTTCCTGGAGCGCCCATTCGCCGGCGGGCAGACGCAGCTTGCGAATTTCTTCTTTGACGGTTTCCGCATAGCGCATTTCTTCCATCTTGCGCACGCAGGTTCCCATGGCGGCGCGGTAGGACGCGAGCCCGTACAGGGTCCCGCCCAAGAGGAGCGCCATGATCGCCACCACCAAGCCCATGCCGAGCATGAGCTTGTGGCCAATCCGCCACGAGCCCGTCAAGCCCCGACCTCCTTGTCGCCGGCCATCTACGTAGAGAGAATCCCGTGGAATCTACCAGAAGCAATCGATTGTTTGGAGAGCAGTTTTTGGGAAGGCAACCAGGCAAGACGGGGAATCTGGCAAAGAGCCGCCCACGTAGTAAGCGGCGGCGCAGATCGACGCTTGCGACGTGCGCGGCTCCTTACTACCGGCGATACACCGTTTCGTTCGCCGCGGCGTTCTTGTTCAGGCGATTCTGCACGTGCAGCCCTTCGAGGATGAACTCCACGACACTCGCGATGAGCGGCGCCTCGGCCTGGGCGCGGATCGCTTGCACATCGGGGCGATCGAGGAACTTCATCACCGCGTTTTTCAACACCGGGATCTCGTTGAGCTTTTTGACGTACTCCGAAGCCGGGAGTTTGTCGCCCGTGACAAACGTCTTGCCGCCTTCGAACCACTCGATCAGACCACGGAACTGCTTGAGATCGAAACGGGCGTCGAACAAGTTCTTGATCGCTTCGCCCAGGAGTTTAGCGAGGACTTTTTCCTCCTGCCCGTCGTCTTCGCTCAGCGTCAGCTCAATTTTGCCGCGCGTGCTGGCAGCGAGATACGCCAAATCGCTGATGCGCGGGATCGTCGGATTTTCGCCCAACGTCAACGCCCGGCGTTCGGCGTTGGAGATCATGTTCTCCATGTTGGCGATCGACATGCGCACGCTGACGCCCGACTGCTGATTGATCGCCGGGCTCGAACGCGCCAGGCGCGCAGTCTCTTCGAGAATCTCTTTCATGAACGTCGGTACAAGGACGTTAGCCGGAGGCGCAAGCGACGGATCGCCTGCTCCGCCGCTTGCGCGTCCGGCTAACTCCGTTCGCTCGACCCAGGCGTTGGCGTCGGTGATGGCGATGCCGATCTCGCGCGTCAAGGGATAATGCGTGCGGATGACGCTGCCGATGCGATCTTTCAGCGGCGTGACGATTCGGCCGCGGTTCGTGTAATCCTCAGGGTTCGCACTGAAGACCATGCACAAATCGAGGTCGAGGCGAACCGGGTAGCCGCGGATTTGCACGTCGCGTTCCTCGAGCACGTTGAACAGGCCGACCTGGATTTTCGCGCTCAGGTCGGGCAACTCGTTCATGCAGAAGATGCCGCGGTTCGAACGCGGGATCAGCCCGAAGTGCATCGTATGCTCGCTGGACAGATAGCGTCCCTCGGCATGCTTGATCATGTCGATCTCGCCGATCAGGTCGGCGATCGTGACGTCGGGCGTCGCCAGCTTTTCGTGATAACGCTCCGCCGGCGTCACCCAGGCGATCGGCGTGTCGTCCCCGTGCTTGGCGATCAGATCCTTGGCGTAGCGGCTCAACGGGCGCAAGGGATCGTCGTTCACTTCGCTGCCGGCGACGATTGGCATGGCGTCGTCGAGCAGATTCGTCAGTTGCCGCAGCATGCGCGTCTTGGCCTGGCCGCGCAGGCCCAGGAAGAGCATGTCATGCTTGGAGAGAATGGCGTTCTGCACCTGGGGCAGGACGGTTTCTTCGTAGCCGAGGATGCCGTCGAAGATCCGCTGATTGGCTTGAAGCTTGCGTATGAGATTTCGCCGCATCTCATCTTTGACGGAAACACTTCGATAGCCGCTGGCTTTGAGTTCGCCGAGAGATTTCGGATGGGTCATGTGAGTATTATAGTCGGCGCGCTCGGATAGAACGACTCGTTGCAAATAACGAGGTCCGAAGTTTGAATCGAGAGTTCGTCCTTTGACATCGCCATTCTTTCGTCAAAGCGGATTTCGTCGTTGGTCATTGCTGACTTCGCAACAAGAAGTGCGATAACCTGTCAGAAGAGATTTCGGGCGCGTGATTCCAATATTTCGTTGCATCCGGCGGCCTGACCGGGTATAACCAAATCATCCTGCCAACAAGAAACACACTCTCCATCTGAAGGGATCGCAGCTATGAGCAAACTCACTCGGCGTCAATTCGTCAAGGGCTCGATCGCCGCCATGGCGACCATCACGATTGCCGGCACGAAGTCGTCGGGCCAGGTGGTCGGCGCCAACAACCTCATTCGCGTCGCTGTCGCCGGGCTCAATGGCCGAGGCAGTGCTCACGTCGGCGCCTATGTGGGCATGCCAAACGTCGAAGTCAGCTATCTCGTCGATCCCGACTCGCGGACCTTCGGCCGACGCCTCGAGCAAATCGGCGACCGCCCTGCCCCGTTCCTCGTCAAGGACATTCGCCGCGCCTTGGACGATCGCAACGTGCACGCGATCTCGATCGCGACGCCGAACCACTGGCACGCCTTGATGACGATCTGGGGCGCCCAGGCGGGCAAGCATGTTTATGTCGAGAAACCAAGCAGCCATAATGTGCATGAAGGCCGCATCGCGCTCGACATGGCGCGCCGGCACAACGTGATCGTGCAGCACGGAACGCAGAGCCGCAGCGAGGGGTCGTGGCAGAACACCATCGCCGCCATTCGTTCGGGCCGCTATGGCCGACTGCTCGTGTCGCGAGCGCTGTGCTACAAGCTACGCAACAGCATCGGCACGCGGCCCAACGGCACGCCGCCACGCGAAGTCGATTTCAACCTCTGGCTCGGACCCGCTCAGGAAACGCCCTTCCACGCCAATCTCGTTCATTATAACTGGCACTGGTTCTGGGCCTTCGGAAATGGCGACATCGGCAATCAAGGCGTTCACCAGTTTGACATTGCCCGCTGGGCCATCGCCGGCGCTACCATGCCCCGAAGCGTCGTCTCCGTCGGCGGACGTTTCGGCTATCGCGATCAAGGCGAAACGCCCAACACCCAGATCTCGCTCATGGACTTCGGCGACACCAAGTTGATCTTCGAGGTCCGCGGCCTGTCCTCGCAGGGCTATCGCGGCCAGGGCATCGGCAATGTGTTTCACCTGGAGAACGGCGTCATCGCCGGCCATCGCTTTTATCCGAACGGCGGCAATGCGTCCGAAGCCATCCCGCAGATCGACAACGTGCGGCGCGGCCCCGGCGGAAGCAACCACTTCGCCAACTTCATCGCTGCCATCCGCTCGGGCCGATCCTCCGACCTGAATGCCGACATCGAGGAAGGTCATTTTTCCAGCGCCTTGTGCCATTTGGCCAACATCTCCTACCAACTCGGCAGCAACGCTCCGTTCGCCCCGCGCACCCGCGCCTTCGGCGACAACCGCGACGCTCTCGAAACCCTCGAGCGCATGGAAGCCCACCTCAGCGGCGCCCCACACAACCTCCGCCTCGCCGACATCCAGCTCAAGGTCGGCCCGACCCTGCAGCTCCAAGGCGAGACCTTCAACGGCAACACCGAAGCCAACCGCCTCTTGACGCGCCAGTACCGCACCGGCTTCGTCGTCCCGGATCGCGTGGGATAACGCGCCTGCCGAATATTGTCAGAGCCGCGACGGTGAGGGAGCGTTTTCCGTTCAGTCGCTTCCTCGCCGTCGCGGTTCTATCGTTTTCCGCGCGACCCCAAAACGAATTTGCAGCGTCGCTCGTCAATAGAACCGCGATCGCTTCAAGAAAGTGGTTAATCAGCGTGCGACAGCGGGCGCATCCTGAGACGCAAACACGTCTGCGGAGAGCTTATCGGGGATAAATGATCCGTGTCGTTTTGTTTCCCGAAATTACGCCAGATCGAACATCATCACTTCGCCGGGCCGTTCGCCAACGATGGTGACGCTTGGCTCGTCGCTGACGGCCAATCCGACGCTCGTCTCCACGATCGTGCCGTTGACACGAACGGCGCCACGCAAGACTTGCAACCAGGCGTGACGGCCGGGCGGCAATGCGTGCGCAACCGACTCGCCGGGGTCCAGCATCGTCAGGAAGACGTTCGCATCTACA
>VGZI01000297.1 GCA_016872605.1 Planctomycetota bacterium
GAGCGTGGTTTGGCCGAGATCCCCAGCGTTTCGACCGCTTCCTCTACACACCTCGCCCCTACCGTCGCCACCCAACGGACAACTGCTCAGGGACTTGTAAAATGGCCATCTAGCCTCTCTCTGTTCGCGTTCCTAGGTTGTGGTCAGTAAGATTACAAACGAATTGGAACAGTTCCCGGTTGGTAATCGGCATCCAAAAGGGACCCACCCCCCTGACTGAAATCGGCATCCAATCTGGACCCACCCTTGCCGCCTTCGTTCCAATGAGGCCCGTCGCCTGGGCAATCTTGGAAACGGAGGCAAAGGATGCTGACGGTGTTCCAGTACGGAGATATTCGCCGGGCCCATCGCGATGGCATGAGCATTCGTGAGATCGCTCGCACCTTCCATCACTCCCGGCGTAAGGTCCGGGAGGTCCTGACCGAGGCGGAGCCGCGGCCCTGCACGCGGACCCAACCAACGCCGGCGCCGGTGTTGGGCGCCTTTCACGGCATCATCGATACGATTCTTGCCGACGATGAGAAGGCGCCGCCCAAGCAGCGCCACACGGCTTCCCAAGTGTTTCGGCGGCTGCGTGACGAGCATGGCTACCGCGGCAGTTACGATCAGGTTCGCCGCTACGTCGGCCAGCATCGGCGGGATCGGCGCGAGACGTTCATCCCGTTAGCTCACGATCCAGGCCAGCGCGTGGAAGCGGACTTCGGCCACATCTACGTCGATTTTCCCGAGGGTCGCAAACAGATTCCTGTGCTGATCGTGGTTTGGTCGTACTCCAACTATCCGTTCGTGATGGCGATGCCGAGCGAGCGCACCGAGGCGATCCTGGCCGGCATGGTCGAGGCGTTCCACTTCTTCGGGTGCGTGCCGCATGAAGTGTGGTGGGATAATCCACGCACCGTGGTCAGCCAGATTTTCTCCGGTCGGGAACGTCGAGCCAACGAGCGCTACGCGGCGCTTGCCAGCCACTATGCGTTCGATCCGCTGTTTTGCATGCCGGCGCGGGGTAACGAGAAGCCGTATGCCGAGACGCGCGTGCGGGTGATGCAACGGCAGTGGGCCACGCCGGTGCCGCGTGTTACGAACCTCGACGAACTCAACGCCATGTTCCGCGTCCGCTGTCTCGAGGAATCCAACCGCACAGTCGTCGGCTACACGGAATCGATTGGTCAACGATTCGAGCGTGATCGCGTCGCGGCCGTGGCCTTGCCGGCGCATCGCTTCGACGCGTGCGTTCTCCAGCCCGGCCAGGTGGACAAGTATCAGACGGTGCGGTTCGATCGCAATCGCTACAGCGTGCCGCGGGCGTGCGCCTTTCAGAGCGTGATGGTCAAGGGCTACATCGATCGCATCGAGGTCGTTCACGGCGGCGACGTGGTGGCGCGGCACCAACGCAGCTACGGCCACGACGAACAGATCCTCGATCCCTTGCATTACCTGGCCGCACTGGGGCGGCGGCCGGCAGCACTCGATCATGCGCCGGTGCTGCGCGACTGGCAGCTCGCCGCCTGCTTCACGCAACTGCGCGATGCCCTCGACAAACGCCACGGCAAGGTGGGCCAGCGGCAATTTGCTCGCGTTTTGCAGCTCCTGAGCGAGCATCCCATGCAACGCGTGCAAGCGGTCATCGAGGCTTGCCTGGCCAAGGGCGAGGTCGATGCCGAACGCATCATCGCCCAGGTGCGCCAACGGGCGATCCTCAACACCAACGCACCACCCAGCGAAGCAATCCCCTTGTGTCAGTACCAGGTCCCGCGGCCCGAATTGAGCCGCTTCGACCTCCTTCTTTCCCACGGAGACTCTGAAGATGGCCGATAACAACAATCACCTACTGCTGCGCGCCAACCTCAAGCAACTGAAGTTGCCCACCATGACCGCCGAGTTCGAGAAGCTGGCGCGTGAAGCCGCCGCTGCCAACGAAGCCTACGAACAATACCTGCTGCGGCTCACCGAACTGGAAGTCGCCGCACGCTCGGCCAACGCCGTGCAGACGCGCATCCGGAACGCCGGCTTCCCCATACTGAAGGACTTCGACACCTTCGACTTCAGCGCCGTGCCGAGCTTGAACAAGCCAAAGGTGCTCGAACTGGCACGCGGCGAATGGATCAACGAACGCTCGAATGCATGCCTGATCGGCGCTCCCGGAACCGGCAAAACGCACGTCGCCATTGCGTTGGGCCTGGCTGCGTGTCGGCAGGGCAAACGCGTCCGCTTCGTCACCGCCGGCGCCCTGGTCACGCTTCTGGAAGAGGCGCAGAAACGCTACACCCTGGACCGCCTGCTCGGGCAACTCGATCGGCTCGACCTCCTGGTCTGCAACGAGCTCGGCTACCTCTCGTTCAGCCGCGGCGGCGCCGAGCTGCTCTTCCAGGTGTTCGCCGATCGTTACGAACGCCGCAACTTGCTCGTGACCAGCAACCTCGCCTTCAGCGAATGGAACCAGGTGTTTCAAGGCGAACGGATGACAGCGGCTTTGCTGGATCGCTTGACGCACCGCTGCCACATCTTCGAGATGAATGGCGAAAGTTACCGCTTCCGCGAGTCGATGAAGACCAAGAAGAGCCGCAAGGCCGAGGAGAAGAGTTGAGCCGCCGCGCGGGGCACGGGGCTTCGCCCCGCTGGGGGCTTTGCCCCCAGACCCCCAGGATTTTTGGAGGCATGAACTCCGGTGACCACCGGGGGCGCAAGAAAAGACTCCGCAGGCATGGTTGGACCCGCGGAGCCAAGTACCTGGTGGTACACCGTCGGCCGGGTTATCCCTTGGCCGGTTGCGTCCCCGCAGAGCCTGCCTCCGTTTCACCCGGCGACGGCAAGGTACTCAGGAAGCCCGAAGAGAAACAAGTGCAACCAACGATGAGACTCATTCGCCCGTGAACCCTTGAACCCCGGTGGGCCCGTTTTGGATGCCGAGGTGGGTCCGTTTTGGATGCCGATTACCAGATAGAATTAATTTAAACTGAAAAGCGGATGCCGGCGACTGCGGAGCAGAATGCTGCGTCGGAGCTAGATTAGTCAGTGGGTGGGCGGTGTGTCAATGATTTTCTGCATGCCTCGTGTACTCAGCGGGCGGACGGCGGAACGCGAAATCGCCGCGCATTCCTGATCCGCGCAGGATGTACGTGGGAGGCTGGGGAAACACGTAGCGGATTACCGCGATGTGAGAGTTCGGTTGGCTGTTGTCCTTGCGAGATACGAGTTCAAGCCTCTACAACTTTTGTTCCCGCGATGTAGTCGTGAAGGCAGCGGCAATCGTCGCCAAAAATGCACAGCTCATCGGCTAGTCCAAACAAACTGCCAATACATGGAATAGCACCGATCAGGCCCGGTACGATCGAACGCAGGAACACGGCGCCCACGAATCCGGGATTGCTGCCATCGGTATAACGCACTATACGCACATTCATCGCATACTTACCGATGGTCTGGCCCCGCTTCACAAGCAGCGTCCACTGGCAAATTGCAAGGGCGACGGCACCAACGATTAGCAGGGTGATGCCGGTGATGTTAATATGCTCGGAACTCGCATAGACGATCAGCCCCGGTCCTAGCGCGAGCAGGGCGACAACACCATCAATTAGGGCCGCCGCCAAGCGGGTCTCACGACTGGCGAGGCGTCCAGGAACGCGCCGGTCGCGTCTGGCGCGCATCGGATCTGACGAAACTGCTGACTTCTCGAATCGGTTGGCCGCAATCGGGTTCATCTCCTCTAAAGGGGTAAATAGACGCGTCGCCGTCGGGAGCGGTCCCAAGCCGGTCTCACCGCGCTCGGATAGTATCTGCCGCATGGCTTCAAATGCCTCAAGAGACCACACCGACAGATTTCCAGCATCGTAGGCTTTCCGCAACTCCTCGGTGGACTTGTCTACCAACGTCGCTCGAATAATGACCAGTAGTTTTTGGTCCATGATACACCTCCCGTATATGGTCAGTGAAGGCTCCACGAAGTTGCTCGCGGATTATCAACCACACTGTTCATTCACTGATACGCGGTTCGATGCAAAACGTGACAAGGTTCTTTCGGCCATTCGGCTGCGATGATTGATAGTTGCCGCCTGATCATGGCGGCATTCACATCGGCAAAGTCAAGTACGGCATTTTTTGATCGATCCGCGGCATGACCGACTGAGCATCCGTCGACAATGCGACCTGCTCGATCTGTCGCGCAATACGTTTTATTACCTGCTGGCGGCGGAGAGCCCGCCGAACCTGGCGTTCAGGCGTCTGCTCCATGAGCAGTACCTGAAGACGCCGTTCTGGGGCAGCCGCAACATGACGACCTGGCTGCGTCAAGAAGGGCATACGAGCAATCGCAAACGCGTGCAACGGCTGATGCGACTCATGCGCTTGGAGGGGTTGTCGCCACGACCGCGAACGACGAAGCCGGCGCCGAGGAATCGAGTTTTTCGTTACTTGCTGCGCGACGTGAAGATAACGCAAAGCACGGACATCTCGGTTATTCCCATGCGCAACGGGTTCTTGTGCCTGGTGGCGGTCCTCGATTGGCATCCACAAGACCCCTGCGGCCAAGGCTGGGGCTCCCGCCTCCACCACTCGGCGCGGAGCTTCGACTGCGGTCGACGTCACACATATCTTTGGCAGTTTTCGCGCTCAGAGAATGAAGTCCACCTCAATTGTCATGTTTTGCTCCGAACCGCGTATCAGGGAATGAACAGTGTGGTTGAATAATCCGCGAAAAACTTCGTGGAGCCTTCACTGCCATGAGCCCAGAGATCCCTTTTGGAGAACTCCGATGGCATTCCTCGTTATATTCTTGGTTTTGGCGTTGTTTCTGCCCTTGATCCTGCTGCTGATTCCGCTTGCTATTGCCCTGTTTGGCCTATCGGCTCCGAGTGATTCCACGCGAAACTCGAGCCTTGCGGAATGAGGGGTTTGAGATCGAGCCGATTAGCCGGGCTCGTTTTACATTCGCCGGGGAAAGGCTGGCAACGATGACGTATCGTCAGCAGCAGCTCTTTCCCCTGTTGTCTAATTGTTCCCGTCCGGTGAAATACGTCCTCCGGACGAAGCGGCGCCAACACCGCCGTTTGTCGTTTTTCAACCGTCAACTCAGATCATCCCGGCATCGTAAATTCTCCTCTGGGTCTGGCGCCAATGTCGTACCAAACTGGCGGAGGCCTTACACAGGCCGCTTCCCAGGCGCTCTTTGCAATACAAAATCAACCGTATCAGCAACAGCATTAACCGGAAACGATGAATTCCAAATGTGTGCATTCGATCCCCGGATTTTCTTTGCCTCGCGCGGAAAGCCCAGTACAATCGCGATTGTGATAGAGACGAATCCATCCCTGATCAAGCGCGTTCGCGATCTTGAGGACGCCGATAGCTGGCGCGAATTCGTTGAATTGTACGAACCTCTCCTATTAGGCTATGTCCGTTCACGCGGGGTCGATTCAACGGAAGCGCAAGATTGTTTCGCCTCAGTCGAATCTGGAAGATTGCTCCGTTCGGGTTAGTCTAACCTGAACGGAGGTTCCATCATGAACAGCGAACGTCGTCATCTCAACCCTCAGGAGAAGATCGCCGCACGCAAGCGGCATCTGCTCGAAGGCGTCCCCGTCTCCACCATCTGCGATGAGCTCGGCATCGCGCCCACGGTCTTCTACCGCTGGCAGAAGGAG
>VGZI01000298.1 GCA_016872605.1 Planctomycetota bacterium
GATTGGTGCTTGCGGTTCATCCTCTTTCATGGCAAGAAACATCCGCTCGAGATGGGCCGCGCCGAGATCGCCGCGTTCCTCGATCACGTGGCCAACACCGACAAGGATGCGCTGGTGGCCATTGAGTCGGGACGGTCGGCGTTGGAGTTCCTGTACGCGGTGTACCTGCAGCGCGCCTTCGGGGAGCTGCCTCGGCCGCGTCCGCCGCGGTTGTTGGATCAGGTCAAGCAGGTGCTGCGCGTCAAGCATTATGCCCTGCGCACGGAGGAATGTTACACGCAATGGATCACGCGCTACATCCTTTTTCACAACAAGCGTCACCCGCGCGACATGGGGGCGGCCGAGTTGCAGCAGTTCTTGACGGACCTGGCCGTGACGGGCCACGTCAGCGCCAGCACGCAGAATCAAGCGTTGAACGCGATCGTCTTCTTGTACCGCGAGGTCCTGGAATTGGACCTCGGCAAGGTCGACGCGGTACGCGCACGCAGGCCGAAGCGGCTGCCCGTCGTACTGGCGGCGGAGGAAGTGGCCAGGGTGCTTGCGCTGGTTGAAGGGGCCGACGGCGTGATCGGACTGATGGCGAAGCTCCTCTACGGCTGCGGCTTGCGCCTGATGGAATGTTGCCGATTGCGTGTCAAGGACATCGACTTTGCGCGCGGGCAGATCATGGTTCGCCATGGCAAAGGGGGCAAGGACCGGATCGTCATGCTTCCCAAGTCGATACGCGAGCCGTTGCAAAGTCATCTGGAGGCGCGGCAAAGGCTGCACGAGCGCGATCTGGCGCGCAGCGTGGCGCGTGTCGAGTTGCCGGATGCGCTCGAACGCAAATATCCGAGCGCCGCGTGTGAGTTGGGTCGGCAGTTTATGTTTGCGTCGCGGCAGTTGTCGCATTGTCCGCGCACGCTGCGGTTGGGCCGGCATCACATTCATGAAGGATCCGTGCAGCGCGCCGTCGGCCGGGCGGGAGTCGCGGCGGGGCTGTCCAAGCGCATTCACTGCCACACCTTTCGCCACAGTTTCGCGACGCATCTGGTGGAGCGTGGCATCGATTTGCGCACCATCCAGGTCATGCTCGGACACGAGAGCCTGGAGACGACGATGATCTACACGCACGTGGCACGCAAAGGACCGGCCGGCGTCGCCAGCCCGCTCGATTTGCTCGGCGACCTATGCGACGACGCCATTCACGCCGCCGCGGCCGCGACGCGACGCCTGGCGTAAGGCGTGGTGCGCACGCAATACCGCGGAGCAAAACAACGGGGACGCGGACGAATGGCATTAATTTAAGCGCAATTCCTTATCCAGAAAAGGCTTGTGGATCGTTGCCAACCGTGTCGAAATCTCGACGCTGCTGTCGGATCCAACGAAAAACCATGGTCGCAGATTAGGAAAACCGATGCGTCGCCGGCGTAGGGAATTCTGCAAGTACTTTGAAATAAGTAGGTTACGCTTAACTTAATACCATTCGGGACGCGGACCGTTTTTCGGGCGCGGTTGGCAACGGCCCTACTGTCAGTATCGCGCGCTGCAGCGCGGCGTGCAATGCGGTTGAGAAAAAATGCCCGGCTCTGTCGCTCGGGTGACCATCCTGGCCGCTGGGTCAACGCGGCGGGCTTTTGGCAAAGGACTTACGGCAGGCCCCAGATGGCCATCTGCTGTTGGCCATCTGGCCATCGTGGGGGTTGCTGCACCTCGTCAACTACCTCGGCGAGCTGGAGGGGTTGAACAAGTGGTTATGGGGGACGTTCGTCGAATTGTCCATGGGTGGAGCTACGGAACGGGTTGCATCATCGGGCGGTTGCCGGCGGTTTGGAACATCAGCAGGCTCATGCCTTCCAGGCGCGGGCGCACGTCGGCGGGCAGCGACCAGCCCTGTACCCCGCGGCCGGGCATGACGCGGACGACGTTGAATGCCCAGGCCGTCTGCTGCCCGATGCGTTCGCTCGACAGTTCGCCCAGCGGAATGGCCGCCTCGATCTGCCAGGCGTCGTCGGTGCTGTGGACGGCGACGAACCAGCGCGGGTTCCAGCTCCGGTCGCCCCAGCAACTATCGCGCACGCAGCCACGCTGATCGACCTCGAGGTGATAGCACGTGGAATAATCGCGATCGACGTCGAGCAGAATGCTGACGCGATCGAAGGCGTCAAGGTCGGCGTCGCGTTGCCGAGGCTTCACCGGGGCGACCCGTTGCCCCGCAGGATGTCGGCACGTCAACGCGATGTAGAGGAACTCCTGATCGAATGCAAACCTGGCTTCGGTTGGATGCGCCTTGGCGGTGTCGCCGACCGCATTGCTGAGGATCATCGGCTTGGTGTCTTTCCAGCACGGATCGTCGAGCTTGCCGTCGAGGAAGGGTCGAACTTCGGTGGAGCGTGCATGTGCCAGGCGAATCGGCCTTTCGAGGGTGCGGTCGGTGAGCCAAAGCTCGGAGTGAGCGGCTTCATGCCAGGGGCCCGAGCCGATCAGCTTGGTCAGGCGTTTAAGTCCGTCGTTGCTCGGCCCGATTTCGCCGAGCCGGCGCTTGGCGGAGTTCACGCAGAGCTGCGTGCGCGGATCGAAGTCGTAGATGGCCCCGAAGTTCGCGAGCCGTTTGCTTAGCTCCAGCGTCCCTTTGTTCCAGTCGCGCACATTGGTTTGGCTTAGCACCGCCATGCTCGAGGGCGGCACGACATGGCCGACCTTGATGACCTTCTCCTCGATCATGGCCGGGCCTTTTTTGTTGTCCAGATGAATCGGGTCGGCGATGGCGAACTGATTGAGTTCATGCCGGCGCCGTGCTTCGCCGCTTGTGTTGAGCCGCACGAGGAACCGATGCGCCTCGGTCGAGAGCGGATGAATCGGAAAACGATCGACGAGGTAGAGATACATCTCCTGCGCGAAGTACCACTGCCCGCGCTCGGCGTAACGCCCGGCGATCGTGAAGGCCGCCGCCGCGGCGTGCTCATCGGGCAACTTGTTGAGCCCGGCCGTGACGAGTTTCAACGTCAGGGGTGGATTGTCGAGATTATCCGCACGTTCGATCACGCTACGGCGTTCGCGAAGCAACTGCATCAGCTTGGCGTCGGGCTGTTCCGCCGGCCTGACATCGCGCCGTGCCGGCGGCAGCTTCTGTTCGAATGTTCTTAGCCACTCGAGCGGCTCGACGCCAGAACCTCGGTAGCCACGTTGTTTCGGCAGGGACATGAATTGATCGACGAGCAGCGCGTGCCCCGTGGCGGCGAACTCACGCACACTGCCCTTTAGCCGTTCTTTCGGATGGTCATTGTCCTCCGTCACAGTCGCGCTGGCGCGCGTGTCTTGGCCGACTACCTTGCGGACATTCCAGGCCTCGAGGTCCAGGTCGCTGATCTGCTCGGGAAATGCCTTCGGATCACCCGCTCGGCGCACCGCTTCCTGTACGGCCTCGCCCAACAGCGACGACAGGGCAATGCCGCTTTCGGGATGCTCGGTGATGACGACGCTGGGCCGCCAGGTGCGCAGCGCGAGGACGAGTTGGCGGATTAACTCCTCCTCGGCCTGGTTGGCGTGAAGCAGATTCCAGTGGGCAAGGATCGTCTTCTTGTCGCAGCCTTCGAGGTGTTGCGGCATCGGGAAATGCCAGAGGGTTTCCCCGGTCATGCCCCCCGCCAAGCGGGCGGCGGCCGCGTAGCGGCGCGAATCGAGCGAGCGATCGAAGGCTACGGTATTGCCATCCGGCGCGGTGATGCGCAGCGACGCGGCCAAGTAGCCGTCGTTGGCGCCGAGCGAAGCCAGGGTATCAACGGGCGTGTTTTTGTTGAGCGTGTGGATCGCCAAGACGGCGGCGCGCTTGCCGCCTTGATGCTGCGCCTTCCAAGACTTACCGCCGTCGCTTGTTTGTAGGATCGTGCCCGCGTCGCCGACGGCCCAGCCGAGCTTCTCGTCGAAGAAATACACCGCCTGCAACGGCATCGATTGGCCCGTCTTGAGCAAGCGCCACGATGCGCCGGCGTCGCTGCTGTGGGCCACGACCGAGCCGGGCCGACCGACCGCCCACACGGAGTCTTTGACGGCATAGATGCAGTTGAAATCGATGCTCGATTGCACTTCCGGCGCCAAGATCTTCTGTGGGACGCTCCAGGACGCGCCCCCTTTGACGCTGGAGATGACCAGCCCGCCTTGCCCGACGGCGATCGCTTTCTTCTCCAGAATCTGCACGCTGGTGACATCGCGGCCATCGAACCAGCTAGTCTGGTCGGCGAGCGTTGTGCGAAGATCGCGGACGGTGGCGAGGCGACTGGCGCCGCCGACGAGGATGCCGTTTTTGCTGAGATAGAAATCGCCGCCCAGCCAGGTGGTGGTTCGCGGCCCGGCGACGGGGTCCCACCACTTGCTCCCGCCGTCGTCGGTACGGAAGACGCCCGAGGGAAACTGCTCGCTGCCGTCGCCGAGCAAGAAGCCAGTGGTGCGACTGACGAAACGCACCTGATTGAGTCCGGGCAAGCTGTTGGCAAGGCGCTGCTTCCATTCGAGCCCGCCGTTGTTGGTGTAAAGCACGACACCGACGCTGCCCATGCCGTAGGGCAGTTCGTCGCGTCCCACGGCCCAGCCGACTGCGGGAGTCAGGAAATGTACGGAGCGCAGTGACGCACGCACGCCGGTAGGCTGACGTTCCCAGGTTCGGCCCGCGTCGACGGTGTGCAGTATGACGCCTTCGTCGCCGCAGACCCAGCCTTCCTTGTTGTCGATGAAATAGACCGAGCGCAGCGTCGCGTCTTCGACATGGCGCTGAATCGATTGCGCCGATGAGCGCGCGGCCAAGCTGAGTAAAACCAACGAAACGCTGATCGACAACCCGAAACGCATGAGACGACCCTCCGTGGTCATGCAGCTTATGTGTTGGTCGAACTATATCAAAATGCCCGCTGCCGAGAAAAGGCGCGTTTTTCGCCGTCGACGCCAACCTAGCACGGTTGGGATGACTGGGCCGTTTAGCCCCGCCTCGTAGAGGAGGGCGGGCGAAGCGAACGGCAAACTCCTTGCACAGAATCATGACCTATAGTTGAGCATGGCAGCTCCCGCGCCGAAATCGAATCACGTCAAGAAGGTCCAGCCGTCCCAAGCCGCGCCCCCTGAGAACGACTGGTGGGTGGAGGTGGTCGACGATCGGTCCCAGCTTCACCGGCACGCCCTTGCTTGGCAATCCCTCGCCGAGAACGCGGCCGAGCCGAACGCGTTCTACGAGCCGTGGCTTTTCTTGCCCGGCGCTGGCCATTTCGAGCCGGAGACACCGCTGGCCTGCGTCTTCGTCTATCGTCGGCCGGTTCATCAGAATGACTCGCCGCGTTTGTGCGGCGTGTTCCCGTTCGAACGCCGGCGCCGATTCCGTGGGTTGCCGATCAGTTCGCTACGCCTCTGGGAGCCGGCTTTTGTGCTATCGACGCCGTTGATCCATCGCGATTTCGTGCGCGAGGTTTTTCGGCAACTCTTCGACTGGGCGAGTGGCGACGACGGATGCTCCTTGATCGAAATGCCGATGATTCATGGCGAGGGCCCATTGTATCAGGCCTTGGTCGACGTGCTGAATGAACGGCGCATGCAGTCGTTTGTTGACGA
>VGZI01000299.1 GCA_016872605.1 Planctomycetota bacterium
CAATTCCTTGGCTCATTCCACGGCTATGATAAGATGATTTTTGAGGAGGAGTTTATTATGAGCACTGTACATGCCGTTTTTGAAGGGGGTGTTTTCCGCCCGATCAGCCCCGTCGACCTTCCCGAGAATTCAACCGTGGAGTTTGAGCCTCGCGTTATTGATGCCACAGAAGCGCAGTTGCTCGATCGCGTGACCGAAAGCGATCCGGGCCTTGCTGCTATCTATGAGGTGCTGTGTCGCCGCCACAATAGCGGGCACTCGGACACGGCCCAACGCCATGATGAGCATCAGCCATGAAACCCGTCTTCCTCGACACGGTTGGCCTGATCGCGCTTTGGGACATGGCCGACCAGTGGCACCCTCTGGCGAAACCGGTTTTCCTCAACCTTCTCACGACGTAGCGTGCCATGGTGACCACAACAAGCATCTTGCTCGAATGCGGAAATGCTGCAGCACGCCGGCCATACCGCCTTGATGTTTTTGACCTGCGCGCGAAAATGTCAGCCCGCCAATGCCTGATTGATCCGACACCCGACGACGTCGAACTGGCATGGAGCGAATACCGTTCAGCAAGCGCCGCAGCCGCAGGAATTGTAGACCAGATCTCCTTCGCGGTGATGCGTCGATTAGGCGTTTCCGAGGCGTTCACCAACGACCATCACTACGTAGCTGCCGGTTTCAGGCCGCTCTTCTGAGTCGAATGTTCAACTCGCCTTTTCGAACGGAGGCAACATTGTACTTCACAATCGGACTCATGAGTTGTGCATTCACCGTCCCCGCCGATGCCAAGGCGGCGCCGCCCGACTACACGGAGTTCTCGCGCATCGCCCATGCCATCGCGGTCAAGCAGCTTCCCAAGCAGTTCGAAGATACGTCGAGTTGGGGCCAGCGCATCGAGATTCCAGCCAACTTGCCGTTCATGAAACGCCGCACCGTCGTCAGGGTCGGTGACAGGCTCGAAGCGCCGCACGGCGCCTGGCGCAAGCTCCGAGGCAAGATCGAGGAGCCCGACAAGAATCTCAAGATCGTGGTCAAGGACTTCAAGAAGCTCAACAGCTCGACTTATCGTTTGGTCGTCGATGTCGATACGACGGTAATGTGCCAGGTGGAATGGCAGCAGTGGCAGAAGGGGCTGTTGCTTCTGCCCGCCGAGGCGACCGCCGACGCCAATCTGACCGCGGCCATTGTTTGCGATATCGCAGTGTCGCTCAACTTCAAGAAGGTTCCGCCCGCCCTGGTCATTGAGCCGAAGATCGCCGAACTGGGCCTGAACCTCGTCGAGTTCAAGGTCCGTGGCGGCCCCATCGTGCCAGGCGAGATTGGCCAAACGCTGGCGGCGGAGTTCAAGAGCGTTCTGCGCACCGTCGTCAAAGCCACCGAGCCGATGGTCAAGGATTACGCCAACAAAGCCATCGAGCAGAGCATCCGCGACGGAAAAGGGACGATCTCGGCCAGTGAAATCCTCAAAGCGCTGCCGAAGAAATGACGCTTGGAATTACGAGTTGGAAGCGTTAACGACGGTCTGATCAAACCTGTTGCTTACGCTTCCGGCTCGTAAGACGACTGCAGGAGAATTCATGGCGGACAACACGTTGAGCAAGATGTTGCAGGTGGTTGCCGACAGCGAGGCGAAGGAACTGCGCGTTGCGGCGATCAAGGTGCTCGGCGCGGTCGGGTCGGCAAAAGACCGAGGGCTCGTGAAAACGCTGCTCGACGTTCTCAACGACGCCGACGCCGATTTGCGTATCGCCGCGATCGAGGCGCTCGGCCAACTGGCAGCGGACGAAGCGCTCAAGCCGCTGGAGATGTTCGTTCGCCAAGGCGGCGCGGAGCTTGAATCGGCAGTGCATGCGGCGAGTCTTCTCGGCGCTCGCGGCGCGCGGTCGATGGGGAAAGTCATGGCGGAAGCCAGCCCCAGCGTGCGCTCGCGCATCGCTGCCGTGCTGGCCAAGTCGAATACAGGGAACGCTCTGGTCGTGACGGCTCAAGGGCTGCTCGATGAGGACCCCAAGGTCATCGAGTCGACGGCCCGCAGCCTGGCCACGGAAGTCCCCGCCTACACGCCGCAACAACGGCATGCCCTGGCGCGGTTCCTGATCGAATCGCTCGGCGACAAGAAGATTCCACCCAAATCGGAAGCGGCGATGTTGCGTGTGCTGACGGCGTTGCACGAAGCAAAAGCGGATGACATCTTCTGGTCGCGCATCCTGCCGCCGCACGCGCCCGAAGTTCGTGCCGCGGCGTTGCAGGCGCTCGGCAACAGCGAGCCAAACACGGAAAAGCGACTTCAAGCGATACTCACCTGCGCCGGCGAGCGAGATTTCCAGATCGTCGCCGCCGCCCTCATGATGCTCAAGAAGATTCCAGCGACGGCGAAGAACTCCAAGCACTGGATCAAGTTGCTCGACGCGCCCGACGTGGCGACGCGCCGCTTCGCCGTCGAGAAGGTGCAAGGCGTCGAGAGCGCCGACGTCGCCACGGCGCTCGTCATGCAAATGGCGCACCCGGACCGCACGTTGCGCGACGCGGCATTGAAGTCGCTGTTGAGCTTTCGCGCCGGCAAGGCGGCGTTGCTCGATGAACTCCTGGCCACGAGCGACGTCGAGCGGGCGTGGTTTCTCGCGCGGTCGCTGGCGCCGGCGGCCAAGGATCTCACTCCGGCGCAGCGAACCAAGACCTTCGCGCAAGCCGCGAAACATCACGACGCCGACGATCGCCGGGCTGCTCCGCTGCTCTTTTTCTTGCGCGAGATCGACCACGCCTGGACACGCGATCAACTCGAGACGAAAGCTCAAGAACGCCGCAAGAAGAAAAAGTACAGCGAGGCGATCGGCTACTATCGCTTGCTCGCCCAGGACCCGGCGTGTAGCGAGGAGACCCGTTTCGAGTTGGCGGCGACCGGCCTGAAGGAATCGCCGCACGACCTCGCTCCCGAGGCCCGCGGGAACGATCCGCCCCTGCACCAATTTGCTCGCCTCTTGCAGAACCCGGCGTTCGACCTTCTCGGTCATGTCACCAAAGCCAGGTGGCTCGACGCCGATGATCTCTTCTACCTCGGCTTTCACTTCGCCGAGCAATCGCATCGCGCCAAGGAGTTCGGCAAACAAGTGCTGGAGATGGTCGTCAAGAAATCGCCGAAATCCGATATCGGCAAGCAAGCCAAACGCAAGCTCAAGAGCGAAGCGCTGGTGTGACGTTTAGCTGCTTGCCTTTGGCGAGCGCGGACGGCGCGGTCGCCAAAGGCAAGTGGCGAGACGATGCATTAAACGCCGACTTCTCCCGACCGGAAGCCGGAGAACTCCAGGGCCGTGCGGACGGCTTCGTCTTTGCGTCCGTTGAGCAGTTGCACCGCGTGGTCGACGAATTGCACTACCCTGGCCTTGGTCTCGTTGGCGAGCGTGGCGGCGCTGTACTTGTCTCCAATGACCAACCCCGCGACAGCGCCGATCACGGCGCCCGGAAGGATGCCGATGCCGAAGAACGGCGATCCATAGCCAGCCCCGACTGCGGCTCCGGTCACAACCGGCCCTGCGACGGACCACACCAGGTGGCCTCCTCATGCGTGTCGATCTTCTCGGTCGAAAGCAGGGACCGGAACACGACTTTGTCCGCATCACTCCAGGTTGGCAGCTTGTCGCGCAAAAGCATCAAGGTGATCTTGTTCAATAGGGCGTCGTGCTCCAACACGGTGACGGCCGAGTGGAGCTCGGTGTTGAACTGCGTAATCACGTAGTTCATGCGTTCACGCGTCTTGTCGCATGTCGTCATCGACGCCGTCACGACGGATTCCAGACGCGTGTCGGCAAACTGGTTGGCAAATGACTTGGCGCGCCCCTCCCAGGCGTGAATAAACGCAATAATGCAGGCTTCCATTTCACAGGAAAACATCGTCAGATCGTTCGCTTGGCTCATGACTCTCCCTTGACTGTGGACGATTCTGGCCCGGTGGCATCAGTATACTTGATTCTTCGCCGCCGTACGTTGCACATTTTGCTTATGTCATCCCGTCGACGGAATTTTGGGAACAGCCCGCTGACGACGCCGTATATGGTAGCGACCGATGAGCCGTGACTTGTGCTGGGAGGTCCAGCGACAACCGCCGACTCAAAGGCAATGAGGTTGCTGCCATGAGATCCCTACTTCTTTCGATAGCTGCGTCCTTCCTCTTGGCCTTCTTGCCGACGTGCGTTTATGCTCAGAGCAAGGGGATCGGTGAGCCGGCGATGGCGATTTCGCAGGCCACCAAGGTTCACGCCGATGTCGTCGCGAGCACGGTTGCCGTCATGGTCGATGGCCGAGTGAGCGGCACCGGCTGGATCATCGACGCCGACAAGCGCTGGATCATCACCAACCACCATGTTGTCGCCCGCCAAGTGGGCAAGGCCGATATCAAGGTTGCCTTTCCGGAGTTTCAAGATGGGGAACTCGTGACGGAACTTGAGTATTACGAACGCGGCGACGCCAAGCTGACGCGACCCGGCAAAGTGCTGTATACCGACGCTCGCTGCGACCTGGCCATCGTCCAGGTGTCGGCGCTTCCAGATGGTTCGCGTGCCCTGCGCGTCGCAACCAAGAGCGCTCGTCCCGGGTCGACCGTGTATGCGGTTGGGAATGCCAACACGTATGCAGCCCTCTGGGTGTTGCGAACGGGAACGGTCCACGTCGTCGCGCCGATCGTCGAGTCTGCCGGGCGCGTCTACACCGTGGCCAGCGATGTCACTCTGAATCCTGGCGACAGTGGCGGCCCCTTGGTCAACGAGCGAGGTGAACTGGTCGGCGTCAACTTCATGGTCCGGAGCGATTTCAGCAAGATCGGCTACAGCATCGACGTGCGCGAACTGAAGCAATTCATGACGATCGCGCCGAAGATCATGGCCCCGGAATCCGCAGGCGACTTCCTCGCTCGGGCCCGGCATCACCGCGACAACCGCCGCTTCGACGAAGCTCTTGCCGACGTGGCCGAATCGCTGCGAATCGACGAACGATTTGCCGAAGCCTATGAGGAGCGCTCCCGGATTCACAACAAGATCGGCAATTATCAAGAAGGCATTGACGCGGCGACCAAGGCGATCGAACTGAATCCGTGCAGCACCTACGCATACTATGAACGAGCGTTTGCTTACGAACAACGCAAGGAATGGGGCAACGCCATCGCCGACCTCGACAAGATCGTTCTCCTCGATCCGAAGGACGGCGCCGCCTGGGCCCGGCTTGGCCGTGACCTCATCAAGGTGCTTGACCATCAGCGCGCCATCATCGTCTTAAACGAGGCGATTCGCCTGAACCAAAAGTCGGTGATGGTCTACGAAGGCCGTGGCGATTGCAACCTGGCACTCGAGAACTACGCTGCTGCCCGTGCCGATTTCGAAACGGCTCTTCGTCTCACGCGACCCGGCAGCCCCGAGGACGATCGGATCCTGGACAAGCTGGACGACGTTGAACGCAAGATTCGCTGAGTGCCCGATTGAAATGCGGAGTGCGCAGAGAACGCAGAGAGGATCCCGTTGGACTCTCCGCGGTCTCTGCGCACTCTGCGTTTTCATATTGCGTTAAC
>VGZI01000300.1 GCA_016872605.1 Planctomycetota bacterium
CGGCGCAGGAACTCGGCTGGCAGTTTTTTTTCGCATCGCGGCAGCGCAGTCGCGATCCGAAAACGGGCGACGTCGGTCGGCATCACATCGATACCGGTTCGCTGGCGCGGGCCGTCGTGCTGGCGCGACGCCGGGCCAAGCTCAGCCATCGCGTCGGCTGTCATACACTCCGCCACAGTTTCGCGACGCATCTGGTGGAGCGTGGCATCGATTTGCGCACCATCCAGGTCATGCTCGGACACGAGAGCCTGGAGACGACGATGATCTACACGCACGCCCTCACCCCCGACCCCTCTCCCATAAGGGGAGAGGGGAGAATTGAGGACCGGCCGGCGTCGCCAGCCACGGGGACGGATCGACACGCCGAAAAATCGGGCCCATTCCTTGGCCCACAAACAGCGAAAACGGCGGACTTTGGCGGACAACCACGGACGGAAACGACGACTTCGGGAAGTGCAAACGACACGGGGAAAACCAAGGAATCCTTGATTTTCCCCGCGATTGCTGCGATAGGTGAAACCTCGATAGGTAAATACCCCCAAGGGGACTCGAACCCCTGTCTTAGCCGTGAGAGGGCTATGTCCTAGGCCACTAGACGATGGGGGCGGTGCTTATTCATGGATATCGCTCGCATGCTCGCACGTCAAGCGGTTTTGCGAGCGGTTCCATGCACCTTGGAAGGACCGAATTCCGTTTCAAAGGTTCATCCGTTTCACGCGATTAACGGCCCGGTATCGGCGATTCACTGGCGCCTTTCTCGGCGGGAGGTTCGCTCACGCGCACGCGAGGCTGGACGACGAGGAACACGTGCTGGCGATTCGCCGTCTTGCCGAGGTCCCACACCATCGAATCGCCGGTGGGCACTTCCATTTTCTGAACTCCGCGGGTAACGTGTTCGACAAAACGTATCTCATCTGCCGTTCGTAGTTCGACACGCAAATCGAGCCGCACGGCCCGACGATCGGGCGTGGCCACGGGGTGAGCCTCGAAGCTGTAGTGAGCTCTCGGGCTGATCGTCAGATCGATCGGACTGCGCTGCGCGTTCAGAAGCGTCATCAGTGGCGCTTGCGTCAACTGATTGGCGCGATCGGCCTGGGCGAGTTTGAGGAACTCGTCGAGTTGTGTCTGGTTCATGGTCAGCACCGCTCGGTTCTTGCCTCCGGCCTGTGCCATTGCCTTGCGTAGTTCCTTGGCCGACTTGGGCGAGGCGTGCACGACGCCGACGCTGACCTCAACGGAGACTTCGTACAGCTTTCGCAAGGACGCCAGCAGCAGTTCTACGTCATCGTGGGCTTCTTGCGACTGTTGGATGACCAGCGTTTTCTCGTTGGGTAAGTACTGAATGCTTCCTTTGCCGCCCAACGCTTCCCAGGTCTGTCTGGAAACTGTCTCCTGTATCAGCTCTTTTAGTGCCACGCCGACATCTCCGTTTTTCTTGGAGAAGTCACGCGCCGCCCAATCGACCAGGTCGCGGATCTCATACGTTCGGCGATAGTAGCGAACCCTCTTTTCCGCCGTCATGATCTTGATCGCGTCATTTTCGACGACGTACGTCAATCCAAGCGAATCGAAAAGGAAATTGAGAGCCGATTTCAGTGGGATGCCGTCGACCGAAAGTGATACGGCCGCGTCGATATTAATTCGCGATCTCCGCATGTCCTCGAGATCCAGGTAAACGATGACGCCGGCGGCCACCGCGATGTCCTTGACCGCTTGTTTTAGCGGCACATTCTTTAAGTTCAGGCTGATCGGCTCGCGGAGGCGTTTCTCGATAGCCGGTTTGGCGTCGATGCGCGGCGGCGTGGTGATGCGCAGCGGAATCGCTTGCTCCTCGGTTCCAGATTCACCACGGCGCTCGGTTCGGTCGGCGCCGGCCGGGATCGGCTTGATCTCGCCGATGAAGAGCCGCTCCTCCGGCACGAGGACGCGCGGCGTCACCAGTACGAACAGTTGGCGGCGATCACGCGTGTGGCCCGCATGCCAAACCAACGTACGGCCCGGCGGAATCATGAACGTTCGGCACGCACGCAGCGATTCGGCGCCCTTGTCGATTGCCGAGTAATGTTGAAGGTCCAACGTCAACCTTACGAATCGCTTCTCGCCGTCGAGTACCGGCAAAACGTCGCACGTGAAGCTATTCGACGGAGCCGCCAATTCGTCGCCTGCGGCGACTCTCGATTCGGTCAAGCGAGCGCGCTGTGCATTGAACAATGTCATCTTCGGCAACTGCTGCACGACCGTAGCGTCATCGCTTTGGGCCATTTTCATGAGCGCGGCGAGTTGCTTGTCCGCCATGGCCGTAAACGGCGTGGGCTGCGAGTTCGAGGCCGCCACGCTGCTAACTGGTTGCCCGTGCTCGTCGATCGCGAGATAGAGGTGCTTGGCCATCGACGGCGTCACCGTGAGCAAGCGCATCTCAACGCAGATTTGCTCGTCGGTGAGCCGGCGCAGGCCGGCGACAAGCGAGGCGATCTCTCCGTGAACCGAAGCGGTCTGATTGACGACGATGGCCATTGCGTTCGGGAAGTACTGAATCGACCCGTTGCCGCCGAGCTTCTCCCAGCTTGTCGGCGCGATGGTTTTGGTGATGATTTGGACAAGGTCATCGGCGAACAGAGCCTTGTCGCCGTCGCTGGATTTGCCAGGGATCGGCACAATAATATCGGCGATCGGGTAGGTTACGCGAACCATCCGTTCGGCCGTCGCGCTCGGCGCCGGGGCTTGTGCGTTCAGCGAACTGCCGCCGCCAACGATCGGCAGGACAAGAAGAGAGAGCAACAGGAAACGTGACAACATGGCATACCTCCGAGTAAAGAGCGTTGATCAAGGCGCGCCGTGGGGCACGTTTCCAACGTGCCCATTGCGCCGGGCACGTTCAAAAAGTGCCCCACGGACGAGTTATTCGCGTTTGCGGGGGCGAACGAGGGCGACGACCACAAAATCATCTTCGCGGCCAAGCGGCTCCACCTCCATGTGATCGGGCAAGGCCTTGAGCAGGTCACGCAAGGATTCCTCGCGGCGAACGAAGACGATCGATTTTCCATTCTGATTCAGGTTGTGAATGAGCTGGGCAAAGTCGGCTGGTGTATAGCTTTCGACGTTCACACGCTGCGAGTAATACGTGACGGAATCCCAGCGCTTCGGATAAGTGACGATGGGGAGTTGCTCCTCCTGTTCGTACGCGGACGCCAGCTCTACCTGGCGACGCAGGCCGAAGCGGTCGTGATACTCCGGCAGCCAAACGCGCTGGCCAAGCGTGAGCACGATCAGCAGTGCCAGGCCACAGCCGGCCCAGGAGGTCCACGCCGAGCCCGTCAATGGAATGATGACGGCGGCGAAGCCACAAGCGATGAAGACGCTGGTCGCAAGCCCCGCGGCCGGCCAGGACCATAGATGGGTTATGCCCGCCGCGATGCTCAGCGCCGCCGCCATCGCGAACGTCGCGGCCAGCAAACGTCGGCCCCAGCGATGACCGGCGCCGTTTGCCGATTCTTCGCGAACCGCCAATACACTGTGCCAATCGGTCTGCATCCAGCGTGACCAGGGCAGCCCGTGCGTCACGAACGTGCCAAGGATCAACGCCAAAATCGGCAGCGCGGGCAGGATGTACCCGGGCCGTTTGCAGCCCGAGAGCGAAAAGAACAGTACGCACCAAGCAAAGGCCAGCAGGAAGAATCCGAGCGCCGCCGGGCGGCGCTTGGCTGCCCGTAACGAGCGTCGCCATAGATACGGACCGAGCGGGATTAGCAGCAGCGTCCAGGGCAACATGCCGACGAGCAGACTTGGCGCGTAGAACCAAGCCGGCTTTTCGTGATCGATTGGCGCAAGGTAACGCAGGAGGTTATGCAGCCACAAGAACGAGCCCGCCGCCGCTGGCGCGTGCAACGTCATCGCCACATACCACGGCAATGCTACGACTCCCATGATTGCGGAAAACAGAAACGCTTCCCAGAACGTCACCCAGCGGCAGCGTCGATCAAGAAACGCGAAGGCGGCAAGCGGGACGATGACCAGCACCGCAGCCACCGGACCCTTCGTCAAGATGCCCAGGCCGCATGTCAGGGCGCATAGAATCAGCCAGCGTATGCGGCCGGTGGCCTCCGTGAGAGCAAGCTGGCCGCTTGCCAAGGCGGCGACGACGAACGCGCAGAGCAAACTGTCCATCGACAGCATGCCGGCCAAATAGAGGAAGCGAACGGACAGCGACAGGATCATGCCGCTGACAAAACCTGACCAGAATCCGAGTGCGCGCCAGGCCCAGCATGTTGTCACGAGGACGCAGGCGGTGCCGGCGAGCATAGGCACGAGTCGAGCGGCCCAGTCGTGGACGCCGAACGTTTGGTAGCTCAGCATCACGAGCCAATAGAGCAGCGGTGGTTTTTGCCAGTAGTCTTCGCCATGCAGCACCGGCGTGACGAAACGTCCTTGCGCCAACATTTGCCGGGGAATCTCGGCATAGCGAGCTTCCTCGGGCTCTAGAAGCGAATGATCGAGTCGGCCCGCGTGGAGGCCGCATGTCACGAGCAGCAGCATGAGCATGAGCACCGACTGCATGCGCCAATCGGGCGCGAGGGGCGGCGCGGCCGACCCGGGGAAAAGCGTTCGCATCCACCAGAAAGGCAACAGCGCATCGAGCGTGCGCGGAATATCGGTGATCGACACCTTACTGTCGCCTTGCTGCCTGGCCCGATGACGCACGCCGACTTCCGCAATCGCGAGGCCGAGTTGCTGGGCCTTGGTCAACATCTCCGTGTTGACGAAAAAGCCATCGGTCTCCGGGAGGATTTTCTCAAGTGCATCGCGGCGAAAGACTTTGAGCGCGCAATCGATGTCGCGCACCGGAATGCCGAGGAACGCTTGCACAAGCAGGTTGTACCCGCGCGAATAGAACTTGCGCAACCAGGAATCTTGGCGATCGACGCGATACCCGACGGCGATGGCGTGATTGGCCAAGAGCGGCAAAAGAAGCGCGAGATCGGCGAGGTCGAACTGTCCGTCGGCGTCGGTGAAGGCGATGTGGTTGCCGTGGGCCGCGGCGAACCCTGTTCGCAGCGCCGCCCCGTAGCCACGGTTACCGTCATGGCGAACCAGGCGAACGCGCGGCCGATCAGTAATCATCGGCTCGACGATGGAGCTCGTTCGATCACTGCTCCCATCGTCGACGACGATGATTTCGTACGATACGCCGAGAGCGCGCAGGGAATCGTCGGCTTCGGCAACGGCTTGAGCGATGCCGGCTTCTTCGTTGTAGGCCGGGAGAATGAGCGAAAGCTCGCAAACGTCGTCCATGACGGAGACTCCAGGGCCGTACATGATGCCCGGACGGAGGGAGTCGTGTCAAGACGGGAAATGTGAGGCGCACGAACGAGGGTGCACGACATGGTTTGCAAACGGCACGGGAGGGCGAGGCTCCTGCCGAGCCGCGAGCCCGCGAAATACTCGATTTCGGACGAGTATCCTGTCGCTTCCGGCTCGGCAGGAGCCTCGCCCTCCC
>VGZI01000301.1 GCA_016872605.1 Planctomycetota bacterium
CGGCTTCGGCTCAACGTCGAACGCATCGGCGGACACAAGGAACCGATCGCGCCTGAGGTCCGCGGCCTACCGCAGGGGGTGACCGTGACGCCGGCAACGATTCAACCGAATCAACCCAGCGTCGATCTGACGTTCAAGGCGGACGAATCTGCCACGATCGGCGCGTCACGCCTTGCCATCATCGGAAAAACAAAAGACGGCGAGCGAGTTGCGGGACTGGCGGTCGCCCGCGGCTACCCATCGCAAACGAGTGTGCTGCTTGCCGTCGCCATGCCGACGCCGTTTGTCATCAAGGGCGTTTACGACATGGGTTTTGGCGCTCGCGGCACCATGCATAAGCGCAAATACACGATCGAACGCAATGGCTACGACGGGCCGATCGATGTCAGTCTCGCCGATCGGCAAGCTCGGCATCTTCAGGGCGTTGAAGGGCCGACAATTACGGTCCCGGCAGGGGCGAAGGAATTCAGCTACGCGGCGTATCTGCCGCCCTGGATGGAGACGGGCCGCACGTGCCGCGTGTGCGTCATGGGTGTGGCCACGATCAAGGACGCCGACGGCTCGGAGCATCGCGTGTCCTTTAGCTCGGTGAATCAGAACGAACAGCTCGTCACCGTCGTTGGCCCCGGCATGCTGGCGATCGAAGCCGAGCGCGTCTCGTTCACGGCGGTTCCGGGCAAGGCGTTCCGTGTGCCGGTTCGCATCAAGCGTGGTCAAGGCATTGATGGCCCGGTCGAACTGGCGCTGATCGTGCCGACTCACGTCAAAGGCTTGTCGGTCGGCAAGACGACGATTCCCGCCTCGACGGATCGTGGCGAGTTGATCGTCAACTGCGGCGAGAATCTGTCGGGGCCATTTAATATGCCGTTGACGCTCCGAGCGACTTTGATGCGCGACGGCGTGCCGTTGATCGCGGAAGTCAAGCTCGACGTGCAGCCGTAAAACCCTCTTCGTTCAGCGCCCGCGCGGCGCCGCGCGATCGCTAAACGAAAACCGGAATTGCAACATGCGAATTCTCTTTCTCATGTTGTTCGTCGTCTCGGCGAGTGCATCTACCGCCGATGGCCAGTCTGCGCGCATCGATTTTCACCGCGATGTTCTTCCGATCCTGGACGCGAAATGTTTCTCCTGCCATCGCGGCGCCGACGCCACGGCGAGCTATCGGCTCGACCTCCGCGACGAGTTGCTCGGCGAAACAACGGGCAAGCCGCTGGTCAAGCTCGGAAAGAGCGCCGAGAGCCGGCTCATTCACGCCGTCACCGGCAAGACGCCGGGCAAGCTGATGCCGCGCAAAGGCCCGCCGCTCTCCGAGCGCGAAATCGGCATCCTGCGAGCGTGGATCGATCAAGGCCTAGCCTGGGACGACAAGCTGTTTCCGGCCCAGTTGAGATCGGATCATTGGGCATTTCAGCCGATCAAGGCGCCGGCAGTGCCAAAGGTGACGAATGCGGCCTGGGTGAGAACACCGGTCGACGCGTTCATTGCCGCCAGGCATGCGGACCTGGGCCTGGCGCCGGCGCGGGCTGCGGATGGGCGAACGTTGCTGCGGCGCACGTATCTGGATGTGACAGGACTGCCGCCGACCGGTCAACAACTCGATGATTACCTCGGGGATTGCGCGAGCGCAAAGCCGCAAGCGGCGTATGAAAAACTTGTGGAGCGACTGCTTGCAAGCCCGCATTACGGCGAACGGTGGGCGCGGCACTGGCTCGATGTCGCGCGCTTTGCTGAGTCCGAAGGCTATGAGAGCAATCACACGCGTCTACACGCCTGGCGTTATCGCGACTGGGTCGTCAACGCATTCAATCGCGATCTGCCTTTCGCCGATTTTGTGGCCCAGCAAATCGCCGGCGACGAGATCACGCCGTATGCCGACGATCATCTGATCGCGACCGGATTTTTGGCGGCAGCTCGGCTATCGAGCAACGAAGAAGATCGCTTGCGTCAGCGCAACGACATCTACGTCGATATCGTCAACACCACAGCAAGCGCTTTTCTCGGTTTGACGATGCAGTGCGCCCAATGCCACAACCACAAATTCGATCCGATTACCGCCCGCGATTACCATCGCCTCATGGGCTACTTCGTCAAAGGCCAGCCAGGCAACCTTGCGCTGCGCGACCCGAAGCTCTTGGCCGAGTTCAACGCGAAGAAGCCTAAGGGTTACGACGAGGCTGTCAAGACGCGCGATGATCTTTATGAAGCGGCGAGGCAGCGCAAGATTGCAGAAACTGAGAAAAGCCTGACACCGGCACAGAAGCGAGCATTGGCACTACCCCGAGAAAATCGAACTGTGGAGCAAGACAAGATTGCTCGCGAAGTGGATCTGCTTTTCCAGTTCTCCTCGGGCCAGATCGAGCGTGCCTTCGTGTCACAGAGCGAGTTGGTCAAATTCAAGGAGGCAAAGCTGTTGGTCGGCGAGATGGAAAGGACGATGGTCGAGAAGCCGCAGACGTTCGGCTACTATTCGCCGGCGACGAGCCCGCATCGCGTCGATGTGCTGCCGATGAAGGGGTTCTACCCGCTGCCGTACGAACCGAAGGAGCTGGCTCGCGCCCGGTCATTCCTGTACGAATCCGGCGACGTGCACCGCCCGGCGTTTCTCGTCGACGCCGGTTGGCCATCCGTCTTCGTCCCCTCTCCCCACCGGGGGAGAGGAGCTGGGGGTGAGGGGGCGGAGTCACGCCTCGCCCTGGCCCAATGGCTCACGAGTAAAGACAACCCCCTGGCCGCCCGGGTCTACGTCAATCGCATCTGGCAGCAGCACTTTGGCCGCGGGCTCGTTGCTTCATCCAGCGATTTCGGCGTCAAGGGGGCGAAGCCGACGCATCCGGATTTGCTCGACTACCTCGCGTCGGAGTTGCTGCGCACCGGCAGCACGAAGCAGATCCATCGTCTGATCCTGATGTCGAGCACCTATCAGCAGTCGTCTGGGCTCGACGCCGCCAGTGAGAAGGGCGACCCCGATAATCGATACCTGTCGCGCTGGCAGCCGCGGCGCCTCGAAGCCGAGGCGATTCGCGATTCGTTCCTGGCCGTCTCGGACGAACTCGATCGCGGCATCGGCGGCGCCAGCGATCAGGACACGGACAAGAGCGTGAGGCGGACTCTGTACCTGTTTCAAAAGCGAGAAGCGCCGCCGAAGGTGCAGGCGCTGTTCGACGGACCGATCGGGATGACTGAGAGCTGCGGTCGACGTCAGACGACGACGGTTCCGTTGCAGCCGTTGTACTTGCTCAACAGCGAGTTCAGCGTGGCTCGGGCCAGGGCGTTTGCCGAGCGCGTCATCAAAATTGCGGGAACCGATCGCGACAAGCAGATGACCGCGGTCTATCGCCTGGCTTTGGCGCGTGCGCTCGATGCCAAGGAACGCGAACTCGCCCATCGTTTCTTCGCGCGGGCCGATGCGGACGCCGCGTTGCGTCATTATTGCCAGGCGATTTTGAATTTGAATGAGTTTGCTTACATCGAATAGTACGCACCGTTCTTCGTTTAGCGCCTGCAGGGCGCCTTGCGGGCGCCGAACGAAGTGGGAAAAAGGCTGTCCCATGCATTACGTGTCTCCAGCACCGTTCACTCCGCCGCGAAATGCTGGCGCGAGCCGGTTACGGCATCGGCATGCTGGCCCTCGCCGATCTGTTGCGGCACGACGCGCTGCACGCGGCCCCCGGCGATGCCCCGACCCTTCGTCTGCCGATGCCCCGACCCTTCGTCTGCGCGAGGGCGCCAAGGCGAAGAGCGTCATTTTCCTGTTCATGGGCGGCGGACCGAGCCAAGTCGATACCTTCGATCCAAAGCCGCTTCTGGATCGGCTCAACGGCCAGAACGTGCCCGGCAGCATTGCAGCGGGCATCCCGCGCATCGCACGAGCGCCGCTCAACAATCTCTTTGCATCGCCGTATCGTTTCGCGCGGCGCGGTCAAAGCGGCATTCCGGTTGCCGAGATCTTTCCGCACATGGGCGCATGCGTCGACGACTTGTGTATCCTGCGTAGTTGCCGGCACGACAGTCCGATTCATGCGCCAGCCGAGTACATCGCGACCACCGGAACGCAAGTCGGCGATCGTCCGAGCCTTGGCGCCTGGGTGACGTATGGCCTCGGAAGTGAGAACCAAAACCTGCCAAGCTTCATCGTTTTGAAGGCTGGTGAAACCGGCCGGGCGGTCGCGTGGTCGTCGGGATTTCTGCCGGCGCGCCATCAAGCCGCGGTCGTCGAACCCACCGGCATTCCGAATGCGGCTCTCCCCGCCGGAACTCGCGCTGAAGACCGCCGGGCCCAGCTTGACCTCATTGAATCACTCAATCGCAATCACCTCGATCGGATTGCCTCCCCTCGCCTCGCCGGGGGAGAGGAGCTGGGGGTGAGGGGGCTGGCCGCGCAGGAACTCGACGCGCGCATTCAGTCGTACGAACTGGCATTCCGTATGCAGGCTGCCTCGCCGGAAGCGTTCGACCTAGCCCGCGAAACGCAAGCGACGAAGAACCTCTACGGCATCGGCGAAACCGACACCAACGAGTTCGGCACGATGTGTCTCATGGCGAGGCGCTTCGTCGAGCGCGGCGTGCGCTTCGTTCAGCTTCGCTCCGGTGGCTGGGATGCGCACGGCGATCTCGTCGCCAATCACTCGCCACAGGCGCGCAAAACCGATCGGCCGATCGCGGCGCTACTGATCGATCTCAAGCGGCGAGGGTTGCTTGAACAGACGTTGATAATCTGGGGCGGCGAATTTGGACGAACGCCGGCGGCGGAAAATCGCACGGCCAGTCCGGGGCGAAATCACTCGCCCTCGGGTTATTCGATGTGGCTGGCCGGCGGGGGCGTCAAAGGCGGCATAATCATCGGCGCCACCGATCCGGTTGGGTACGCCGCCGTCGAACGCCCGATTCATCCGAACGATCTGCACGCCACGATCTTGTACGCGCTCGGCATTGATCAGTACCGCATGTACTATCGCCACCACAACCGCAACGAGATCGCCACGGTCAACGGCGGCGAAGTCGTCACCGAAGCGTTTGCGTAATGCGGACCACGTAGGGACAAGCTGCCAGCTTGTCCCGGAGACGCTGGGCCAAACTGGCAGCTGGTCCCTGCGGAGAAAGTCATGCGCCGAATAATCGTCTCGCTGACGACTCTGTTGCTCGTCGGTATCTGCGCCAACGCTCAAGACAAGGAGAAGCCCGCGCCCGGCCTCGCGCCGCTTGCCGATCAAGCGCCGAACACCTGGATCAAGCCCAGCCCGCTCAAGGGAGCGCCGCTGTCGCCCATGCTCGGCTACGAAGGGTCGTTCGGCTATGATCCGAAGGCGAAGCTCGTCGTTCGCTGGGCCGGGCACAATCAAGGCGGCGGCGGCGAGCAGAATGCCGAGACGTGGACCTACGACCCTGCGACGGCCAAGTGGACCCTGCGCGAGCCGAACACCTCACCGCCGGGCGCATGTTGCAATGCGCAGAATGTCTTCGACATTGCCGGC
>VGZI01000302.1 GCA_016872605.1 Planctomycetota bacterium
TGACGCGCAGCGAATGCGGTTCGCCTTGCATGACCATGCCGAGCGAATCGCCGACGAGGATGGCATCGACGCCGGCGTCATCGAGAAGTCGGGCCATCGTGTAGTCGTAGGCGGTGAGCATGGTCAGGCGAATGCCACGCGCCTTGGCGGCCAGGAAGTCGGGAACGGTGACGGGGCGGCGCCGTTTTTCCGCCGCCAGAACACCGTTACCATGAGCCGAGACCGAAGTGGACATGGATCGCCCTCTTGCGCTTGTATCATTATACGGCTGTCGGCCTGACATTGGACGGTTCTGACGTGACCGCATCAGCAGTGCGCGCTGTCTTTCGCCTCAATGCGATCCAAGAGTCTATCCGGGAAGGCGCGTGGGGCACGTTAAAAACGTGCCCCAGGTGGCTTGCCGGATAGCCTCTAAGGCAAGAAACCCGCTCCCGCAGCGAGGATTAAGGTGCAAGATCACTGAGAAAAGCGGGGTTTCTTGGTGGTTCCTGGAGCTGTTTCGATGGTTTGTGCTCTTCCTTCCGGCCTAGCGCCGTGGTAAACTCTGATTCATGTCCGTACAGGCCAAACGCATCTGGATTGCCGTTCTGTTGATCGCGATCACCGGCTGCACGATCGTGGTGAGTCATCCGACGTACGTACTCATCAATGCCTGGTGGCACGATCGGCACGATCGGGCGCCGGCGGCGCCCGGGCAGGTCGATGACGCCAGCCGGCTGAATGCCACGCGCGTCGCCGAGGTTTGGCCTATCCCCGCCGACCCGATTGAAGGCGAACTGCAGCTTCGGGCCTTGCTGCAACGCGCCAAGACGGACCGTCTCAAAGTCTCGATTGCCGGCGCCAAGCACAGCATGGGGGGCCACACGATCAGCCCTGACGGCGTCGTCATCGACATGTTGCCGTTCAAGTACATGGAGCTCGACGCCAGGCGCAAGGTGCTCCATGTTGGCGCCGGAGCGCGTTGGTCGCAGATCGTGCCATTCCTGGACGCAGAAGGTCTGTCGGTCAGCATCATGCAGTCGAACAACGATTTCACCGTGGGCGGATCGCTGAGCGTCAATTGCCATGGTTGGCAATGCCGGCGACCGCCGATTGCCGACTCGGTCATTTCGTTTCGTCTCATGAAGGCCGACGGCGTGATCGTGACGTGCAGCCGAGAGGAAAATCGTGAACTGTTTTCGCTTGCGCTGGGCGGGTATGGGCTGTTCGGCATCATCCTCGATGCCGAGTTGCGTGTCGTTCCGAATGAACGGTATCGCCCCGAGGCATTCGTGATCCCAAGCCGCCAATACGCCGAGCGATTTCGCTTCAGCGTCAACGACGACGTCGGCATGGCCTACGGCCGGCTTTGCGTCGTGCCGGGCGATCCGTTTTTAAAAGAGGCGATACTCACCGTGTTCCGCAAGTCGCCCTGCGCACAGAAGGAAATACCGCCTCTGAAAGAACCGCAACTTGTCGGCCTCAAACGAGAAGTGTTTCGCGCCCAGATCGGCAGCGTCGCGGGGAAAGAACTGCGCTGGAAGGCGGAGAAGAAGCTCGGCGAAACCGGGAAGACCAAGTTTGTATCGCGCAATCAGCTCTTCAACGAGTCGGCCGAGATCTATCAGGAACAAAACGCCGACCGCACCGATATCCTGCACGAGTACTTTGTGCCGCAAGATCGGCTCGAAGAGTTTTTGATGAAAGTACGTGCGATTGTTCCGAAGCATCCGGTGGACCTTCTGAACGTGACGGTGCGCGACGTGCGGTCCGATGGTGGCACGTTCTTTCGCTACGCCGATCGGGAAATGTTTGCCCTGGTGATGTTGTTCAACCAGCCGCGCACGCAGGCGGCCGATCTGGCCATGCAGGTCTTCACGCGCGCCATGATCGATGCGGCTCTCGATTGCGGCGGCCGGTATTATCTTCCTTACCGCTTACATGCAAGCGAGGAGCAGTTTCGACGAGCCTATCCGCGCGGCGAGGAGTTCTTCGCGAAAAAGCGCGAGTTCGATCCAGACGGGCTATTCATCAATCAGTTCTACCTGAAATACGCCGGGCGGTAGATGCGCCGATCGAGGCTCGGGCGAGCCGATCCATTTTCCCAAAAGAGCATTTGCCACAACCCGACGGGCGAAGTGTTACACGAATGCGAAGTCAAATGCCATCGGACGATTGCGTCGCGTAAATTTCGTCGGGCGGTTGTCGCTGGAGCATCGAACAAGACATCCAAGCAGGCAACGGGCACGGCCGCAGCAGGAAACCTGGCCGACGTCATCTCGCGGTGTCGTGCTCGTTGCTCCCTATATATAGACTAAGAGACTCTAAAAGAATGACGTAGGACGGGTCTCCAGACCCGTCCGGACGGCTCAGGAGGGCCGTCCTACTTCGTTTCTTTAGTCGCTCTAAGACCAGCTCAAACCCATGTCACGAGGCCCTGAATGAACTGGAAGATCGGCATTGGGCTGTTCGTCGCCGCCCTTATTCTTGTGGGCGTGGGATGGGCGTTTTGGCCAGGCAATGGCAATGTGCTCCGTCTGCCCGGCGTCGTCGAGGTGCAGGAAGTTCGCCTGGGCTCCAAGGTCGGCGGGCGGGTCGAGTCGGTGCAGGTCAAAGAAGGGGCGATCATCACCAAGGGCCAATCGCTTGTCATTTTCGAGGCCCCGGAACTCCGCAATCAGAAGGAACAGATGCAGGCACGGGTCGATGCGGCCGTCGCCGAGTGGGAGCGCGCCGTCGCCGGCCCGCGCCAGGAGGAAAAGGACGCCGCTCATGCCGCCATGGAGTCGGCGAAGGCGCGCTGGGACCGCGCCGAGTACGGCTGGCGCGTCGAAGAAAAACAGCAAGCCAAGAGCGAACTTGAATCGGCCGAAGCCGACTTTGAGCAAGCCAACAAAGAGTTTAATCGTGTCGCGCCGCTTTTTCGTCAAGGGTCCGAATCGCGCACCGTGTACGAGGGTGCGTTGGCGGCACGTGATCGCGCGCGCGGACGCAAGGACTCCGCCCTGGCCCGTGTCGAGATGATGAAGGTCGGCACGCGCAAGGAAGACAAAGTCGAAGCCGAGCAGGAATACCGTCGCGCCAAGGCTCAGTGCGACCTGCTCAAGGCCGGCACGCGCAAGGAAGACAAGGACGTCGCCAAGGCCAAGGTCGACGAATTGCGGGCCCAGCTCCGAGCGATCGGCATTAATCTGGGGGAAACGACGCTGATGGCACCGCCCAACTTGGGCAAAGCCGTTGTCGAGGTCGTCGCGGTGCGTCCGGGCGATCTTGTGGCGCCGAATCAGCCGGTGATTCGCGTCCTGCGCGTCGAGGATTTGTGGATCAAAGTCTATGTGCCGGAGACCGAGTACGGCCTGGTGACACTCGATACACCTGTGGACGTGACGATCGACTCGCATCCGGGCAAGATATTCAAAGGCGTTGTGGTGCAGCGCGCCAACATTGCCGAGTTCACGCCGCGCAACGTGCAGAGCGTGGACGAGCGCCGGCATCAAGTGTTCGGCGTCAAGATTCGCGTCGACGATCCGCAAGGCGTCCTCAACGCCGGCATGGCCGCGGAGGTAACTATTCGGGTGAAGTAGATGGTGAGAGGTGATTGTTGAGTAGTGAGTAGTGAGTAGTGAGTATCGAGCGAAAAAATGGCCGATACTCATTGCCGCAGTACTCGCCCCTCGCCCCTCGCCCCTCGCCCCTCACGACTCACATGCCTCCGCTTTCCATCGACGCCCGTGGCGTCACCATACGCTTTGGATCATTCACCGCGGTGCGCGAGGTCAGCCTGACCGTTGCGCAAGGCGAAGTGTTCGGCCTTCTCGGCCCGAACGGCTCAGGGAAAACGACGCTCATTCGCGGCCTGTGCGGGCTCATCCCCATCGACGAGGGGGAAGCGGTTGTCCTTGGGCATGACGTGACGGCTGAATCCGAGCGTGTAAGAGCGCAGATCGGATACATGTCGCAGAAGTTCTCCCTGTACGAAGATTTGACCGCCCGCGAGAACATGGATTTCTACACGGGCGTCTACGGTTTAACGCCGGAACAAGCCGCGGAACGCGAGGAGGAACTGATCGAGCTGACGGGGCTTGGGCCGTACCTGGACCAATACGCGGGGCGACTGTCGGGCGGTTGGAAGCAGCGTTTGGCCTTGGTGTGTGCACTTCTGCATCGGCCAAAGCTGATCTTCCTCGACGAACCGACCGCCGGCATCGATCCGGTGGCACGCCGCGATCTGTGGAACCTTCTCTTTCGTCTCTCGGCAGAGGGCATTTCGCTGGTCATCACGACGCATTACATGGATGAAGCCGAGCGCTGCGCCCGCGTCGGCTATATCTACTTGTCGCACATGCTGGCAATCGGAACGCCCGCCCAACTCAAGCAGATGCCCGAGGTGACGCCGGAGGGGACGCGCTGGCTGGAGATTCACGACGACAGTACGGCTGCGCTGCTTGAGAAACTGCGCAAGAATCCGGCCGTGCATCAGGCGACGATCTTCGGCCAATCGATTCATGCGCTGGTCGACAAGGATCGCACTCTGGCCGAGCTTGGCCTGGAAACATCACGCGTCATCGACGCGGAACCGTCCTTGGAGGATGTGTTCGTTACCATTTCCCGAGCGCAGGCGGCGAAGGGCGTGCCCGACCAATGACGTCCGCAAGCCGAGGCGCACAGAGGCGGCGTGTTCGCCGCGTGTTCGCACGTTGTTAAAGTTTACCGATCGTGCCGATTTTGCTCAAGAATCGGGGGAGGGCCTGTCGAAGACAGGATGGGGAAATACCCCGTCTGGGGCTTGCTCAGGGATTCGGCGTGATGTTCAAGAATACACTTATCGCTAGCCTGGTGTGTCTTGCGTCGGTCAGCTTGGCTCACGGGCAAGGCGGGCTGGGCAAGCCGATGCACGGGGCGAGCCAAATCGTAGACGGGCGGCCAACGAGCGAAACTTCGGGCAGTCAAGACGGTAACCAAACAAACCCGACCCCCCTTCGCTTGGCCACCGGTCATTTGATGCCGCCACGCATCGAAAATCACGACGACGTCGCTCGCATGGCCGCCGACGGCAAATACTCGCCAGTCAAGATTTTCGCGGCTCATGTCAAGGTCGACGAAACTCAGGCGCGAGCTCGGCAAGCGGCAGTCCGCTATCTGGCGAGCGTCGACTGCTCGTATTATCCGGAAGCCGAATCGGGCCTGATCACCTCGTTGCGTGCGGACCGCATGGAGAGCGTGCGATTCGAAGCGGCCGTCGCGCTCGGCGATGCGCCGCGGCTGACGGCTGGCATGCTGCAGGCACTCAACATGGCCGCACTGGGTCTGTGCCTCGACGGGCATCCGACGGAAGTGTCGCCGCGAGTTCGGCAAGCGGCGAAACAGTCACTGGAGCGCTGCGCCGGCCGGGGCTTGTGCCTCGCTCCGAATCCCGCGTCGATCGTGCCGACGGCCGCCTTC
>VGZI01000303.1 GCA_016872605.1 Planctomycetota bacterium
CCAAACTCGATTGGCGAGCCGTGCACAATGCGCTAGATCGTCATTGGCAGTTGTCAACGGGGACTGCTGGGGTCACGTTCATCAAGGCAAGCGCGTCCGAAAACGAGTTGGCCAGCGAAGCAATTCGGGTCCTTTACGACACGGTGTTCATGACGCTCGGCTCCGTGATGGGCATGGTAGGTCAACCGGGTGCAAGTCGCGTGACGTGGGACAAGTCAGAGCATCGGTTGCTTCTCAAGCCTCCGTCGCTGTGGTGGGCGATGCACGTTCAATTCGCTCACTCGATTTTCGGCAGCAAGACATATCAACAATGCTCGAAGTGCGGGCGATGGTTTGAGTTGATGGGCGACGAAGGTAGCCGCGCGGATCGGCTCACCTGCTCAACCGGCTGCCGCGTCAATTTATATCAGGCGCGACGGCGTGAAGCGCTAAGGCTCAATGCCGCTGGCCAGACAATCAAGCAAATTGCGTCGATCACGGGATCGGACGCAAAGACGGTCAAGGGTTGGCTAACCAAACGAAAGGAAAAATGACATGGCGAAGAAACGACGCGGACGGGGTGAGGGTTCTATTTGCCAGTTGCCTTCCGGGCGCTGGTACGCTGACATGTCGTTCGGACTGGGCGGCAACGGCCGGCGCGTTCGCAAACGGGTCTATGGCGACACAAAAAACGAAGTCATGGAAAAAATGAACCAGCTGAAGAACGACGCGGCTCGCGGGTTCGTTTCCGACACCGGGGCCATGACGGTCGGAGCCTTCCTCGATCAATGGCTTGCCGCCGTGAAACCAACGATAACGCGCGGCACGTTCGCCGGATATGAGCAGCACGTCCGCAACCTCCTCAAGCCACATGTCGGCGGAGTCCGGCTCGCGAAGTTCAATTCACTTCACGTTCAGGGCATGTATCGTGCGTTGGCCGATGCCAAGCACTCGACCGCGATGCAAAGGAAAGCAGGGATCGCATTGCGTGCAGCGCTTTCGTGGGGAGTCAAGCTCGACCTGGTCAAAGACAACCCCGCGAAGCGCGTCACGATGCCGAAGCACGACAAACCGGAAGCAACGATACTTGAGCCGGAGCAAACGGCGGCCTTCCTCAAGGCGGCGAATGAGGATCGGCTTTATGCACTCTACGTCCTGGCGATTGATTCGGGATGTCGGCAAGGCGAATTGCTGGCCTTGATCTGGCGTGATGTCGATTTCGAACGCGGCACCATCTCAATAACCAAATCTCTCGAAGAAGTTCACGGCGTCCTCGCAATCAAGCCTCCGAAAACGAAGAAGGCTCGGCGCACGATCACACTTTCGGCCTTCACGCTCGAAGCTCTTGCGGAACATCGACAAGCCATGTTGGCCGAAGGATCGTACAAACCTGATGCGCCGATCTTCTGCGGATCACGAAGCGGCTCCTATCTTCGAAAGAGCGACGTTTACCGGCACTCCTTCGAACCGATCCTGAATCGGGCCGGGCTATCGTTCCGGTTCCACGATCTGCGGCATAGCTGCGCGTCGATGCTGCTCGTCACCGGCACGGATATCAAGACAGTGCAAGAACGCCTTGGCCATTCGACGCCGATTCAAACGCTCAACACATATTCGCACGTGATGGCAGGTAGTCAGTCGGCGGCTGCCGAGAAACTCAACGCGATTCTGGCGAGCGCGTCGAGCGAATCGAGAAGCGCGACGGGGTGAGATTGGCTACAATTAGGCTACAATTTGGCTTTTCGGGTCGCCGTCATGAAAAAGAAAACCCTTCCTAAGTCGTTACTTGGGAAGGGTTTTTGTTTCAACTACCCCGCCTGGATTCGAACCAGGACAAAGAGAACCAAAATCTCTTGTGCTACCGTTACACTACGGGGTAAGAGTTTGCCTCGTCGAGACTTTCTGATGGACAGGATCTTATGCAGAACCATTTCCAGCGGTTGACCCCTACACCGAGAGGGGCAACTTCTCTTGGGCTAACCTCGACACCATCGACCTTCGCCTTCTCGATCGTCGCTCAAGCCCTTGGCGTGAAATAGGTTACGGTCGGCTAATACCTGGCGAGAAAGCAACACGCATTGCTTCGGATCGTCGGGACACGTTACCCATTGGTTCAGTTATCCGTGTCATTGTAGGACACTTTTCGGCGTTTTCTAGCTCGCCTGAGTTACGGCGTCATGGTCGCAACATCGCTGTCGCATCCGCGTTCTTGCGCGAAGCGGAGGCGCAACTAGTAACAGACGGCGGCAGTCAGAGATCAGAAATCAGAAGTCAGCTAGGTGAGTCCTTCCAGTGATCGAAAACTCACGAATTCCGACGTTGATCTCTGACATCTGACCCCTGGTACAAGCGCTCTTGCTCTGAAACCTGTTGGGTTGTGAAATCGAGAAGCAGCTCTCATCCGCGCAGCGGGACCGTTATTGTAGATTATCAAGGTGGATGAAGAGAACTTGCGCCAATCAAAGCACGTAGGGCTCCACCATGGATATTCGATGGACACCCACTCGTGGGCAGTGGGGAAGACCCACCAGATGCGTGGGGTATGTGATTCTCTACCTGGCATGGGCCCCCCTTGGCTGGGCTGACGAACCGCTGCACGTGGGGGTCGCCGAGGTCGTGATTACCCCGCCGAAGGGCTTTCCCATCGCCGGGTACTACCACGAACGCCTCGCCACGGGAACCAAAGACCCTCTGAAGGCCAGGGCGATCGTCTTTCGCAGTGGCGACGTCCGGGCCGCCCTGGTCGTGTGCGACCTTTGCGGTATTGCCGTTGATCTCTCGACCGAAGTGCGCAAGCAGGCATCAGCCCGGACGAAGATTCCGGAACGACATATCGTCGTTTCGGCCACCCATTCCCATACCTCGCCCGACTATGGAAGGGATCTTTACCTCTACCTGGGAAAACCTGCGGGCGAACGCCGCCCTGATTCGTACTCTGCCATTCTCATCCGGGGCGTGGTCGAGGCCATCGTCAAGGCCCATGAGTCGGCCAAGCCGAGCGTCATCCATGCGGGAACCGCTCGGCAAGAGACGCCCGTCTCCTTCAATCGCCGGTTTCTTCTGCGCGATGGCAGCGTGCGAACCTGGATGGCCCTGGATCATCCGGACGTGCTCCGAGCCGCGGGGCCGATCGACCCAGACCTCAACATCTTCACCGTGCGTTCCATTGATGCGGAACAGACCCGGGCCGTGTTCAGCAATTTCGCGCTGCACCTCGATACCGTTGGCGGCCTGGAATGGAGTGCGGATTATCCATTTTTCATCGAGCAAGCCGTACGGGAAGCACTCGGCAAAAACGCCATATCGATCTTTGGCACCGGCTGCTGCGGCGACATCAATCACGTTGACCCGGCACGCAAAGAACGCAACAAGACCGCGTTCATCGGCGGCTCGCTCGGAGAAACCGTTGGCAATTCGTTGAAAAAGCTGGCGCCGGTGAAGGAGCCCACCTTGCGAGTTCAATCCACCGTCGTGCCCTTGCTCCTCGAGAAAGTAACCAAAGAGGAGGTCGTCCGAGCCACGAAATTGCTGGCCGCAGCCACGGCCGGAGAGAAGGTCGATTTTCTCGATCAGGTGCGCGCCTACAAGCATGTGATTCTCGACAACCTCCGCCATCGGCCCGCGCACGTTGACACGGACAAGTTCATCAACTGGGGCCTGAGCCGCACGTGGGCGGGTATCGGTGACCGACTTCCCGTGGACGTGACGGTGTTGACGCTCGGCAACGAGGTGGCCATCGTGTGTTTGCCGGGCGAAATCTTCGTCGAGCTGGGTCTGGCGATCAAGAGGGCCTCGCCGTTTCGCACCACGCTGGTCGTCGAGTTGTCCAACTGCGTGGAGACCGCATACATTCCGCCGCGTGCCGCCTATGCCGCCGGCAGCTACGAGGTGACCAATTCGCTCGTGCAGCGCGGTTCCGGAGAAATGCTGGTTGAAGCAGCCGTCCGTTTGCTGCGCACGGCGGCCACCATGGCTCGATCTGCCGGACCCAAAGGAATGTCCCCGTGAATCAATCGCCCGCCTGGTTCGATAGGACCAGAGACCTTTAACCTAACCTTAAGGCACGACAAGGTGCACCATGGACTCAGCCTGCTTGAAATATTGTCTGACGGAGGAAGAACGCTGCTTCTTTCAGGACCAGGGATACCTGGTAATCCCTGATGCACTGGATCGGCACACGGCCGGTCGACTCATCGCCGCCGTGGACCGCATCGATCGCCGCGAGCGAACGCTCAATCACGGCGCCGACCGATTGCTGTCGTTCACCAACTTCCTTCCGGAGGATGACGGCTTCGTGGACCTGATCGATTGGCCCCGGACCTTTCCCAAGGTGTGGGGAATCCTGGGCTGGAACATTTACGTTTATCACACCCATCTCGACACATTGCCGCCGCGAACGACGCCTCCGGAGCATCCCTATGCCTGGCACCAAGACAGCATGCGCGTCAACGAGGAACTCGAGTTTCATCCTCGACCACGCCTGTCACTCAAGGTCGCGTTTTACTTGACGGACGTTTCCGGTCCGGATTGGGGGAATACGCTGCTCTTGCCCGCGTCCCATTTTACCGACGAAATGCCTAACTTGGATGACAGCCGATCGTGCCCTCCCGGGTCGGTGCCACTGCGCGTGCCGGCTGGCTCTGCCTTGCTTCTTGACCGCCGGCTGTGGCATTCGCGCAGCCCCAACTACGGTCCGCACACGCGCAAGGTCCTTTGGTACGGTTATGCCTATCGCTGGCTGCGCCCCAAGGATGAAATGACCGTGACGCATCTGCTCGACCGCGTCGACCCGATTCGCCGCCAACTTCTGGGTTGCGGCTCCTCCGCCAGCAGCGCCTACGACCCGGAAGAAACCGACGTTCCCTTGCTAACCTGGCTGCAAGAACACCAAAGCGATGACAGCCGCTGGTCGCCGCATCACAAGATGCCGCAAGCGAGGCCGCCACTTTATGGCGTGCGCGGTAAGAATACCGGGCGACGGTAATACATGGACCGAGTGTGCTGGTGAGCCTTGGAACGAAGTGAACGTATGTCAGTGGATCGTTTTGCCGAACAGATCCGTTCATTCGAAACCCTTACCGCGCTGATCGGCACGCCATCGCAATTTTCCTTGCGAAAGGAGTTGCACGCGCTCGACGAGTACGTACGCCGTTCGTGGTGCTCAGCACGCATTCAGCCGATGAACGCTGTGACGCATCGCCCCGTGGAGACGCACCGGGCTTCGTCCACGTCGTTGACGAGCGGACGATGTTGATTCCCGATCGCATCGGCAACAGACGGGTCGACAGCTATCGCAATGTTGTGGAGACCGGTCGTATCGGCCTGCTGTTTTTGGTTCCAGGAGTCGGCGAGATATTGCGCGTCAACGGCCGCGCTGCGCTGATTCGCGACGAGGCGTGGCTGACGCGGCCGAGCGCGCACGGCAAACGCCCG
>VGZI01000304.1 GCA_016872605.1 Planctomycetota bacterium
CTATTCGTCGCTCAGGGGTGGGTACGACAGCCGGCGGTGTTCGATGATCCCGGTGATCCATCGGCCAAGATGGACTTCCTGAAAGACCGCGTGGGCGTGGAAGTTGGCTTCGGCCATTCCTCCTTACTTAGGGATTGACCTACTCAAGTTTCAAGTCGCTTCGTATTCGGCCCTGAACAAGATTGACATCGGAGTCTATGTGACGACTACGCGAGGTTTCCAAAAGTGCCTGCAGTCACATCATGGGCAAAACTGGGACGGCAGCCTGACGTACGAGAAGGTGTGCCGATATCTTCCGTACTTCAAGAGCGCAATCCAGGTTCCGATATACGTGATTGGGATTGATTGTTGATGGCCGATTATCCGCGCAATGGGAGCTGCGATGTTTGAGCGTAATAAGCCTTATCACCGGCGAAACGACATTCATGTGCCTTTCGGTGGAAACGCGCAGTCGGGCATTGCTCCATGCGCCGATCACCCCTACGTCTTCTTGTTTACGGCGCCCAGCGGGGAGGATTTCGGCTACCAGGATGGCTGGCTTTCGGAGACGCAGTTTTCGTACACCGGCGAGGGACAGGTAGGTGACATGGAGATGGTTCGCGGGAATCGAGCAATCAAGGACCATGGAGAGGAGGAAAGGGAGCTTCATCTTTTTGAGAAGACGGACCGGAGCGGGTATTACAAGTACCTTGGCGAGTTCCGGTATGTCAGCCACCAGATTCAGCAAGGAAAGGATGGTGGCGACAAATTGCGAAGTCAGATCGTTTTTACGCTCGAACTCGTTCCCTCGGATGGCGATGCCGCGCAGTAGCCTAGATTCGACCTCTCTTTCGCTCGATGATCGATTGCGCAATAGCGAATACGTCGATGCTCTTGATGCGATTCTCAAGTGCCTTTTCGAGTTCTTCGATGGTGATGTGCGTAATCCGGTGCGGTGCCACATCGGGCTTGGCAAGCTTGCTGACGACATCGACGACAGTCTCGGGATTGACGGGGATCGTGCCGACGGCGTACTCGATGAGTAGCCATTCCTCGATAATGAGCGTGCCTTCCCTGCAGCCGATGCGCTCGGCTTCCTTCGTATCGGCATAGTGCGTCTTGGTGGGTAGCCAGCCGATGCTCTTGTGGTTCAGCAAGCCGGCCTGGATCTGCATGAAGACAAGATCGGGCTGCCAGGTTTCGCGATTGGGCCAGTCATCCGCGCGTCAAGCTCCGCGCCAGGGATGCGGGCTTCGAGACTGTCAAGGAACGGATTGGGCACGTCCTCGGGTCGGTTGCGGGGTTTATTGTTGTTGCGAGCGCGCATCGTCGCGTCGCCCCGGCCATCGGCGCAAACGCTTGAACCGGCGCGAACGACGGCCCGAGATACACAGGCTGGGCCCCGACAGCAAGCGCCTCGTCTCGGGCCACTGGAACAAGACCCTCAAGATCTGGGATGTCAAGAGCGGCTACGAACTCCAGACCCTGCGTGGACACAAGGAGAGCGTCACATCGGCGGCCTTCTCTCGCGACGGAAAAATGCTCGTCACCGGCAGCGCCGACGACAAGATGAAAATCTGGAACGCTGCCACCGGCAAAGAGCTGCGCACCATCGACCCCGAGAACGAATACGACGTCAACGCCGTAGCCTTCAGCCCCGATGGCAAACGTGTCGTTTCCGGAGACGGCGAAAACAACGTCAAACTCTGGGACGCCAACACCGGCAAGGAAGTCGAACTTTTCGAGGGACATGAGGCGACTGTCACCTCTGTCGCATTCACCCCCCGATGGCAAACGCATCGTCTCTGGCAGCATGGACACGTCACGGCCATCGCGTTCAGCCCGGACGGCCAGCGGGTCGTGTCGGGAAGCAAGGGCGTGGTGAGAATCTGGAGCACGCCCAAATAACATTCTCTTCGTGACCGGATGGCAGCTATGGCCCGTGGATGCGAACGACCTGTTCCACGGGCGGTGCGGTTTGTACCCGCGGTTCGACCCCTCGGCCGAACTGGTAGGCGACCATCTTGACTGGCAGTGGAAACCGGGCGCGAGCGGGAATCTCCGCGATCTTGAGCTTGCCGTTCTCGATGATCGCGGGGCCATACGCCACGTAGTATTCGACGGGCAGCCCCGAGTCGCTCGTCGCCTTTAACGGAACGGGAGCCGTGTCGGCCTTCAGGTCGCCGATGGGCGGGAAGGCGATTTTCTGCTCCTTGCCCGCGGTGAGGTTGCCGAAGCCCTTGGGCATCATGCCGACCTGCTCGGTGTAACGATACTCCGCGTCGCCGTCGTTGTAGGCGAGGAAGGTGCCGCGGCCTGGGCTCGTTGCCGGGGCCAGGGCATCGAAACGCATGCGAAAGGTGTTGGGGCCGATCGCGACGAAGGGCCCGCCGACCGTGCGTACCTTGATCGGCGTCTTCGCATGCCCGACCGGTTTGCCCGCCAAGGCCCAGCGCGGCCCCTTGCCGTCCTTCTGCGTCTTGGGATACGTATCCGCATAGGCGGGTTGCACCGAAAAGGTTTGCCCGTCCTTCACCCACCTGATCTCGTTGAAAAAGAAACGCGCACCGGCCTCGACGGATACGGGGTCGGTCCAGCGAAGAAACTGATCCTTTTTGCCGAGGCCTTCGTGATAAGCGAGCGTCGCAAGGGCCATCTCACGATCAAAATGCCAACCGGCGCGGGCCTTGTCTCCCCGGTAATCGTTGAACGCCGCAGGCGGGTGTTCACCCCTTGCCTTGATGGTCAGGTCGCTGAGCCAGCCGCTCGCGGGATCGATTCGCTTGCATGCCACGGGAGATTTGGCGTCGATCGGCCATTCGGGAATCCTCGCCTGAGCGGCCTTGCGCAGAAAAAGGGCCAGATAGGCGGCACTGCGATCCGACCAGGCGAAGTGCCCGGCGCCCGGCTCGATGATGATGCTGCCAAGGTTGGCCGGATCGAGGCCGCGAAACTTCGCCATTTCGTCGCGGCCATTCTCCCAGTTCTCGCGCCCCTTGTCGTCGCGCATCATCGACTTACCGAACTCGTCGAACTGCCCGAGCATCATGAGCGCGGGAATGCCGGGCGGCAGCGGCGGCTCCCAGCTCGGCGCCCCGCCGCGGTATTGCATCACCCCGAAGCAGCGATCCGCGAACTTCGCCGCGGCAGCTTTTGCTTGCGGCCCCCCTGCGGAATGGCCCACGAAGAACAGAGGCGCGACCGACAACTCGCGATAGCCGGAGGCCTTCGCAAATTCGTCGAGCACTTCTTGAATGTTCACCGAACCGAGGCCGGTGGTCAGGAACACGATGGCCAGTTGCTCCGCTTCGCACGCCTTGCGAATTTGCGGATCCTTGACGAGTTCCCGCTCGGCCAGCGTCATCCCGGCCATGAGCACGCCGCGAACTTGCTTGGCCTCAGGGGGAAGCCAGAGGAAGGCGGTGGCGTTTCCTTTCTTGGCTGGCAATTCGACAGCGTACTGAAAGACCGCGGCCGACAAGGGAGATACGGCTCCGGCGCAGGTCGCGAATGCCATCACTGCCCAAATGATGAACGGGCGCATTGCCTTGGCGCCTCCAAAAACGGTCGCGGCGATCACGGTGCTGTTGCTGTAACCTAACCACCCGATTTCTCCCAGCTATTGTCCACACGCCCTAACACCTCCTGGACGAGGTCGCTCGCGTCGGTTGCCGACAAATCGAGGCGCCGCGCCCAGGTGAGCAGCACCGGCGTGTACAAATCGACGAAACGTTGCCAGGCCTGCTCATCGCGGCGTTCGTGCAGGCGTCGTAGCAAACTCGGCAAAGTGGTCAGCATGGAACAGGCCCTGGCGGCGCAGGTCGAGCGGTATGAAGCCGCATAATCGCGCTCATCATACGCTTCGCCATTGGACTAGTCAACCATTTTCCGAACTCCTGTCATTTTTGCGTAAAGATCGCAATTCGACACGCATTCCTTAGGGTGAGTGACCCGAAGCGCGACGACGATCAGCGTCGATTGCACGGGAAAACCACCCTACCGCAAAAAAGGTCTTCGATGAGTATTGATGATCTCAACCACCAACTTTTTCTGAAAGTGATCAGTCCATGACTCTTCGCACACTCGTATTGCTCGCCCTCGGAATCTGCCTTTGGGCGACGGCGCCGTCCTCGGCCACGCCGATTGCCGAAGGGAGCGGCAAGAAGGGGACGCAGTACGCGATCCTCGTCGCCATCGCCAAATACGGCAAGACCGACCAGTGGCGGCCATTGCCTTACACCATCGAGGAAATGCGCGAATTCCGCGACGTGCTCCTGGAGACTGGTTTCGCCAAGGAAAACGTCGAGTTCCTCCACGATCAGCAGACCGATGACAAGCTCCGGCCCACCGCCGCCAATTTCGTCGAGAAGATCAAGATCATCCTCGAGGAAATCGGTCCCGACGACACGCTGCTGATCGCCCTCAACGGCCATGGGGTGCAGTACAAGGACGACCCGGTCGGCTACTTCTGCCCGGTCAACGCGGACCTGCTCGACAAGAAGACGATGGTGCCGATGGACGGCAAGGAGGGAGTGTACCGTCTGCTCGAAGCGTGCAAGGCCAAGCGCAAGCTGCTGATCGTCAACGCTTGTCGCAATGATCCGACGCGCGACCTCTCCTTTGCCTCGGAAAAGGTGCAGCTCATCGATCGCGACGAGACCGAGGTGCCCAAGGGCATCGCGGCCCTCTTCTCCTGCAAGCCTGGGCAGAAGAGCTACTACTATCCGGAAGAGAAGCAGATCAAGCGCAGCATGTTCTATCACCATCTGATCGAAGCCTGGCGGGGCAAATACGCCGCCGGTGAGAAGGTTACCCTCGATCACATCTTCGACGCGGTCACACGCAAGACGGCCGCGGACGCCCGCACGATCTTCAGCCAATCGCAGACGCCCTGGCCGCGCCGCAAATACGAGGGGGAATGGCTCCTCACCAAGTACGTGCCCGTTCGACCCGTGCCGAAAGACGATTCCCCGTTTCCTGCAGCAGCGGAGATGCGGTTCAAGGCCTTTGATCGTCCGGGCGTGCCGATGTTTGAGGAGATAACGACCGTGATCAAGCAAACTGTGAAAACTACGGATCAGCAACTCAACCAGGACCAGAAGTACGTGTCCCTGATCGAATGGACACCCAAGGAGAAAGACAGCGACGGCAACTGGGTAGTCTTGCAACGCCATGTCGGCGTCAAGCTAGAGATTGACATAGGTGGCAACAAGATTGTCTATGATTCCACGCAGCAAAACCTTGCCAAAAACCCGATGACGGAGTTCTTCGACGCACTCTTGAAAGGTGAATTGACATTCGTCATCCAGCGGGACCTAACTGTCAAATCCGTCGAGGGTCGGGATGAGCTTATTCGCAAGCTCGGCGTCGTTGAGCCAGAAACCGCCTCGTTGCTCAATTCGATACTGAGCGAGGACGCCTGCAAAGCCA
>VGZI01000305.1 GCA_016872605.1 Planctomycetota bacterium
GCCGCATCGCTAACCGTTGGGAACGTTACTCGTTCATGTACCATGGCTTCGTCCGCTTGGCCTGCATTGTTATCGCAGTCGGGCAGTTGTGAAACAGTCTCTAGACTGACTTGATATTTCTTCAACTTCATCTCCGGAGGTCTCATGAGCCAACATCGCAATCTACCTGACGGGCGTCAGCGCAGCGGCTTTACGTTGATCGAATTGCTCGTCGTCATTGCGATCATCGCGATACTGATCGGTCTCTTGTTGCCCGCGGTGCAGAAAGTGCGCGAGGCGGCGGCACGGTCGCAGTGCGGCAACAACATGAAGCAGATCGCACTGGCATTGCATTCCTATCACGAAACCTACAAGACCCTCCCCAAGAGTCCCATTCTCGGCTCAACGTCGATCGGCTGGCAGGTTTTCATCTTGCCCTGGCTCGAACAGGAACCATTGTTCAAGCAGGCCAATCCCACGCTGGCCGCGTATGCCGTGGCCGGGAACGTTAATCGCCAGATGGGCGGGAACCGGATTTCCGTCTTCCTCTGTCCGAGTTATTCCAACGAGCAATCGAGCAGTACGATCGACAACATGAGCAATGGCCAACTTGCGTTCACAATTCATTACTGCGGGAACGCCGGGCCGAGCGGCACCAACCCGACTACCGGCGTGCCCTACAATGTCAATGGCCTCGGTTCAAGTCAGGGCGGCTTGGCTTGCGACGGGATGCTCCCCTATTATCCGACCCGCACGAATGCGACGCCCACTGTCCCATCAAGCGTCAACTTCAACCAAGTCCCCGACGGCGTCAGCAACACTTTGATGCTCTTCGAGGTTGCCTGGAACGGCCTGGAGCTAAGTCCGGGCTCGCTGCGTTCTTGGGTCCGCGGCGGGCTCTGGAATAACGACTATACCTCGGCAAAGAATGTTCGTAATGCCATGCGAACCGTGCGCTACAACGGCGGCGGCAATTACAACGACATCAGCATGGGAAGCAACCATCCGGGCGGGTGCAATGTCGCATTCGCGGACGCATCCATTCGCTTCTTGCGCGAATCGATCGATCTCAACCGGGTTCTGCTTCCATTGGCCAGCCGAAACGGTAGCGAATCGGTTTCCTGGGAATAGCAGCGAGGATCGGCCATGCGTAGGCTTAGCGCCATCGTTGTTATTTTCAGCACGATACTCATCACCAGTTGCGGGCCCGGTGAGCCCACGCGCTATCCCCTGCAGGGGAAAATTATTTATGACGGCCAAGCGATCCCCTTCGGCGACGTGGTGTTGACCCCCGACGGCGCCAAAGGCAACTCAGGACCACAGGGCTTCGCCAACATTCGCGATGGATTCTACGACACCGCCGCCGACGGCGGAAAAGGCTTCGCGGGCGGTCCCACGGTCATTCATGTCACAGGTTTTACAGCTCAAGGCGGAAAACTGATCGTGGAAACCGACGTCCATGTCGATCTGCCACGCGACGGCGGCAGCCATGACATCAACATTCCGAAAAAAGACGCTCAACCCGAGAAGAAGAAGGGATCCGACATTTAGCCTATCGACCCAACGCAGCATCTCCATGACAACGATCTCGATTGAAAGTCCACGTCTGCGGCATGACTCGTCTCGTCCATAAAACGATCTTGTGGGATTCGAATTCATTAGCCGAAATTGCGCTGAAAAAGCGAGAGGCATGTCATGCGCGTGTTCATCACCGGTGGAACGGGCCTGGTCGGTTCGCATCTCATCAAGAAACTTCGAGATCGCGGCGATCAGGTCGTCGTCCTGACGCGTCGGCCCGATGTGGCCAAGCCGACCTTCGGCGATGGCGTCACCATCGTCGACGGCGATCCGATGGTTGCGGGCGCCTGGCAGGACGCCGTTGCCGACTGTGACGCCGTCGTCAATCTCGCGGGAGAAGGGCTTTTCAACCAACGCTGGAGCGATGACTTCAAGGCGCTTTTTCGGTCGAGCCGGGTCAGGAGCACCGAGAACATTGTCGCGGCACTGGGGAAAAAAACCGCCCTTGACGCTTCCGGCTCATCCAGGCGCGTTCTCGTCAATGGTTCGGCGATCGGCTATTACGGCCCACACGGCGACGAAGAACTGACCGAAGCGAGCCTGGCCGGCAACGATTTCCTGGCGAGCGTTTGCATGGATTGGGAACGCGCCGCCGAGCCCGCGATGAAGCACGGTGTTCGAGTGGTTTATCTCCGCACCGGAATCGTGCTCGAAGCCAACGGCGGGGCGCTGGCCAAGATGCTCACGCCGTTCAAGTTCTTCGTCGGGGGCCCGATCGCGGGCGGCGCGCAGTACATGAGCTGGATTCATATCGAGGATGAAGTCGGTTTGCTTTTGTTTGCGCTCGACCACGCGGAGATCACGGGGCCTCTGAACGCGACGGCGCCGAATCCGATGACGAATTACGATTTTTCCAAGGCTCTCGGCAGCGTCCTGGGCCGCCCCAGCTTCATGCCGACACCCGGTTTCATGCTACGCCTGGCAATGGGCGAAGTCGCCGACATACTCACTACCGGCCAGCGGGTGTTGCCGAAGAAAGCCACGGCGGCGGGATATGAGTTTCAATTCCCGGAGTTGGGGGCGGCATTAGTTCATTTGCTCATCAAGTAACGCACCGACAAGGAGACGCGCACACGGCCGAGGGGCATTCACCGCCTACTTCGTGCGAGGCACTCATATCCCACCGCCGGCGTTGTACTGGGCTTCGATGTCGAGCGGCAATCGTTTGTTCTCCTCGGCATAGGCGTTGATGTCGAACAGCAGTGCTTCGAGGTTGCCGATCTCGGCATAGGTGCGCGTGGCGGCGGCGACGCGGACGGGCGTCGCTCGGCAGAAGTCGATCTGATATCCGAGATAAAGTGGATCGTACTCCATCGGCTGCACGCGCCCGTCGGTCGACGTCGTACGGGCAAGGACCGAGAAATCGCCCGGTTCGCTGACTTCCCAAAGGTACTCCCACAGCGTCCACGAGTAAGCAGCCTGTGGTCCCATCAACTGGGCAGTGGACCACGTTTGGCCGCCGTTCGTGCTGATGTCAACTTTGGCAACGGCATCCTCCCCCGCCCAGGCCAGGCCGACAACGCGGTTCGTGCCGATGCCGAGGAGATCGCCCGCTTTGGGGCGGATTATTTCCGACTTGACTGCCATCGGCCCGACGATAATTGTCTCCAGGCCGTTGGATGCGCGCCGCTGCGTCGTGTATTTTTTGGACTGGAAATACCCGCGGAATGGCTTGTCGATGACTTCGATGCGCGAGAGCCATTTGACCGATGCGACGCCGTACCATCCTGGGACGAAGAGTCGCAGCGGAGCGCCGTGGATCTCGTTGAGAAGTTCGCCGTTCATGCGCGTGACGAGCAGCGTATCGGGATGCATGGCTTTGGCCAGCGGCAGACTGCGTTCGAAGTTCATTGGCTCGGGATGATCCGGCTCCGTACCGCGGTCGGCGCCTTCGAAGAGCACTTCAACCGCACCGGTTTGGATTCCGGCACGCTCGAGCACAATGCTCAACGGCACTCCGGTCCACTCCGCGTGACCGATGGCCCCGGCGCCCCACGGAACACCGGGCACGCGCTGAGCCAGGAACGATCGCCCGTTGCCGGCGCATTCGACGGTCGCAAACACGGTGCGTTCAGGAAGAGCCAGCAAGTCATCGAACGTCCATCCCATCTTGCGCTGGACAAGACCGCCGACCCGCAACCGCCAGGTACCGACATCGAGCTTCGGGGGATCGAAATGGTTGCGCACGAAGAACAGCGAGTTCGGCGTAACCCAGCCGCGCACCTGATCGAGCGGCGTTTCACTATTCTCCGGGGTTGCGGTCACGATCTTGCGTTGTTCTGGCATGAAGGACTCCTTCTCAATCATGTTGGAAGCCCCAGGGCGAGGGGGCTCCCGAACCCCGTTGCTTCCAACGCCCGAATCAAACGTCTCAACACCACTCCACATCAGCCTCGCCTTCGCGAACGTCGCCGATCGCATAGGTCGGCACGCCGGCGTCGCACAGCTGACGCTGGATGCTCTCCACGAAGAAACGGCTCACGATCATCACGAAGCCGATGCCGTTGTTGAACACCATGTCCATCTCGGACTGTTCGACTTCGCCGAGCTTCTGCAGCCAAGTGAACACTGGCGGAATCGGCCAACTGCCACGCTTCAAGAAAACACGCCGGCCCGGCGGCAGGATGCGAGGCACATTGCCCGGCAGCCCCTCGCCCGTGATGTGCGCCAGGCCGCGGATCACGTGCTTTTTGATCGGATAATGGCTGAGCACCTGGTGCACTGCCTTCACGTAGATGCGCGTCGGTTCGAGCAACTCTTCGCCGGCGGTGCGGCCCAACTCCGGCACATGGTCAGTCGCCTTCAGCCCCGCGTGCTCGAAAACGATCTTCCGAGCAAGGCTGTAGCCGTTGGAATGCAGCCCGGTGCTCGCAAGGCCGAGGACGACATCGCCGACTTGAATGGCCTGGCCGTCGATGATGTTCTCGCGTTCGACGACGCCGACGCAGAAGCCGGCTAGGTCGTAATCGCCTGGCTGATAAAAATCAGGCAGGATCGCCGTCTCGCCGCCGACCAGAGCGCACTCGGCCTGAATACAGCCATCGCTGATCCCTTTGATGATCTGTTTGATCAGCGGCGGATCGTCCTTGGGCAGGGCGAGATAATCGAGGAACATTAGCGGTTCGCCGCCGGTGCACAGGCAATCGTTGACCGACATGGCCACGAGATCGATGCCGACGGTGTCATGCTTGTTCATCAATCCGGCGACTTTGAGCTTGGTGCCGACACCGTCGTTGCACGTGACCAAGACCGGGTGGCGATAATTCTTGGCGAATAGGCGAGCGTTGAAATCGAGGCTGAATAGACTGGCAAACCCGCCAAAGCCGTCGATGACGCGCGGCGTGTGCGTTCGTTTGATGAACGGCAGCATCCCGGCAAGGCTTTGCTCGTAAAGCCCGATGTCGACGCCCGCATCTTGATAGGTCAACTTCTTCTTGGCCATGCAAGCATTTTATGGACTGCCCCGCATGGCGTGAGTGCAATGCGCCCACCAAATGACCTGAAAGCGCCAGTGATACGCTTGGTCCCTCTGCCGCTTGCAATTCTGGATCGCAACTGCAAGTCGGCCTACGGCTCCGGACGAAACAGAGTGTCCACGCGTTCGGGGTGGCGATCGACGTAGCAGCTCAGGGCGGAGAAGAAAAGTTGCAGTTGGCCCAGTCCCTGCTCGGCGAGTTTAGGCGCCGATTGGCCCATGAGTTTCGTGACGGCGACAGCGGCCTTGCTGTCGGTGTGGACCATGACTTCCGCATGGTGCTGAACGAGCGCGGCGCCGGACGGGGATTTGCCCTCGGTGTACCGCAAT
>VGZI01000306.1 GCA_016872605.1 Planctomycetota bacterium
TCAAGATTCCGAGGCGAGTGAGGTTCATGCTCAGTTTTCCGCGAAGTACCAGTGGAGAATCAGTATTAGCAACAGCGGGATCGACCCGAGCACGCCCAGGCCGATGGCGACCAGGCTGCCGCATCCGCTTCCTTCCGCGGGCGCTTCCTCGCCGGCCATCGGCGTTGCCCGGATCGGCACGGTTCCGGTCTTCCACCAGTGCTTGGCGTCCGCCGACGCGACTTCCAGGTTCAGCCCGCGTTTCTTCGCACCGAGCTCGCACATCAGGATCGGCGCCGCCACCCCCTGGTCCATGAAGATCATGGCGCCCATTTGATGCTGCATGCGCTGGATCTTGAGTTCGACCTCTTTGACGCTCGGACAGTCACTTCGGAACTCGGCCACCTCCTTGGAGACGTAGAAATACCCTTGGCCGGGAGCGAGCCGGGCGCCAGGGAAACCGCACGGGCAGCTGTTATTCGGAGCAAAGTGCATATCCGTCGGGCTGTAGGTTCTTGGGAACTTCCATATACTCCATGTCCCACTCCGATCCTTGCTGGAAACGACCGTGCACTCAACGCGCTTCAACGCAAGCGTGCATGGTAACCGGCGAGCGCGCTCACGTCAACGAAAAAGTCGCGTTAGACACGCATGAGCGGTTTTTGCAGATAATTCAGAGGAATCGAAACGGCTGGATCGTACAGCGGCGAGTCGGCCCTGCGTCGGCCCACGGTGCGAACGTAACCGAGAAATCTCCCGCCATCGGTTTCCACAGCGCTAATCTCGGTCGTATTGTCGGGCGCGATCAGACGGAGCCAATCCGCCCAGTAGCGCCAGCCATCGTCAAGCGTGTCGGCGCGTTCCACGTCGACGATGCTCGTGCGCCCCCAGTGATTCCGCCACCAGCCTGGCGTGTGAAAGCACCAAGGCTGATCCTGTTTCCACCAGGCGTGGAGATGGTCGGGGATTTCGCCAGGCAACTCTCGCACCAGCCCCGCTCCGGCAACCCCGATCACTCCGCCTGGCTTGACGAACCGTGCGAGATTGTTCAAGTACATGTCGTCGGTGCCGTAGTAAACGAATGAATCGATCGACACGATGGCGTCAAAAAACTCCGTGGCGAACGGCAGCATCCGCGCATCGCAATGCAAGGGGAATACCCCGTCCTCGACGCCGGCATCGCGTATACGCTGCATGTTCTCGGAAGGGTTGAACCACAAGTCGACTGCCCAGACCTGTACGTCGAACTCGCGACGCAAAAAAATGGAAGACATCGCCCGGCCACAGCCCAGGTCGAGTACGCGCATACCCGGGCGTAGATCGACGGCCTCGGTCAGCCATTCGGTCAGCCATTCGGTCAGCCATAGAGCGTTGGCGCCGCTGCTGAAGCTGGCGAGTACCCATTCGGGGTGGTAGGTTGAGGAACGGGGAAATCGCGCGCACTGCAATCGTTCATCCATGGGACAGGTCTCTCAGAGTCTATCCGGCAAGCTACGTGGGGCACGATTTCAACGTGCCGCTTCCCGTGTTTTTCCGGGTTCTGGCACGTTAAAGACGTGCCCCACGTAGCTTGCCGGATCGCCACTCAATCGCGTGTGATCGTTTCGTCGAGGTTGAACAGCGTGCGTGCCACGGTGGTCCAAGCCGCGAGTTCGACGACGTTGAGGCCGGCCGGCCGCGGGGCGAGGCCGATGCGCGTTACGCTGTCGGCCGAAGCCGTATTCTTGCCAAAATGGACCCTGCTCTTTGCCAAAAGGTTCGCGACGATGTCGGCTTCGCGGACCTCCGGCACGCGAGACAGCACCTGCCGCCAGGCCCAGCGAATGCGAGCCGCATCGTTCACGCCGCCGTCGCGCAAGATGCGAGCTGCGAAAACGCGCGAACATTCGAGAAACGACGGATCGTTCAGAAGCACCAAGGCAGCCAGGGGCGTGTTGCTGATCGGTCGCTGTGCCGTGCACTCCTCGCGCGTCGGCGCGTCGAAGGCCCGCAGCATCGGATGTAAATACGTGCGCTGCCAGTGCGTGTACACGCCGCGGCGATACTGGTCCTGCCCGCTGTCGGCGACGTACGTCCGCTTCGGGAAGTTGAGGTAGGCGTAGTACCCATCCGGTTGATAAGGCTTTACGCTGCGGCCGCCAACGCGATCCACCAGCAGCCCGCTGACCGCCAGCGACTGATCGCGAATCATCTCGGCCGGCAGACGAAAGCGCGATTGCCGAGCGTAGAGCCGATTGTCCGGATCGCGTTTGAGAACCGCTTCCGATACGACGGACGATTGGCGATAGGCGCTCGACGTCACGATCAGCCGAACGATGTGCTTGATGTTCCATGCCGGCCCATCGTAGACCTCACGCTCCGCGTGAGGCTTTCCATCACGCGGAGCGTGATGACTACGAACCATGAACTCGATCGCCAGCCAATCGAGCAACTCCGGATGCGTCGGCCATTCGCCCTGAGAGCCGGCGTCTTCGAGCGTACGTGCTAATCCGTGGCCGAAGTACAGATGCCAGAGCCGATTGACGAAAACCCGCGCCGTCTGCGGATGGTCCGCCGACGTCAACCACTTCGCGAGGTCGAGCCGAGTTGGACGACGATCCTTGATGGCGAGCTGAGTCATGAAATGCGGCACACCCGGATCGACGATCTCGCCTTTGTCGTCCATCCAGTCGCCGCGGGTCAAGACACGAATGACGCGCGGCTTGGGCAGCGCGACCGTGACCATCGTCTGCCGCTTGCGTTTCTCGAGCTGAGCCAGGAGCGTTTTCTGCTCGGCGATTTCCCGCTCGGGTCCCTTTATGCGCTCAAGCGTCTCGATCTTTTTGCGAACGGCATCGGCCTCCTCGCGGTCCAGCGGTGAAAGCACCATGATCTCCGGCGGGCGCTTCGTCGGCGTCGCGTCAGGCCCCTTAAAAGCGCCACGCTCTTCGATGTCCGCGAAGAAAGCCGCGATGCGATAGAAATCCTTCTGCGTGTACGGATCATAGCGATGCGAATGACACTGGGCACAGCCGAGCGTCGCTCCCATCCAGACGGCGCCGAAATTACGCACGCGGTCGGCCGAGTAGATCGCGAGATACTCCTTGTCTTGCGCGCCGCCTTCATGCGTCGTTTGCAAGAGGCGGTTGTAGCCGGTCGCTATTTTCTGATCGTTGGTCGGTCCCCTCACCCCCGGCCCCTCTCCCGGCGGGAGAGGGGAGGCAAGAAGGTCGCCGGCCAGTTGTTCGATGGTGAAGCGGTCGAACGGCATGTTGTCGTTGAACGCCTTGATGACGTAATCGCGATACGGCGAGATGTGATGCTCCTGATCGCCGTGATAACCCACGGTGTCGGCATAACGCACGAGGTCGAGCCAGTACATCGCCATGCGTTCGCCGAAATGGGGCGACGCCAAGAGCGCGTCGACGAGCCGCTCGTAAGCGTCGGGTCGATTGTCCTTCAGGAACGCGTCGACCTGGCCCGGCGACGGCGGTAGGCCGAGCAGATCGAAGTACACCCGGCGAATCAGCGTGATCTTGTCGGCCTCCTTCGATGGCGCGAGCTTCTCGGCGTCCAATCGGGCGAGGATGAATGCATCAATCGGGTTGCGGACCCAGCCCTTGCTTGCGCTGCGGGCTAATGACGGAATTGCGGGCCGCTGCGGCGGCGCGAACGACCAGTGCAATTGGAACGTCCCGCCTTCGTCGATCCAGCGGCGAATCAGCTCGACTTCCGCCTTCGTCAGCGTTTTCCCCGTCTTCTTCGGCGGCATGCGCTCGTCCGGATCGTTGGCGATGATGCGAGCGTAGAGTTCGCTCTTCTCCGGCTTCCCCGCGACGATGACCTTCGCCCCCTCCGCCGTATCGAGCCTCAACTTCGCCTTGCGATGCGCCGGGTCCGGCCCATGGCACTGGAAGCATTTGTCGGAAAGAATGGGGCGGATATCGCGGTTGAATTCGACCTTGCCGCCCCCGAAACTCAGGGCCGGCGATAGAAGCAGAACCAGAAAACCGCACGTCACGTCGCGCATGATGCATCTCCGCCTGGCAAGGATCGCCAACTGCCACAATAAGTAGATGTGCAAGGCGCGTCAAGCATGGTACGTACGGGACACGCAGTTGTCGGTGGGGTTTTTCGATAAGATTGCGCTCGACGCGCTCGGTTAGCCGCGACGCGAAGGTACTCCGTAGCGGAGCGCGGGGAGGGGATTATGATCGTCGGCTATCACATCATCTTCGGCATGTATGGGTTCTGGCTGCCGAATGATCCACGGGCGTCCTGGTCGGATTTCGTCGGTTCGTGGGATTTGTTTCGATACGGGCCGGCGACCAAGACGACGGAACGGCGCTCGCTTGCGAATCGCGCGCACGACCACGCCCTGCGCAAAGCCGCGAAGAAGGCGCTCAAGTATCCGGCCGTCGTGCTGAACGGCCAGCAAGCGCGTGCGGTGGCGCTTGGATTTGCAGCGTATTTCTCGACGTCGGACTGTCCCGTTTGGGCCTGCGCTATTCTGCCTGATCATGTGCATTTGGTCGTAGGCCGACCCGACATGGACGTCGAGCAGCTGGCGATTCAGCTGAAAGGCGCGGCGACGGAAAGCCTGAAGGAAGCGAGTTTGCACCCGTTCGGCGACATCAAGGACCATCGGGGCAGGACGCCGAAGTGTTTTGCGCGAGGCGAATGGAAGGTATTTTTGGACCCGCCGGACGTGCCACGGGCGGTGACGTATGTGGAAGACAATCCGGACAAAGAAGGGAAGCCGCGGCAGCGGTGGACGTTTGTCGTGCCGTATGAGGGGTAGCCTGCGCTTCGCTACCCCACGCGCTCCGCTACGGAGTACCTTCGCGTCGCGGCTAACCCGACTGCATCCGAAGTTCCCCGACGATCCGCGCGTCATCTTCGATCCGACCGTGCGCTGGTTCCCCGGCGACGAATCGCTACGGGTAAGGCGTTTCTTCAACGCCGTAGCACGTCCCTTCGCTGATCATGGAGATGACCGTGTTTGCTGAGTACCCGGACTTTCCTCTCGCTCTTCCGCCGGGAACGAGGCCAAAATCAGCTGGCTGCGAAGTCGAACGCGTCGAAATCAACGCCGATTCGATGCTGGTTCCGGCGTGAGATTCGAGGAATACCTCAACGGTAATTATTCATAATTCGGTCCATTCGACATCTTCATGGCCCTTACGAACAAACTCTGGCGAACGAAAGACCTTCTTGAATCGGTTTTTCCTTTCCTCGTCAACAAAAGGGTCACTGTAGTGTTTCAGCCCGAATGGCACACAGCCTAAAGTAGCCGACCTTCTCTTCCGGGTGTAGTGCAAACAAGAACCCCCGGAGGAAGAGACATGAGCAAGCGACGGAAGTGGTCGGCGGAGGAGAAG
>VGZI01000307.1 GCA_016872605.1 Planctomycetota bacterium
GGCATGTTCGTCGATACTTCCGGCGTTGGCACAGGCGCCTCTGGCGGGGCTGCAGCCGACGCTTCCGGCTGCGGCGAGGGCGCCTCTTGCGGCGGCAGAGCGGCAGGCGCATCCGGCGCCGCAGGCGACAGCATCGGTTGGCCGGCTACCTTTAACAGATACTCGGCAAGCGCCTTCAATGCCGCTTCCTGCAACACCTCCTGCGGAACTTCCAGCTTGACCTTCAGCACGCCTTCCTTCTCGCCGCGATTGATCGCCAAGATCCGGTGTGGCCGAATATCCTGCGCCGCCTCCTTGTACTGAAAGTACGGCTTGAACTCATTCCCCTGGCCTTCGTGCACTTTCTCGTTGCGGGTCGATGTGATAACACCCGTCTTCCACATCGTCCGGCGGACCGTCGCCCGAACCGCGGCGGTTTCGTTGATCATCTCCGCGAGAATGTGGATCACGCCGGTCCTGACGTCGTCGGGCGTGTTGAGGTGCTTCTCGGGGTTCATCAGCGAAAGCCAGAGTTCATCAAGATTGGCAACGGCAGGATCGCTGTGCCATATCGCAAGCGCCAGCGGCTCAAGCCCCTTTTCTCGCGCCGGCAAAGCAAGACTCTTCTTTTTCGCCTTGAAGGGCAGATAAAGATCTTCTAGACGCCGGACCGTCGGTGCGTTGACGATTTCCTGGCGAAGGTCATCGGTCAGCTTGCCATGCGTTTCAATGGTCTTGACGATGGTCTGCTTGCGATCATTGAGCTGCTTGACGAAATTGAGCCGCCCCTGGATTTGCCGAAGCGCCTCCTCGTCGAGCCCGCCGGTGCGCTCTTTGCGATAGCGCGCGATGAAGGGTACGGTGTTTCCTTCGTTGAACAGTTGCACGACGCACTCGACCTGGACCTTGCGAATCTGCAAATCCTGAGCGATCCGCGAACATTCGAACGGCGTAGCGTGATACATCATGGCGGTTGCCCCAGAAAGTCGGGGCCCAAGTGCGGGAAATAATCCGCTTTGAGCGTCGGCGTGTCATTAGGTTACCCAGGATTCCGCACAACGTCCAGTTCCCCGCATCGATATGAGACTACGCTCGAGCTGCGTCGCCGGCCCGCGCTCGGCGGTTTCGCGCAATTGCCACGACCGCAGATCGGCGCCCGCATATGATTACATTATTAAGATTGTTTGAACATCATCGGCCTGCGTCATCGCAGCGCCTACAATGACTGCTGCCAGCCTACCCTACGGAGCAATTCATGACCGCGATTCGTTTCATCATGCTCGGCGGCTTTCTGGGCGCCGGCAAAACGACCGCCATGGCCCGGCTGGCTCGCCATTTCATGAACCAGGGCAAGCGCGTCGGCATCGTCACCAACGATCAGGCCCAGGACCTCGTCGACACCTTCACGCTGCGCGAGCAAGGCTTCCCAGTCGAAGAAGTCGCCGGCGCTTGCTTTTGCTGCAAGTTCGATGATCTGCTCAACAAAGTCAGCACGCTCGAATCGCAGCAGACACCGGACGTCATCCTTGCCGAGCCCGTCGGCAGCTGCACCGATCTGATCGCGACCGTTGTGCAGCCGCTCAAGGACCTCTACGGCAAACGATTCAGCGTGGCGCCGTACGCAGTGCTCTTTAAGCCGAGTCACGGCCTGAAGATCTTGCGCAACGACGCTCGCTCGGGATTCTCACCGAAAGCGGCGTATATCTTCCGCAAGCAACTGGAAGAGGCTGACGCCGTCCTTGTCAATCGCATCGACGAGCTTGACGCCGAGCAAATCGACGAGATGGCGCAACTCGTCGGAGCACAGTTCCCCGGCGTCCCGGTGCTGCGAGTCTCCGCCAAGACCGGGGCCGGCTTCGATGCCGTCCACGCGCTGCTCGACCAGCAAGGCGCGTTTGGCCGAAAGATTCTTGACATCGATTATGACGTCTATGCCGAGGGGGAAGCCGAACTCGGCTGGCTCAACAGCAGCCTGCGCGTGACCGCGACGACGGCGTTCGACCTCGATCGGCTCTTGCTCGACGTGATCGCCGGCATCAAGCAGGCGGCACGCGCCGCCGGCGCCGAAGCGGCGCACGTCAAGGCGATCGGCCTTTGGGAGGGCTTCTTCGGCGTCGCCAATCTCGTCAACAGCGAAGGCGAACCGGTCTTGTCGCTGCCGTCGCGTTGTCAGGTAAAGGAGACCGACTTGATCGTCAATGCCCGCGTCGCCATGGACCCGGTTCCGCTGCAAGCCATCGTGGAGAAGGTGGTGCGCGACGTCTGCACCGCGCGCAAAGCCTGTACGTCGGATGCAAAGACGCAGAGCTTCCGCCCGGGCCGACCCACGCCGACCCATCGCTACGCCAGCGCATCGGTTTGAGGAGTTGCCGCAAAAAATGCAAAATCGCAAACAGAAGAACGTGTGGAACTCTTCTTGCGTCTTTTGCGTTTTTTTGCGGCTATCCTCTTATACGCGGGTGATTCGATAACCCACGCGGTAAGCGCCCCAGTCCATGCTGGTGACGCCGTTGCGGGTGCTGCCGTGAATGGGCATGCCGGACATGTCGACCATGTTGACGCGCACCAGGCCGTCCTCGCCGACATCGAGCGCGCCGGCGTGGACCGCGGCCGTTGCCAGGTGCGAGTCGGAGGTATACACATCGCTTCCCCAGACGGGCCCGTGATTGGCGCCGGTCACCTGGAAGCAATACGTCTTGCCGACGTCCTGATACTGCAGCAGATTGCCGGGATCGGGCATGGCGTTGACCACGCGCGCTTTCAACATCTGGATCAACACGAAGACGCCGAGCGCCTTGCCGATCTCGCCGGTGCGGAACAACTCCTTCTGCAACGGCTCAAGTTGCTCGATGCTGTGCTGGATGATCGCCGAGCGCCGTTGCTCGGCCTTGGTCTCAATCTCGCTACACCGTTTTTCGGCCTGCGCGCGGACGTCGGCAATTTCCTCGTCTTTGCGGTCCTGGATGCGCACGACCTCGCGATTGATCTTGTCGAGAAGTTGCTGCGCCTCGTCCGGCAACTCAGCCAACAGGCCCTGCAGTATCTTTTGAGAATCAGGCACGGACGGGTTCTTGCTGAACTCGGGAGAGTCGCTAGAGCCGAAGGGATTATCGGAATCGCCGAACATGGGATGCTCCTTTTCTGGTGAGATGTGATCGTCGGAATCCAGTTTACACGGACAAGGCATGGGTTGCAACGGTCGCGCTTTCCGCTTATCGTAGTGTCAACAACCAGCCCGGAGCGCAAGCGACGGGCGCGCGCGGACCAGACGTTGGAGAATCCATGTTTCCAATTGGGATCTATGTGGCGATTGGCCTGGCGATCGGCAGCTTGAGCGGCGTGATGGGCATCGGTGGCGGCGTCTTGCTGGTTCCGGCGCTGATCTGGATCTGCGACTTCAAACCGCGCGAGGCGGCCGGCACGACGCTGGCGATTCTGATCCCGCCCATCGGCCTGCCCGCGGCGTGGCGCGCCTACTACGACGGCCTGGTCAATCTCGAAGCCGCCCTGTGGATCGCCGGCGCCTTCATGGTCGGCGCCTACGGCAGCCGCCTCATCGTCGACTACATTCCCGACGAATGCTTCCGCTTCGGCTTCGGCCTGCTCATGATGTTCGTGGCCCTGCGATTCATGATCCATTCCGATTCGGAAGCGACCAGCGCCGCCGCCGGCGTCTCCGCCACCATCCTGGCCTGGCTAGCCTACTTCGGACTTAAGGTGCTGGGCCAGAGCCACCTGACGCCGCCTGATTTGGGCCAGCAAATCCGCGACAAGCACGAGCAACGTCAAAACGTACAGGACTATCAGATATAAAAAAGGGGAGTGAACCACAGATGGACACAGTTGAGAATCTGACGTAGCGGCAAGCTGCTAGCTTGCCGGTCGCTGGGCACAAGCTGGCAGCTTGTGCCTACGCTGGGTCCATCCGTATCCATCTGCGGTTCATTCCCTTGGAGAACGCCATGGCCGATTCCATTGACGGTCTGCTTGCGTCGGATGAGTTTCGCAACAGCGGCTGGGCACGCGTCGCGTCGATCGCCTGGGATGCAGCGCAAATGACCGTCGACGTCGCCATCGACGCCGGCCAAGGCGGTCCCACGCGCGCCCGCTGGCGAGTCACCTGCACCGGCGTTCGCGAGTATCGCATCTGCGACGCCAATGGCGGCGGGTTGAAGATGAGTGGACACGATCACCCAGCGGTGCGACAGTATCTCGACCTCCACGGTCGCCTGCGCATGGAGTCACCACCCAAGGACGCGAACGCGATCGTCGGTCCGCTTTGGCTTGGCCATCGCCGGCTTGTCGATGACTGGATCGAATTCGATCGCTACATGAAGTTGCCGTTCGAAGCGAGCGGCGTGATCGCCGAGGGACCGCGGTTTCTGCTGGTAGAATACGCCGCGATTCTCCGCACGCAGAGTCTGAATGCGACCTGGATTCCGCTGGCGTCCAAGGTCAAGTCCCGCGCCGCCGACCTGTCGATGCTCCACTTCGGCGCGTCCTATGTCATCGCGGAGAAATTTTCAGCCGCGCGCGTCGAGCAAGATCCGAACCACGGGTGACGCTGAGGAATGGAAACGCAGAGATCGCAGAGAACGCCGAGAGTACAACCGAGTTACTCTCCGCGTTCTCCGCGCTCTCTGCGTTAAGTTTTGGGGCACTTTCTCGGTTTGAATGCGCGGCAGGTGGAGGTCCAGCGCGTCCTTATCTCTGTGAAGAGAAAGAAGTAGCCCTTTCCATTCCGAGTAATCACATGAAAATAAATACGGCAGGACTCACTATGTGTCTTGCTCTCGGACTACAGGGATGTGCTGATTCCCATGGAATTGATATCGTGGTTCCAGTGGGATTTGCTGGTCCCTTCTACATTGTCGAAGATCGCGAGGCCGGCAGGAGCATTGAACGCAAGGATGGTCGTTATGAATATGTAGTTCCTGAAAACAGAAAACTGTTCGTGAGGACATTTGACCCATTTCTTCAGTGGCACAAACTTCAAGTCCGATTTGCGAATGGCGAGACACTGGAATACGCAGAGGCGTCATTGGAAGGCATCGGCGAAGGAAAAAAAGCCGTGCACGGCGGAGGAATAAGTTCGCATTCTGAAGGTCGCCGCACAATGATCTACTTTGTGGGATCCAGAAAGGACGCCGAGGAGTTTTTCTCGCGTATCGGGCCGGCGAGATAGAGCAGCCTCAATGGTCTGAATCAACTCCCATCCTTGTTCATCCGCACTACTATCGTTGAGGATTTAATCCGCAGTGCTCCGCCTGCCGAGGCTCACGCTCATGCTTTCGCTTGCTGGCGGAGCACGACGGATAAAATCCAGTT
>VGZI01000308.1 GCA_016872605.1 Planctomycetota bacterium
CAACAAAAAGTCGTGGCGTGCGTGATCGGAAGAACCGTTAATCGGCACTTCCAACCGCGGATGGCCTAGGCGTGCACGCTCGGGACTCCCAACTGGAATACGATTGTTCGAGACTCTAGCACCAGAGGTCAGAAGTCGTAAGTTTTCGATCACTGGCAGGATTCGCTTATTTGACTTGTGATCTCTGACTTCTGACCTCTGGTCATAGAGTCTCGCTTTCTATTGGTTTTTCAGCGTGTGCAGCGGCTCCAGGTTTCGCAACTTGGGCCAATACAGGTCCGCCAGCACGACGACAATGATCGTCGCAATCCCGCCGCCCACCACGGAGGCGACCGGGTTGAACCACGCGGCGACCATGCCCGATTCGAAAGCGCCGAGCTGGTTGGTCGAGCTGATAAAGACCGAGTTGACAGCGGCGACTCGGCCACGCATGTCGTCGGGCGTTAGCATCTGCATCAACGTGCCGCGAATGACGACGCTGATGTTGTCAAACGCACCGATCAAGAAGAGCATGACGAAGGACAAATAGACGTTCTCGGAGAGTCCGAAGACGATCGTCGCGCAGCCGAAGCCGACCACCGAAAAGAGCAGAGCTCGACCGGGGCGTTCCAACGGGGGGCGATGGGCCAACACGAGCGCCATGATGAAGGCGCCGATCGCGGGAGCGGCGCGCAAAAGCCCGAAACCGGTTTCGCCGACGTTGAGGATCTCCTGGCAATACGCCGGCAAGAGAGCCGTGCAGCCGCCAAAGAGGACGGCGAATAGATCGAGCGTGATCGCGGCTAGTAGGAGTTCCGTGCTCCAGACGAATTGGATGCCGGCCAGCAAAGCGCCGAAGCTTCGCGCTTCCGGCGGCGGGGCGGTGTCGCGCGGCGTCATGATCGACACGAGGAGAATGCACACGAACAGCCCGCCCATGGTGCCGAAGTAGGCGGCCGCCGGCTCGAACGCCAGGAAGCCGCCGAGGGTCGGCCCGGCGACGGCCGCAATCTGCCAGCCGCTCGAGGACCAGGTGACCGCGTTACCCAAATCGCCCGGCCCCACGACAAGCGGAATCAGCGACGACCGCGCCGGCATCCCCAGCGCCCTCGACACACCCGCCAGCGCCAGGAACACAAAAATCAGAATGACCGGTCCATCAGAGAGCGACACCAACGCTAGCCCGAGCGAGGCAAGCCCCATCGTCAGGTGCGCCAGCATCAGCATCGCCTTGCGGCTGAAATGATCCGCTGCCTGGCCTGCCGGCAACGCCAAGAACAGAAGCGGCAGAAACTGGGCCAGGCCGCCGTAGCCCATCATCTCGTACGAGCCGGTCCGCTGATAAATCTCCCATTCGACGACCGTGAACTGCGCCTCAGCGCACATGGCGGCCAAGACATTGCTGGACAGCAACAAGCCGAAGTCGCGATGGCGCAGCGCCGCATAGGGATCGTGGGCATCTTGCATGGTCGTGGTTCCACAACGATGACGACACGATTACTCTACGGCGAGGTAACTCTTTAGCCGCATGAAGGAGGCAACAAGAAGAAAACTATGAACAGGGCAGCAGGGCGGGAAATGGAATTCTCAACCCTTCCTTACTTCCTGCCTTCCTCGTAGTTATCTTTACTTCAGACGCCCGAAAAGTTACACGGCGAGATGAATTCACACCAATGCGGGATCAGCACAAGTACCTAGTGTCAATAGTCCGAGGTCAGAGATCAGTGGCGGAAGCTACACGTTTCGCGTCGCCACCAGGTGCTTTTTGCAAATCGCCGACCGCTGGCTTCTGATCTCTGGTACTCCCGCGCAGCCTCAGGGCGTGCGCCAGTCGCCTTGTCGAATGGTTCCCTTGAACTGGGTTTCCAGAACTTGGTAACGTTCCGCATTCTGTAAGATGGGCCACACCGCGTCGAAATCGGTGCGCTGGTAGCCGGCGCGTTCCAGCACGTCGCGCGCAATCAGATGCGGGTTTGGCCTGGCGATCTTGCGCTGCAGCTTTGGATTGGCCTTTTCGTACATCGCCAACTCGACGTGGCCGATGGGATCGCGATCGCGGCTCGAGCCGTTACTGCCGACGTTGAACTGAATAGGCAACGGTCGCTCCGGGCGGCGAACCTCGTCGGCAACACTGGCCTCGCGCTCCACGACCATTCGGCCAAGCTCATAGGCGATGACGGCCGCAATCTCGCCGTCCGTGCGACATTGCCGCACCAACGTGTCCGTGATGTAAATCTGGTTCAGGCCGACATGAAAGATCTCGGGATCTCCCGACGCCAGGGCGATGACCGCCGGCCTCAGCGCCAGAGACGGGTTCTCGCCCACCAGGCGATTCTTGATGAGCAGCACGCGATAGGACACATCGTTGGCTGCCGGCGCGATGGCAACTCGCACCGGATTCGCGGGCCGCGGATCGACGAACGGCTTGCTGCCGACCTGCTGCGTCAGCGGTTCGTCCGGAATCAAAGGCAATTGCGTGCAACCCGTCGCAAACAACAGCAAAAGGAGCCAACAATTTCGCATGGCATGGTCCTCGCCATTTTTCATGAACGCGGAACCATAGCCAAGTTCGCCCAGCCTGTCGAGATCGGATAAATTGTTGAAACGGTTGCCCCGTTTCGCCGGCGTGTGCAGATTGCCGTGGCGCGTCCCTTACGCCCAAGGCCACGACTCCGTGTCGTGGCCTTGGATTGTGCGCCAGCCATGTTGTGTCTCAGGAGGTGCAACTCCTCTGCGGGCGGTGATGGCCCGAACCGCAGGGCTAGGCCAGGGTGTCCGTCGCGAGGCGGAATCTGAAGGAAGCCAATGCCCCCAACTCGGATTCGACGAACCGAAACCGGATACAAGGCCAGCGTCGTCGGGTAACCCGGCAATGGACGGGGACGCCCAATAGCCGTTCCGTAGGCGACGAAGGTATATCCGGCGAAGCCCGAGCCAAGGATACACAACTTACCCTGAGAGGTTTCCCCGTCTATCCGGACGATCCGGTCTACCGTGGCAGCAATGCTGTGGGACAAGGCGAAAGAAGTCAGCCGAGGCCGTAGTAGTTCGCTTGTCCTCACCGAAGCGAGGGGAGGTTCCGCAAGAGCGGATGAAGGGCTGAATCTATTCTTGCAAGCGACCGTCTGGAACGACTCGATGGACGTGAAGCGACAGCAGGGCAGCTACTGCCAGCCGCTCTTCTTCGGGGAGCAGACGGAGGAGTTGCGCCCCGGCTCAACTGGCGACGGCGAGATCGAAGCTGGCGGGTGCGAGGAGTCACAAACGTCTGCGGCGTTGGGCCATGCACGAGCCTTGCCGGACCGACTGAGGGAGTCGCGGCGGGGAAGAAATGCGGCGTCCCGCAAGCAGAACCTCCCTCACCCCCGGCCCCACTCCCGAAAGGCGATTAGGGCCATGAAAGATGTTACCAATGCCAAACTACTTACGCACAGACCAGCGAGAGATAGCGCACCTCCACTCGACTTATTAGTCGTTGCCGAAACCAAGCCCCGAATGGCCATCGCCACGCCAAGGCCGCTGAAGGCGAGAAGGCAAACTAGCATGAGAATGGCTCCGGAACGCGATCCCAACGCGGCGGCCGAAATAACTGGAATGACGGACGCGACCAAGACGACGGCACCGAGAATCGCAGAAGCCAGTCCAAGTTCGACAGCGACACTATGCTCCGGAGCGGGTACAGAGGAAGTTGGACCTCCCGCGCCAGATACAAGTTCACACTCCAAAACGTCGGGATCTGGTTGAGGTAATGTTGCAGGGGACGGAGCGGAAGCCAATGGTGCGGCCGCGCTTGCACTGGGGGCGGCGAAAAGCCCCTGAATCTTGTCAGCCGCAACCCAAGTAGGGAACCCCTGCTTCCAGACAGTATCACTCGGGGACAGCTGTCCATTGGAAACCAGTTGCTTGAGTTCTGCGTCCGAAACCGGGCCGCCAGTCTTGCCGCCTCGATTGTAGTACCACTGCTTACTCATAAGGACTTCCTCACGAGATGCGTCGAACGACTGAAGTCTTGGCCTCCGCACTCGAACGATAAAGCTCACCGGCCGGCGGGGCTCGGGGAGCTACACGTCACGAAAAGCGCTGACGCCCCGCCGCGTCAGGTGCAACGGCTGGATACCTCTTATGTCCTCGCGGGTGACGGGTTGGAGCCTGTCGCCAAAGTAAAAAAGGATCGCGGGATTGCTCCTGGTCCTAGCGTGGAAGTTTCAGCCGACGCCGAAGCGCCGGCAACCACGATGCGGGATCAGGACGATGGCGAACCCGTCACCTGAAAGGAATCCAGCCATGCCGAACTACAACCAGCCACACCAATTCTACGCCGGCGCCCTACTGCACGCAATCGTGCACGTCCTCGTAAGGCTGTTTGGTGCCGCTCAGTCCCGTGCTCTCTCCTTTGGGGGATGGGGGGTGAGCGTGATACCGCGATGCGAATCATCCTGACGCTGCACAAAAGACGGTCCCCGGACGCCAAAGGGCTTGAACACAAACAAAGCCACACGTCGTTAGTCAACGACGGAGGGACCGTCCGCTTTGTTTTTATTCAAGTCGGAGAGGCCATAAGACGGTTCGCGGCTGCCCACGCAATGACATCGCGCCGGGACGCATGCGCGAGCTCGCATTCCACACGAATGCAACGTCGCCTTCAAGTCTTTTTCCGATAGTAACCCTTCGTGATGACAACGATTCAAGAACTTTTCAATCGCTTGACAAAGCGAGCGACGACTCTCTTGTCTCGCGGTATGCTTTGCACTCCTCTGAATCGGCGGTGCTTTGCCGGCGATCTTGTTCTTTATCTCGTATTCAGCTTGGCCGGCGCGAAGCCGTTCAAAGCGTTGCTGATAACCATCGATTACCGCGAGACAGTGTTTTGTCTCGCTCACCCAAAAGTCCACATTGGCAGCATGGCCTGCGAGTTGATGCACCGGCAGGCCAGCGGAATGCTCAAGCGTTTTGATAAGTGGCGCGCATATGGCGTCGATGTATGATACGCGAGGCTTTGCTGGGCGCTTCTTCGGCTCGGGACGGAGCGCCGTGATTTTCTGAGCCTCTCGCTCGACATCTTCCTGTCGAGCTTTGTTGGCCTTGTACTCCAACCAGAACGCATCCCATTCTTTCGTCAGCTTCGGTGAGGGAATGCGAAGGTACCAGGGAGCCGATTCACAGGGTCGGTGGCACGTAGGACATTCGACCGAATTCAGCGATGGTTTGCGTCGGTACGACTTGCGGCAAGTGACACAGGTCCATGTCCGTTTACCCATCGAGCCGCCTTTCTTGTCCCCGAACGATTCGCTCAGCAGCCGGGGCCGCCGAGAATCCTTT
>VGZI01000309.1 GCA_016872605.1 Planctomycetota bacterium
GCGAAATTATCCCGGAGTATTCATTGCAAAGAACTCTGACCACAGAGACGCAGAGAACACCGAGGGAAACGGAATCGGCCAAGAACACTATGCCTCCATTGCTGGGAGCCAGAGTTGTCTCCGATCATTTCCTACCCTTCTTTGTGTTCTCTGTGCCTCTGAGGTGAGTAATTCGTGTTACGTGCTTAGGTCCGTGTCATCCCACAAATTGTCGGGCGAAATACACCAGGTGAGCGAGTGGCGTCGTTCGTGAACCGCGCCGCCGTGGATGATGGGATGGAATTTCTCGGGCACAGTGTTGCCGCCCAGTTGGGCGCTGCGCACGGCGTTGTGGGCGCAATAGAAACGATATTCCAGCGCGATCACGTCGCCGGCGCTGCGTGGCTCGGACTTTTCAACCATCTGCGCGACCGTGCCATCCAGGCCGGGCAGGAACTCATTAAATATCGCGCGGGTGATCGTTTCGTCGATCTGCGATGCTTCGATTGTCGGCTCGGGGTCGAAGCCGAGCGCCCATGCCAAAGGCCACATGTTCTCCAGACGCCAGCCGATGGTATCGACGTGAGCGTCATGGGCGGCGGCGCGGTCCATGGCTACGATGTCGGCCTCTTCCTCGGTGGGCCATTTTCGCAGGCGATTGCGCTTGATGTAGTTGCGAACGCGCTCGGACGCCGCTGCTTTCTCCGGGAACGCTACCCACGTGAACAAAGCGTCAAGGGCCATTAGTCGAGACGCGATATCCGCCGGCGGCCGAAGCGACCGATCGACCTCGGGCATGGGCAGCGACGTCGCCGGCCGAAATCCCGCCGCCTTCAAATCTGCGAATACCTTGGTGCGAAGTGTCTTGGCGTTCACGGATTCGCCTCTTTCGAAAACCGAGTACATGCTTCTAAACTAACCGGTTACGCAGTGATTTCCAACAAAAAAGGAGACTCTAGCATCATTACCAATGGAAATGAACACTTTTGAACGCCACCGGCGTTCCATCTCGAAACCCAGGGTTGCGTACTCGCAACCCTGGAGAGTGCGTGCTCAATAATTTTCTACGCCAACGGCGTTGCATCATCATGCAACGAGCATTCTTGTGATCCAGCCCCATTGGGGCAATTCTTCATGCGACACTCGAGCCCAGGATTGCGAGTACGCAACCCTGGGCTGTGGGATTCATCGCCATCAGCGTTGTCGGCCAGGCATCCCGTGGCCGGCAATACTGCTACAGTCTCAAGAAAGTGATCGCTTCATTCCGCGGCAGGAAAGGCCTTGTCTGGCCGCGCGACGAAACTAGAATCGCTTCGACGGACCTTGTCACGTTTTGAAAAAGGAGTTCTGCTTGTCGAAAAGCGAAGCACGTCGGCAGAAACAACTGGCCAAGAAAAAAGGAAAACGCGACGCCAAGCGGCTCGAGATCGCGCGCCAGCACTCGGACAACCCGCTAATCCGTCTCGAGGGCGCTGAGGCCTGGCCGATTCTCGCCGCCTGGGCTCCCGTGGAAATCGCCGAGACGCGCATGGGCGTCGTTCTCTTGGCGCGCCATGCGCGCGATGGAAAGATCGCTCTCGCGAGCTTCCTTGTCGATCTGTATTGCTTGGGCGTCAAGGACGCCGACTGGAAGATAATCTCGGAATGGGAATACGATCGAACGTTGCGCAAGAACCAAAGCGTGCAGGCGCTGCACAAGGTGGCGCCTGAGTTCCTTGCCAAGCTCGTCTATGGTGCGGTCGATTATGCTCAGAGCATCGGTTTCGCGCCACATCCCGATTATCACCACGCCAAAATGCTCTTGGCCGGCATCGATCCATCGATTTGCATGGAAACCTTCACCTTCGGCCACGATGGCAAACCGCTTTACATCAATGGTCCCAATGATTCGCTCGACCGGATGAAGGTCATCATGCACAAAGTGCGACTTGCCGGCGGCCACGTCGCGATCGGCCAAGGTGGCGGCCGAATGTCTCCGCTTGCGAACGACGACGGCGCCAGTGAAGACGAACCCAGTGGCGCCGAAATTCTGCAATCCTAATGGTCAGCGAATTCTGAAACCCAGGGGCAAGCGACCCAGCCCCTGGGTTTTCGTTTCACGTTCATTTTTCCGTGATCAGCTTGTTCTCAGGGAACGTTGTTACCACCAATCCCTTGAATGACACTTCTTGCGGCTTCTTCTCCGAGTGCAGTTGCAATGCGATCGGGCCTTCCGCGACGTACTTCGGCTCCGGATCGCGCCAATCGAGGGCGAGCTTGCCGTTGACGACGAGGCGGATGCGATTGCCTTGCGCCAGGATTTCCATGTCGTTCCAATCGTTCTGCTTGCCGGCCTTGATGGCGACATCACGGATCGCTTGCGGTGGATTGATAGCGCCGCCGCGACGGTACAGATCGAAGAGCCCCCAGCCGGTCGGAAACATCACCAGATGGCCGCGATAGGTGTACTCGCCGTGTTCCTTAGCGGCGTCGAGCCCTTTGTCCGGCGCCGTGATGCGGCTGCCCCAGATCGCCACGCCCGAGTGCATGCTGTTGATCTTGTCGAGCTTGGCGCTGAAAACAAGGCGGAAGTCGGTAAACTTGCGCTTGGTAAAGAGGTAAGTCGAAACTTTGAGCGGTTTGTCATTGCGGCCGACGATGGCGCCGTCCTTGACCGACCACAAATCGGTGTAGCCCTCCCAGCCTTCGAGGTCCTTGCCGTTGAAGAGGTGAATCGTCTCCGATTTTCCCTCACGCGGCGGAACCTCCGGCGCCTTCTTCGGCTCGGCTTTCTTGTCCTTTCCAATCGCGACTTCCGGCGCATTGCCCAGGAGAATCGCGAGGAGACCAAGTGCGACGCAACTACCGCTGAACCAACGACTCATGTTCATTCCTCCGATGTTGATCGTTAACGTCGGTTTGACGTTAACAGGATCTCAAGCAAGTCAGGCTATCCTGACACCACATGCGAAAAACGTCAGGCTGGAAAGCCCGGCCTACGAGCGACCGGGCAACGGATTGCGGGCGAAGATCCACTCTTCGATCGGTTTCCCTTCGATCAAGTGTTCTTGCACAAAGCGCTCGATCTTGTCGGGCGTCATGTCGTGATACCAAGTTCCTTCCGGATAGACAACCATTGTGGGGCCGTGGCAACAGATGCGCAAGCAGCCGGCTCGTGAACGCTGACAGACGTTGTCACCGCTCGACAAACCTGCGTCTTTGATCTTCTGCTTGAGCAACTCCCACGATTTCTCGCCCACCTCGTTCGAGCAGCACTTCGGGCCGACGCAAAGAAACACATGCCGCTTGATGGCGCCGATGCCGATCTTTTGAGCGATAGCCTCGAGTTGGTCGGTTTTCTCGTCCACGGTCGTGATCCAATGCCGTTTACGTTTAGCGCTCGCCCGGCGCGATGCGAGCGCAAAACGAAGAGACCAAACGAAGCCTCGGCGCCCGCCTACGTTTTTGTACGAATCCAGCGGGCAATCTCCGAGAAGACAAGCACGCTGGCGGTAAAACCGATCACGCCGAGCCACTCGCGGACGCCGAGCGGTTCGACGTGGAACACGCTGCCGCCAAACGTGACGATCGCGATTTGGCCGAGTGCCACGACGCCGGCGATCAACAAGAACGTTGGGTTTGCCAGAATTCCGTCCAGTCCACTCGTATCCGGCGTCAAGCTTCGGGCGTTAATCTGATTCCAGACTTGGAAAAAGACGTAAATGGAAAAGAACAACGTCGCTTGCCGCATGGGAAAACCCTCGACGATCGGCCCGTCGCCTGTCAGAAAGCCGGGCGACATTGCGATAAGCAGACTGAGCATGACAACGACGAAGAAGCACGCCGTCGTGAGAATCGTGGCCAGCATGGGCGCGGTCAGGATATTGTCGCTGCGTTTTTTGGGCGGCGCGTTCATGACGCCCGGGCGCGGCGGCTCCGAGCACAGGGCGATCGACGCCAGGGTGTCCATAATCACGTTGATCCACAGCAATTGTAAGACGGTGAACGGCGCTTTCACGTTGAAAAACAGGATGCCCAGAAACGTTATGGCCAAGGCGCTGACGTTGATCGTCAACTGAAATTGCAGGAACCGTTGAATGTTCTCGTAAAGCGATCGGCCCCAATGGACCGCGTTCACGATCGTCGAGAATGCGTCGTCGAGCAGCACGATCTTGCTTGCTTCCTTGGCCACTTCGGTTCCGGCGATTCCCATGGCCAGACCGACGTCGGCCTTCTTGAGCGCTGGAGCGTCGTTGGTTCCATCTCCGGTGACCGCAACGACTTCGCCAAGTTCTTGCAACAGCCTAACCAGCCGAAACTTGTCTAGAGGCCGGGCACGAGCCAGCACGCGCAGGCGTGGCAGTTGCTGTTTCAACTCGTCATCGGACAACGAATTAAAGCGAGTCGTGGTCATGATTGTGCTGCCGTCGGCGTCGATCGGCTCATCTGGGGACTGGATTAGCCCGGCCTCGAAGGCGATGGCGCGCGCCGTTTCGGGGTTGTCACCCGTCACCATCTTGACGTCGATGCCGGCGCTCCGGCACTCAGCAATCGCCCCCTTGACATCATCGCGCAGCGGATCGCGAATGGCGACGAAGCCGACGTACACGAGTTCGCCTTCCAGGGAGTTGCAAAGCGCGTGCAACGTCTTCGGGTCGCTGCCGGCATCGCCGGGCAAAGGCGCATAGGCGAACGCCAGCGTGCGCATGGCTTTCGTGGCGGCGTCGTGAAGCTGCTCCGCGACGGCTTGCCGAATCGCCGGCGTCAATGCCTGAACTCGACCGTCGGCGTCCAAGTAGCTTGCACAGGATGCGAGCAGCCATTCCGTGGCCCCTTTCACCAGCGCAACGCAGTGGTTCGGTCCCGCGACGACGCTCGTCATTCGCTTGTTTTCGGACGTAAAGTGAATCTGATGCAGCAGCGGATGACGCTTACGCAACGGCGCATAGTCGATGCCGGCGTCACGCAGCCAGTGCAGTAGCGCTCCTTCGGTCGAGTTGCCGACCGTGATGAGCCTTCCCTCTTTCTCGTCGAGATGCGCTGTCGAGTTGACGGCGCTGATGATCGCCATCCAGGCCGACGGCCTGCCGCTAAATGGCTCCTCAGTAACTGCAGGGAGGAAGGCAGCTTCGCCCGAATCAATCGTGCTCTCGGCGAGGCATACCCGATCGACGCGCATTAGATTCTGCGTCATCGTTCCTGTTTTGTCCGTGCAGATTACCGTCGCCGAACC
>VGZI01000310.1 GCA_016872605.1 Planctomycetota bacterium
TACGAAAAGACAGCACGCAACTTCTTGGCCTTCGTCCAAGTCGCGGCGATCACGGTGCTGTTGCTGTAACCTAACCACCCGATTTCTCCCAGCTATTGTCCACACGCCCTAATGCACCCCCCTCCAAATTGGCCGTTGGATGGATGCGGAAATTCTCTTCCAACCGACATTGCAGGACGTTGTCCTGCGCCCAATACTCCCAACACCCCCCGTCAATCGATAGCAACGTCGCCAAGAAACGATACCCGCGGCGAGAGATGATTAGAATCGGAATGAGGGACTCGGTAGCTGCAACTTCGCCGGGGTTGAGTACTACCCCGGCCACGGCAACGTGGGCCCCTCGGTACTGGGCAGCCCGAGCGCGCTAAGGAAGTTAGGGATGCCGATCCCAAGCCGGCACAGGTTCGCTTCCGGCCACCATGCGACTTTCTGCCAACGGAGTTTGCGTGTCCCCCGTTTCCATCGTTCCAAATCGGGGTCGACGCAAATGGCGTCACCATGTGATGAGTTGAAAAAACAGCTTAACCGAGCGAGCACGCAAATGCAATCGAAAAAAATGGAAATTCGGATTGGCCTGACCATGGCGAAAAATATTCGTAAAGTGCGTCAAGTGTAGCCCGGAACAAAACAAGCCACTCGGAAAGACTGGAGTTTCAATGGTAAGCGAGTTGTTCAATCTCACCGGCAAAGTCGCCCTTATCACGGGCGGGAGCAAGGGGCTGGGCAAGGCGATGGCGCGGGGGCTTGTCGAAGCTGGCGCCGATGTCGTCATCTCCAGCCGGCATGCGAATGAACTGAAGGCGGCTCAGGCCGAGATCACCAAGGGAACCAAACGCCGCTGCGAGTACATGGTCGCCGATATGTCCAAACGCAGCAACGTCGGCAAGCTGGCAGCCTTCGCTTTGAAGAAAATGGGTCGCGTCGACATCCTCATCAACAACGCCGGCACCAACGTTCCGCAAGCGATCGATGCGATCACCGACGCGGAGTGGGATCGCATCATGGAGATCAATCTCAACTCGGTGATGGCGTTGACGCGGGCCATCGTGCCGGACATGAAAAAACGCAAGTGGGGGCGGGTCATTCACATCTCGTCGATCATGGCGTTCGTGTCGAATAACGGCCGTAACGTCTACTCGGCGACCAAGGCGGCGCTGGTGGGCATGGCGCGTTCGAGCGCGCTCGACTTGGGGGCTTTCGGCATCACGGTCAACTGCATCGCGCCGGGGCCGTTCCTGACCGACCTGCCCGCAAGTGTGTTGTCGAAGGAAGAGCAGGACCGCTTCGCCAAGATGACCGCGCTGGGCCGTTGGGCCGACCCGAAGGAACTGGTCGGCACCGCGCTGCTTTTGGCGAGCGACGCTGGCAGCTATATCACCGGCAGCACATTCATCGTTGACGGCGGCTTCACGGCACGTTAACAGGTGCACATTTGCGATCGGCGATGAATTATCTATAATCAGCCGTAATGGATCTTCCATTACGGTTTTTTTGTCCTCGCTCGAGTCGGAGAGACGCCATGATTTCGTGGAAGACGACAAGTCTAGTCGGAGTTGTAGTATGTGCCGCGGTCGCAGGCGCAGTGGTCGCACAATCGCGATCGATCGTCGTGCCGGCCGATCAGGCGTTCTTGACCGTTCGCGTGCCGACGTCCGATGCCAAGGTGATGGTGGGCGCCCATCAATCGAATCAACGCGGCACGGAGCGCACGTTCACCACGCCGACATTGACGGCCGGTTATTCGTACTGGTACAAGATCGAGGCGTCATGGATGGAGGGCAGTCAAAAGAGGGTTGCTGTGAAGGAGATCACGTTCAAGCCCGGTGAATCGGTGGTCGTTGATTTTCGTGCCGCGGTCGCCAAGCCGCTACCCGTGGCGAAGAACACCGAGGAGAAAAAGCCGACGACGAAGAACCGCACATTCTTGTTCACCTACGCGGGGACGGTGAAAGGTCTGGTGCCGGGGAAGGAAGCAAGCGTCTGGCTGCCGGTTGCCGTCTCAGGCCCGGAGCAGAACGTGACGATCGTGACGCAGAACCTTCCGTCCAAAGGCAACATCGGCACGGAGAAGCAGTACGGCAACAGCAGCTTTTTCTTCAAGGCCAAGGCCAACGACAGTGGCGAGATTCCGTTCGAGGTCGCATATCGCGTCGCCCGCAAGGAAGTCAAAGCGGACATGGCAGCAAACTTCATGCTGAAGCCAAGCACGAGCGAGAACCTGACGCGATTCCTGCAGCCCGACGCCAAGGTGCCGATCACGGGCAAGCCCCTCGACCTGATCAAGGACACGAAGTTACCCAAGGACCAGTTCGCCGCCGCCAAGGTGTTGTACGACGTTGTCAACACGCACATGAAGTACAGTAAGGATGGTAAAGGCTGGGGGCAGGGCGATTCGGTCTGGGCCTGCGACAGCAAGTTCGGCAACTGCTCCGATTTCCACAGCTTGTTCATCTCGATGGCGCGAGGCAACAAAATACCGTCCAAATTCGAAATGGGCTTCCCGATCCCGACCAAGCACGGCGAAGGCGTCGTCGGCGGGTATCACTGCTGGGCATGGTTCTTGCCGAATCAGAAGGGCTGGGTTCCCGTCGATATCTCCGAAGCCAATCGTAATCCGGACATGAAGGAGTACTACTTCGGCAACTTGACGGAGGACCGCGTCCGCTTCACAACGGGCCGCGACATCAATCTTGAGCCTCGCCAAAAGGGGCCTGCACTGAATTTCTTCATCTACCCGTATGTCGAAGTCGACGGCGTCGTGCATCCGCAGGAGAAGATCGACCGCCGCTTTGCGTACAAGGATGTGCAGTAATTCTGGTTCTTCGTTTAGCGCCCGCATGGCGCCATGCGGGCGCTAAACGAAAGCCGGGATCTGAGACACGCAATCACTTCGCCTTCGTATTGGCGCGCAACCAGTTCTCGACTTCGTTCACCTTGAATCCGCCCGGGCCCGGGCCGCCCTGGTAGGCGATCTTGCCATCAATGCCGATGACGTAGAGCCGATCGGGCCAGGCGCCATACGCCGTGTTCACCTGGTTGTCGGGCCGATCGATCAGCGTCGGCATCGTCATCTTCAGCGTGTCGACGCATTGCTTGGCGTTCTCGGCACGATCGTCGATCTTCTCGGTCTGCAGAATCTTGAGCATCTTCTTTTCGCCGTCTTTGAGCGTGAAAAGAATCGAATCGGGATGCGCCTCGCGGATGTAGACGAGGAAAAACTCGGCGCGATCCTTGTAGGTCAGGTAGACGCGTTCGATGTCGCCAGACTGGCGACGGAACGGCGGTCAGGTATAGCTGCCGAAGATAAGCACCACGGGCTTCTTGCCTTTGAAGCTGGAAAGCTTGACTTCCTTGGTTTTCATGACATCGGGCAGCGAAAAGTCCGGGGCGGGATCGCCGACGCGCAACGAGGTCTGCTTGCGTTCTCCCTTGGCCGGCGGCGTGTTAATCTCGCCTGTTTTGGGGTCTTTTTTTCCCTGGCCGATCGCGCTGTCCGCGAGCGTGACGGCGAGGGCCAATCCCAAGCAACCGATTGTGACTGTGCAGATGGGTCGCATAAAGCACCCCGTTCTAAAAAAGCTGTGGGCAGCCTGAACATTTTTCGTGATGCAAACATCTTACCACACTTGACACGGCGTTACCATCGACAACCGGATCACCATCGGCGCGAGCCGAATGGACACGGGCTCGAAGGGCCTCGAATTGCCCGAAAGCGCTGAAGGCAACCAAAAGGCGTTGCCGAACCATACTCGCAAGGAGACGGAACCTCCACGTTTGGCGGCGTGACCGGTGAGCCGATTCTGCGTGGAGCGTGTTTCATGACGAACCAGGCGCAGGCGACACAGGCAGAAGGGGGCGTTCCCCTGGATCCAGAATGCCGAACCTGAGCCAGACAATTCCCAGATACTTTGGAGGACTCCTCGTGAATGCTGCGTTCTTGCTAGTGACCTCGGCCCTGGTTGTAGGCCAAGCGGGAGGCGGGGCGGCGGACAAGAAGCCCGACCCCAAACCTGCCGCGGCGGCCTCCAGTTGTGGCCACGATTGTGGCTGCTTCGGCCATCGCCTGCGTGATCGGTTGAGCAGCGTGTTCAGCCGGCAATGCAATGATGCCTGCAAAACCACCGCCTGCCCAAGCCACCACGTTCACACGCCGATCTTCCGGTCGTCGTGCGACAACAGTTGTGGCCGAACGCGCCTGTTCAACTGGCAGCCCCTTTGCCGCGAGCACAAAGCCTGCGCCCCGGCCAAGTGCGACCCGTGCGAACGTCCGAGCCTGCTGTCCCGCCTGCGTGAGCGCTTCCAGCGCGATCGCTGCTGCACCAGCACGGCTTCCCCCGCCAAGGCGACCGAGAAGGTCGATCAGCCCAAGAAACTCCCGAAGGACAAGGAGAAGGGCAAGGAAGAAGTCCGCATCGAAACGAATTCGGCGCCGGTCGCCCCCGCGGCGATTGAGGTGAATCCGCAAGTCCCGGCCGTCGACATTACGCCAGTTCCCGCGCCCGCCCCGCGCGTGACCGGCGAACGTCGCGACCCGTTCTGAAACGTAGGGTGCGTGGAACGCACCGCAGAACGCCATCGCCTAACCTCGGCTTCGCGGGACTGCCCCTCCCGCGGAGCCGGATTTTTTTATGGGGCGCGTTTCCAACGTGCCTCTGAACTGCCGCGGCCGGACGCTCCTTTCCAGAGTCTGGCGCTCCTCGCGAAAAGAAAAAAGGCGGTGTCGAGTCACGGCACACCAAAGCGGTCACCGCCTTTCATTCCAAGATGCCGCGGCATACTTTTCGTCCCGCAGTTCGGCCGTATGCGTTAGTTCCTCAACGCGCCAGCTCGCTCGCTCTAGTCTCCAGCCAGTGTCTGTCACAAATGCACGGGCGACAGCGTATTGAATTTCCTCAGGGCTGAGTTCGAGGCCGATAGTCTGGCTTAGCCCAGGCAGCGACGGCGTGAATTCGCTCTGGGCCAGCAAGATCGAGCCGTGCTGCATGAGGGCCTGGCGGTATTTGCGTTGGGCGCTGCCGACGACTTTCTTGCCGGCGCTCAAGAGATCGCCGGGCGTGAATTGTTGGAAGCAAAGCACCTCGCCGTGCTTCGTTGCTTCGCCGCGAACCGGGTCAATGGGATGTGCGGCGCCGAGGCTGAGGATCGCCGTTTGAATGATGCGATGCATTCGCCCG
>VGZI01000311.1 GCA_016872605.1 Planctomycetota bacterium
TCGGTGGGTATTCGAGTATTGGTGGCGCAGCTGTTCGTCAGCATCGCCTCGCGGGCAACGGCCAACGACTGGCCTGCGCTGCGTGGTCCTGGCGGACTAGGGGTCAGCCTTGAGAAGAGCCTGCCGACAAAGTGGAGCGCGACAGGCAACATCGCCTGGAAAGCCGACTTGCCTGGGGCGGGCGTGTCGAGCCCCATTGTCGTCGGCGATCGTATTTTCGTCACGTGCTTCAGTGGTTTTGGCATGCCGGGACAGCGCGGTGGAAACATGAGCGATCTCGTTCGCCACGTCGCGTGCCTGGACCGCAAGTCCGGAAAACTCCTCTGGACCAAAGAAGTCCCAAGCAAGCTTCCCGAACAAGTCGGTATGCGTGAGGACCACGGCTACGCATCGAGCACGCCCGCTGCCGACAGCGAGCGGGTCTATGCGTTCTTCGGCGTCTCGGGCGTTTTCGCCTTCGATCATGCCGGCAAGCAACTTTGGCATGCCGACGTCGGACAGAGGCTCAATCCGAACAAGTGGGGCTCGGCAGCGGCATTGGGGCTCTATGGGGACCTGGTCCTGGTCAACGCCAGTTCCGAAAGCGACTCTCTCATCGCTCTCAACAAGAAAACCGGCAAGGAAGTCTGGCGGACGCCCGGCATTCGGGAATCGTGGCATATGCCGGTCGCGGCGTCGGTGGATGGCAAGGTGGAAATCATTATCGCAATTCTCGGAAAAGTGTTCGGCGTCGATCCGAGCAACGGCGAGAAGCTCTGGTCCTGCAACACGGACATCGGTTGGTACATGGTTCCGTGCCCGGTTGTCGATGGCGGCATCGTATTCTGCCTCGGCGGGCGAGACGGTACGGTCGGTATGGCCGTCCGTGCGGGGGGCCGCGGCGATGTAACGCGAACGCATCGCCTTTGGACGAGTAAGAAAGGATCGAATGTGACTTCGCCCGTTTTTCACGACGGGCATCTCTACTGGATGAACGACCAGCGAGGCGTCGCGTATTGTGCCGAGGCGAAGTCCGGTCGCGTCGTGTATGAAGAACGCATTCCCGGCGCCAGCCAGACTTATGCGTCGCCGATCCTCGCCGACGGGAAGATTTATTACACCGATCGGAGCGGCAAGACCTTTATCGTCGCCGCACGACCGTCGTTTGAGTTGCTGGGACAGAATTCGCTGGGGAATCGTCTGATGGTAAACGCCAGCCCGACCGTCGCGGATGGCCGATTGCTGATGCGCGTCGATCGCCACCTCTACTGCATCGGCGAAGCGCGTTAGCAGCGGACGAATGGCTGCGTGGCGACACCAGACTGCCCGGATGATTCGTTGGACGGACCTTGAAGCGCAACGGCACCCACGCCAGTGTAGCGTTACCATCGTGCGAGTTCGCCGATGCGCGTCAGGACGCTGGCGTACTGTGGCCAGCTTAGTCCATCGACGGTGGCGGTCGGCGTGCCGAGAACCCCATCGACCAGTGGACCAGCTTCAACCATGATGTGCAAAATCTCATGCTCGCGGACGGGATCGAATAGCGCGGCATCCAGCGGCTTGCCCAAGAAACATCCGACACCAGCGGCCAACGCGTAAGCGCCCCAGTTGCTCACACCGCACACGATCAGCCTATCGGTCGGAACGCGACATGCGACGATGCCGCCGTTGGGAATGTTGCTCTCGATGACGTCCCAGGAGATTCTGCCCATGCCAATTTCGTTGCCCCCGTCCCCGATGCCGATGGTGGAAACTTTTCCATGGAGGTCAAGAAACAACCGATGCGCCGGGCTCATCACCTCGGTAATATCGCGGCCACGCATCGTATGACAACGATCGCGATGCTCTGTCGGCACGCGATCATGGATGTGACTGGGGCCGACGCGCTCGATCGCCAAAAGATGAGTCAGTCGATCGATTCCTTTGCGCTCGTCGAAATACTGCCGGTACTCGGCATCACTCATTCGCTTGGCCTGGTCGAACGTCGGCAGCGTCACGATCGGTACTTGCTTTCGCAGGCCGCACTCCGCCAATCCGGCTTCCAGCGCGTGCACACAGAATGCATCGGTCGCAAGCACGACAGAGATGCCGAGCGGCACCAGGGCACGCGCCAGGAACAGAGCGCCGAGCGGACCATCGGTTTCACCCGCCGGCGGCGTGGCCGTGGGAATGAAGAAACCTGTTACAATCGCGATGCTCGGCGACGGCGTGGCAGCAATCTCGTGACAGGCGGCGCGAAAGTCATCGGCACATGCGTTGATCAGGTTCCGCTGGGGGTCAGAACGCAAGCCGCGACCACCGATGTCCTCCTGAATGGCGTCGCGCAACCGGTCCGCAATCGTCTCGTTCATCGCTTCGCCTCGTGCAGCACTTTCAAGAACCGTTCCTTCCATTCCTCGGGCAGCTCCGCGGTCAGTGTAACCGGCTCATAGCGCACGGGATGTAAGAACGTCAGCGATCGGGCGTGCAGCGCGATGGCGTCGCCGAACGTTGCGACGGAGCCGTAGCGCGCGTCGCCGTAGATCGGATGCCCATGATGGGCGAGCTGAACGCGGAGCTGATGCGTGCGTCCCGTCTGCGGACGAATCTCCAACCACGTCAGATCGCCGTAGGTTCCAAGGCGTTGGTAGTGCAGCAGCGACTGGCGAGCTCCCGGCGCCTTCGGCTCGACGACGTCAACACGATGGGTTTCGCGGTTTTTTCGCAGCCAATCTTCCAACGTGCCGGCGTCGCGCGGAATCGCGCCTTCGACGATGGCCCAGTACACCTTTTCGATCGTGCCTTCGCGAAACTGCTCGCACAGCCGGGCGGCCGCCTTGCTGGTCCGCGCGAACAAGAGAACGCCCGACACCGGTTTGTCGAGGCGATGCACGACACCCAGGAACACCTTTCCAGGCTTTTTGTACTTGTCCTTGAGATATTCTTTGACGGATCGATCGAGCGTTACTTCATCGCCCTGGAAATGAGCGCACGTCACGCCGGCGGGCTTGGCGATCGCCAGGCAATGGTTGTCCTCGTACAAGATTTCCAAAGGCGTTGCGTGCATCAAGCGCGTCCGTCGGCGAGCAAATGCAAGTCCGTTCGTGCTGGGGCAGTCCGTTCGTCATATTGTAATCGATAATATGGTAATGACGAATGGCGTTCCGTTTCGCCACTCGCCGTGTGCGCGTCGGGCTTCGCCGAGGATTCACGGTCATGCAGCCGATCCGAATGAGTATCTTCCTGTTGCTCGCGACATCGATTCCCCTTTTCGCAGAGCAAGGCGCGGACGAACCGAAGAAAAAAGGGGGCGCGCAACCGGTCGATGGACTCAAGGCGCTCAAGCACCCCGATTTTCGGGTGCGCTGGAAAGCGGCTCATACGCTGGCGGAGCTAGGGCCTCAAGCAAAGTTCGCGCTGCCGGCGCTGCGCGAGGCCTTGGAGGATAAGCATGCCCTGGTGCGCGTCAAGGCGGCGGAGGCCTTGTGGAAGATCGACCAGACTCCGACGACGACCTTGATGCCGGTGCTGCTCAAGGCGCTCGACAAAGGCAACGCCGAGGTGAGAGCCGCGGTTCCGCCGGTGCTCGCCTTGTTCGGTGCGAAGGCCAAGCTTGCTCTCCCAGCCCTGGTCGAGGCGCTTCAGGACAAGGTGCTCGACGTGAAGGTTGCCGTCGTTATCGCTCTGGGCGATCTCGGACCGGTCGCCAAAGATACGGCTCGCGATTTGCTGAACGTGGCGAAGGATCCGGAGTTTGTGCTGATGGAGCCCTACGTCGGCGCATCCCTTGCGAACTTGGGCGAAGGCGCCGTCCCCACGATCACGGATGCACTTGCAAGCAAGATTCCCGAGCGCCGGCGCCTGGCGGCGTCCGCCCTCGCGGGCATGGGGCCGACGGCCAAGTCTGCTGCCGCTGAATTGGCCAAAGCGCTCACGCATGACGATGCCGCCTTTCGCGCTCTCTCCGCTCGTGCTCTCGGCAGAATCGGCCCTGCTGCCAAGGCGGCATTGCCTCAACTCGATAACGCGGTGAAGGACATGGTCACGGGCGTTCGCATCGAAGCGGCCCTGGCGGCGTGGCGTATCACCGCGACACCGACGCATGTCGGCGTGTTGATCAAGGCACTCGAGGAGAAGTCCGTTCCTGACCGCGACGCTGCCTGCCAGGCGATTGCCACGATGAAGGCCGTCGCCAAGGAAGCGGTCGATCCGCTGGCGAAATTGCTTGGCGACAAGGATCTCCGCGTTCGCGCCATCACCACGCTCGGCGAAATCGGCCCGTCGGCCAACAAGGCGTTGCCCGCGATCAAGACGTTCATGAAGGACGAAGACGGCGACACGCAACTCCGGACTGCCTACGCCGTGTGGCAGATCAGCGGCGACACGAAGGAAACCATGAAGGTGTTGGAGAGCCTTCTCGCCACCGAGAAATACTATACGTCCACGATCCACGTCCTGGGTGACATGGGTCCCGCCGCCGCCAGTCTCTTGCCGACGCTGGTCGCGCTCTATCGCGAGGAAGACGTCCCCTCGGATCGCGCCGCCCTTGCCGACGCCATCAAGAAAATCGACGCGAACCTTGCGATGAAGCTGGGCATCAAGTAGAACAGGCCGCTCGCCCGATCTTGTAAAAGGTGAAGGCGCGGCTTATAATTCCAGCAGATCGGGGCGTGGCGCAGTTTGGCTTAGCGCGCCTGAATGGGGTTCAGGAGGTCGGAGGTTCGAATCCTCTCGCCCCGACATCGAAAGGCCCGCGACAACAACACGTTGCCGCGGGCTTTTTACACGCTCCTATGCCGGTTTTGGCGATGTTCTGATGATCAACGCACAAAGCAGTGCCACGTTTACACTCGTGTCCAGGCCACCTTTTTCGCGACATTCTTCAGACTTTAGCATCATTACCGGCAACGTGGCGCCCGCCGCGACTACGCCAACGGCGTTGAAGCTCAAAACCCAGGGCAAGCGCGGCGCAGCCCTGGGAAGCGTTACCACAAAGCTGGCTCCCTTGAAAGGGGTGGACCATCACGAGCCAGGATGTGATGCAACGCCGTTGGCGGTGTTGGCACTGCCCCACCGGCAGTAATGATGCTAGATGACCATTTCACAAATCGCTTTGCAGCTGCAATTGGCCTGGACAAAACGGGACGTTTGCGTCAAGCTGGCAAGCCGCCCCAGTCTTCCGGCAAGGATGTCGAT
>VGZI01000312.1 GCA_016872605.1 Planctomycetota bacterium
CGGCCCTCCCGAACCCAGCCTGGACGACCTGCGACAGCCGCCCCCCGAGACGTGGCGCCCGGCAAGCCAAGAGCCAAAGACGAAGGAAGGCGATCCCAGACCCGCAGAACCGGAAAGGACAGGAGGCCCGCCCTCTGGCCCGGCGACCTTCCTCGGCATTCTCCGCGACAGCGGCGTCGTATTCCGATCGTCCGTCGGATACAGCAAGAAATTCATCGGCCACCCCGATGTATATGTCACCGAAAGCGGGCAGCTTGTCGGACCGTTCTGGGCGCTTCAAGAACTCCAGGAAACGAACGCCAAAGCCAAGAAATTGAACCTGATAGAAGACGATTACGAAAACTGGGAAGCTAATCACATCCTGTTTAAGGAGCATGTAAATCTTCTTGGAGCCCAAGCCAGGTTCACGCATGAGAAGGAGCAGTTGTGTCACCTCGTCCCTCCGCTCGCGGATTCACAATACGTCAGTGACGTCGTGAAACGAGTCCTCGATGACGAGGAGGGCCTTGAGCCGAATGAAATCCCGACCGTGGGCCAGTTGATCAAGGCCTACCTTCAGGGCTACTACTGCAAGCACCAGACGGAACGGCAGGGCTTTGGTGATTACTGCGGCGGCGAACAGGACGTGGTGGCGCGCGAATTGATGGCGATCTTCCTGACTGCTCTGTGTCAGGCCCGCCTGGGGACCAGGAACCAAAAATGGATTGAGCGCTACAAGAGTTTGATGCACAAGGTCGCGATCTCGCTCGATCCGAGTCTTGCAGGGGTTCCATTCCCCACCGGCAGCGGTACGCCCACTCCTGTGTTGGCCGCACCACCATCTTCCGCTGGGCAAGCGGTGGCTTCCGCCGGTGCGGGCGACGCCGCCGTGCCGAAGGACGATGGCCCGACGCTGCCTTTTCCGCCGCGACCGGGTACCTCGCCAAGGCCGGCAGCGGAGCTTTCAAGGGCCCGTTCGCTGTCGCCCGAGGAGGTGTTCGCACAGTCGCTTGCGGGCCCTCCGCTTGTCGGCGGCTTTCTCCTTGGGGCGCCGCACAAGGACTCCGGCATGCGCTGCCTTTCCGCGGAGTTCACGGGTAGCCCGGGTACGGTGACGTTCCAATTAAGTCTGGAGCAGGGAGGCTCGGCCCAGGTCTGCAGGTACACAGCTCCATTGGCCGACATGTGGGCTGCCTGCCACGTCATTCGGCCCGCTCCGTGGATGAGTCTTTTGACAGGTGTGGGCGACTGCGAATGCCACCTCGTGGACGGTGTCAACGGCGACGTCCCACGGCCCGACGTTACCACGTGCCACCCCGCTCTGGCGATGAACGCACTGGGCCGCTTTCAATCGAAGTGGAACGAGAAAGCCTCATCTACTTCCTCAAGCAGCATCAGCAACACCAGCCAACCGCGTTCCAGTGGCACGACGTGCCGGCCCGCTTTCATGTTGAGGGCGGCATGCTGCTGGTCGGGAGGCGACGGCAGCAGGCTGCTTCGCATTCGCGGTTACCGGCCTGTGGTGCCCGACTTCGCCCAGGCGCAGCACCACCAGGCCTTGCTGGATTCGTTCGCCGAGCGGTCGTCGTCGTCGGGCCCCGGAACCATTGACCTCGAAGGCCACCTGGGCCGCGCCACGGGTCAAGCCGGTATTTCGTCGTTCGAATACGACCAGGGCAGAGAGCTGGCACGCATGCGGCGTCGCTGCCTTTGGTTTTGTTGAGGTGGAGTCTTTCACGCGCACTTTGGCCGTGCTCCGGTGGGTGTATCGTTGCGTCGGACGGGACCGATTTCCAGCGTGGCCAGCCCGTCTAGAGCCGCCGCCTTGCCTGGGTCAGTTCGAGTTCCGCTCCGGCGTCACCTTGGCCCTCGAGGACGTCGGCGCTGAACCCCTGCGGCCCCTCGAAACGCTCGATGACAGCGAAGTCCAAAACCTACGCTCTGGCTGGGACCTCTTATCATCCATCGGCTGGCTATTCGGCGGCTACGCCCGGAGCACGGCGAGGCTCGGTCCAGCCATGGAGCAAATATTCGCGTTTGGGGCGGGGGACCAGACGACCGGACACTTGCAACTCTTGGAACAGCCGGTCGAGGGTGGAGGCGAAATTGCCTCGTTCGTACAGGCGCAGCAATTCGGTGTCGTACACCGTGCCGGCCAAAGTGGTTGGTCGCGGATCCGAGTTAAGGCTGCCTACGACCGCCGGGGCCGACTGGCCTGGTACCACTCCCTTATCGGCTGGGAAAATAGCGGCGAGGGCGTTTCCCTCACGGCCTACGCTACGGATGATCAGTTAAAGGTAGAAGTTGGCGGCGGCGGAGAGCGATTCCGCGAGGCCTATTCATGGGACGACGAGGGCATCATTGTTGACCCCACGTTGGTTGGCCTGCCTCCTTGTGTCCAGCGCCGCCTTTCGGCCGGGGAACGATTCTCGGCGCTCGTCCTCGACACCAACGGGAATTTGCTGCGGCCTGTGACGGTAATGTTCTCCTCGCAGCCGGACTCTGGCGGGCGCCTTGTTTTCGAGCTTCCGTTTGGCGACGAGCGCCAGCAGTTGGTGTGGGTCCGCGACGGCGCGGTCGATAGCTTCTGCGGCCTGGACCGGACGCCGGCCTCGCCCGACATCCTACACGAAAGAATCACTCAGGCGTCGGATGTGGGGCCGGGGCAAGTGGGAGAGATTCGACTGCAATGGCCCGCCGGCCCGGAAGCATCCGGTGGTGATGGTCTGGACCTGGCGCTGTGCTTCCCATCGTCTGAGGCATGCGCGGCACACGTTTCCTTCTTGGATGGCGTGACAGGACAGCAGGGTTCTACGCTGATGGTGCACGCCACGCGCTGGGCGCAGGTTTACGTGGTCCCGTCTATTGTCATCCGTGGCATCCTGGATTCGGTCGATGAAAAGGAAGTAAGTCGTCGAGGTCGGTTTTTCATGCCGAAACGTCCGTTTGCTCGGCTGCGTCCTATACCCGATATCGCCTTCCTTCCTTCACTCGAGCTGGGCGAGTTGGGCTGCGATAGCGAATCGGGCCGACCCTCGGCGGGCGCTGTCAACGAATTGGCCCGGCTCGCTACAGGGATCCGCCACCTCGACCTATGCAATCTGCTCCTGCATGAGCGAGTGCTGCATAGCTCTGCTGCGCGTTTGCCCGAAGCCGTGCGTGGCGACACGCAGCTGATGGCCGGCTATCGCTTGGGTGTCCAACTGGGGATCCTCGGCCATGCCGCGTGCCTATCTCGGGCCATCGAACTGCTACGCATCGACGAGATCCGACGAAACGTTTTCGGCTCGGGCTTCTTCCAGCGCCTGTCGGGCAACCTGCGACAAGCGGGCCTGACGAGCGTCGTCGACCAAGCCAGTGCCAGCCAGCCAGGCCTGTTCCCAGACACGGTCTCGCATCTGCTGGCATTGCAAACGAACTTGTGCCAGGCCGTGTTGCCTCCTTCCTAGCTGAAAGAGTCATTTCCGCAATCTCGCCCACACGAGCGCGCTTGATGATCGCTCAGTTCATCCCTTGAGGTCGAAAATCACCACCCGATGCCCTTGGTCGTGGTGCGAATCATGCCGATGCGGTGGTTGACGCAGACGAACAGGGTGCGGCCATCCTCGCCGCCGAAGCAGAGGTTGGCGGTGCGGTCGGCGGTGAGGAGTCGTCCTAACAAGGTGCCGTCGGGGGCGATGACGCAGACGCCGCCGGGGCCGGTGGCAAAGATGTTGCCGTCGGCATCGCATTTCATGCCGTCGACGCCGCCGCCCTTGGCTGGTTTGGCCTTCCACTGCTTGGGACTGACGAAGAGTTTGCCTTCGCCGGTGGCGCCGTCGTCGTTGACGGGGAAGACCCACCACGAGCCGCCGTTGGTGACGTAGAGCTTTTTGTTGTCGGGCGAAAGCGCGATGCCGTTGGGACTGAGCGTTTTGGAGACGAGCGAGATCGAGCCGTCCTTGCCGCTGATGCGATAGACGCCGAGGAAGTCGAGTTCGCGTTTGTCGCCCTTCGCCAGGCCGTAGGGCGGGTCGGTGAAGTAGATGTCGCCATTGGGATGGAGGGCGAGGTCGTTGGGGCTGTTGAGTTTCTTGCCCATGTAGTTGTCGGCGAGGACGGTCTTCTTGCCGTCCTTTTCGATGCGCGTGACGCGGCGATCGCCGTGCTCGCAGAGGTGAAGCCGGCCCTGCGAGTCGACGGCGAGACCATTGGAGCCCGGTTCATCCCCGGGCTTACCGCCGCGTGGTTTCTCACCTGTGTAGCCGGAGGGCTTGAGGAACGGTGAAGCGCCTTTTCCTGGTTCCCACTTGATGACGATGTTGTTGGGGATATCGGAGAACAGCAGGTGTTTGCCCGGCTTGTACCAAACCGCCCCTTCGGTCCAGATGTATCCGTCGGCAATTTTCTCGAGTTGGGAATCCTTGGGGATCAGCTTGTCGAACCGCGGATCGAGCCGTTCGATCGTGCCGATGACCTCCCTTTTGCCCTTTTGCTCCAGGGCCAGCGCGGTCGATGGAACAAGGCCGACCATCCCCACAACGACCAGAACGAGCATAGAACGCATGATGATATCTCCCCAGGAAACCATGCAATAGAGCTGTGGCTAAATATATCGAATACTTCCTGTATTCGAACTCGCTGAGAACGGTGACGCTTATGGGAATTTCGCATGCGGCGCTCTTCTTCTCATGCATAGCCGCGCCTTGCCAGGTGAATGACCGGGGAAAGGTCCCGGCGCCGCTCAAGGTGCACTTGATCGGCGCGGGAGAGTACAAGCCGGTCGAGTCGCTCGGGGAGTTCAAGAAGCACCTCGAGCGCCAGGGCATGAGCGTGACGACTTCGCTCGGCAACGACAGTAAAAAGCTGCCGAACCTTGACGCGCTTCAATCGGCCGATGTCATGCTTCTCTTCGTTCGCCGCATGGACTTGCCGGAAGAGCAGATGGTGCTTCTTCGCAAGCACTGGCAGAAAGGCAAGGGGGGCGTGGCGTTGCGGACGGCAAGCCATGCATTTCAGCCAAAAGACAACGAGGTGTTCAGCAAAGTGCTGGGCGGGACGTACCTTGGCCCCGGGAGCTACACCGCGCCGTTCAAGGCCGTGACGGCCGA
>VGZI01000313.1 GCA_016872605.1 Planctomycetota bacterium
ATCCACCATCCCATTAACGGCGAAATGGCGAACCCGACGGCGCAGACGATCATGCTGACGCCGAACAGAATGCTCCAGGCTTTGTTGCCCACGATGGAAATCTCCGAATGCAAAAGGCCCAGGGCTTGCGGGCCCTTGGGTGCTTTCAAGTCCACGAATCGATCAATCGATCCTTAGTCCAAGTTTCTCACGCATAGCAGGATAGGGGAGTACGGTGAGGAAATTGACGAGGTCCCAGAGGTACTCTTCGTTGCCGACAAACGCGTTCGGCGGCATATTTCCATGAATGCCGGAATGGATGCGATAGTAGAGGTCGACGGGCCGCCGGCCTCCACGGAATACGCCGAGGGACAGATTGTTGGGCCGGGTCAGCGTTCCCCAGTCATCGAAGCGGAATCGCGCCTGACGCCCGTAATCCAAGTGACACTGTATGCAGTTCCCTGCCTTGAGTGCGTTGGCGGCCTTCTCGGCGAAATCAGGTTCGAGTTTCTTTCGGATTTGCTCTCTTAGGTCCTTCGGCAGTTCCGGGCTCTTTTCGAGCGCAGCCTTGATTTTCGGCTTGGCCGCTTCAAAACGAGCTTTGAATTTGTCAGACTTTACGGCGTCGGCGTGGATATTGTCGATTTGGTTCCCCGAAAGCTTGACACCTTTCGTTTTCTCGATTTCCTTGACCATCTCATCGCGGACCTGTAAGCCGATGTCGTATTCGGCCTCTGCATACGCTTTTTTCAGTGCCTCTTCGGTTACGCCGATCTTACTCCGCTCTTTCACTTTTTGGACTTCCTTTTGAAATTCCTGTTCTATCCTTCGCGGCAAGACCAGTGCGACGAAATGCTTAGTCGTCTCCGGCGACGGGTTTGTATTGAAGATTTCCTGCCCACGCTTGACGGAGGCCTTGAATTTCTCCACATCGTTCGGATCGAACGGGAAAGGGCGAACGACGATGGCGGCGCCCGGTTCGTTGGATTCCGCCCATCTCTTCACATAGAACGCCACCGACTGTTCGACGTTCGTTTTGATGTTCTTCGTTTTGTCGCGTTCCAGCCGTGCCGAGTCCCCCTCGGCGACCCATTTGAACTCTTCATTGATCGCGTCGCGCTCGGCTTGACCGCGGATGGCAAGGTGCATGACATAGCTTACAAGCGATTCGAGTTCCTCGTCCGTGAGCAGGTTGAACGAGGGCATCGCTGTGCCTTCGAGGCCTTCACGCAGCGTACGCATCAAATCGTCGCGTGACGGCGGGCGGTCCGACGGGCCCTTGGTCTGATCGATCGAGTGAAACTTGAACAGCCCAGCTCGGAAGTCACGGGGGTGGGGATTGACCCAGCGCGACGTCGGGCCGCGACCATCGCCGGGAACGCCGTGACAATGCAAGCAGTGCACGCGATAGCGTGTGCTTCCCATCGCCAGTGTTTTGTCGTCGAGTTTCAGCTTCTGCGCCGCGTCGTTGAGTGCGGTCTGCTCGGCAGCGTTTGAACTCAGGTTGGCAATGTTGACTTTTGGACTTGCCGGCGTGCCGAATCGGCTCTCGAGCTCGCTTTCCAGGGTCGACCGATCCGAATCTGAAATCTGCGTGGGATCGCGAAGCACGCCGTCGAGCGCGACCGCGAAGTCCGACACATCATCGGCCGAAAGGTGAAGATTGCCCAGATCGAATGCTTTGGCGTCGCGGCCTGTTCGTTTGGCGACGCGGTTGACGCCGTTTGTCCAGAGCGATTCCGTCGCTTTGCGGTACGGATGATCGCCCTTGAAGATGTCGGCAAACTTCATGACCGGGAATACGCCGGGGCGATCGGGGTCATCCCGTTCCGGAGCGTATTTGCGGAGACTGGCACTGGCTTTGAGAATCGGATCCTTGCGGACGCCGTATTTCACGTTCGAGGAATAAGCAGGGTGTTGATCGAGGCCGCAGCCGGACAGGCCGCAGGAGAGGGCGGCAAGGCCGAGGAGAACCGCACGAAACGAAAACGCCATACGTCATCCTGCGAAGAATAGCGAGGTTAGTAAACGCCTTTGATTGAATCTTTGTACGTCCCGCATGTGCACCGTCAAGGTTGCGAGCGTCGCCCAATCAAGGCCCGACAGATGGCAACTTCCGTGCCGTCCGCGCCACGTTTTGTAATCTGAAATATGTGCATCAGAGCACGCTGCGCAAGCAAATGCCGTCGCACGTTGAACGATGTCGCCGTTCCCGTTTTCGAGAAAACCGAGGAGTGCATGCTCTATAATGTGGGACGATTCCTGCAACTCGCGGGCTTGATTATCCTGCCCATAGCGATGGCCGGCGAGGCGGCGGAATCGATGACGCTCGGCCGAATGCTGATGTGGGCCTGCGTGGGCATCTTCGTCTTCATGATTGGCCGCTACCTACAGTCGGCGTCGGGGAAAGAAGAGTAGCAACCGTTGGACAAATGCCGTCCGGCGCGCGTATGATGAGACAGTCGTCTGACATCACCGGATGCCGAGTTCCAAGGAAGGAAGGCACTCAACGTCTGGTATAGGACGAAGCAGGTCATCGAGAACGATGAACAACCAAATCCAGATCGCTTGCCTTGCAATGACACTGCTGCTACTGCACTCCGGTTTGCGAGCGCAAGAGCCAGCGGCGGCTCGCATGTCCGTGTTGCCAAGCTTCGATTCGCAGGTTGGCGCCCATTTGGCAGCGCTGGATCGCGAACTGGCGAAGGCTGTGGGTCATGAGCACGTCGGCGCTCTGGTCGGGCATGTCAACGCGTCGCCGATTGTTGCCGGGACGATGCTCAATGCCAATCCTCGACTTCGCGAATCGCTGGACTATCTGGCGGAGAAGTACATTCGGCTCATGCAGGAATCGGGCGATGCGCTAGTGACGCTACCGGGCCGACCGTCGCATGTGGGCTCGTCGAGTAGTCAAGTTCGGCGTCTCTGTCAACAGCGCTTGTTGCAAATGCCTCGTGCCACGCTTGAGGGATATCGACGACTGGTCGATGGGGAGGCGAGCGCACTGTTCGAGCAAGGCCGACAATTACGCTCTGCGGCGCCGCTTCGGCGGCTCGTTCGTGAGATGTCGTGTAGTAGTCCTGCCGAGCGGGCCGTGGAGATGTTGGGTGACTTGGCGTTTGAGCAAGGAGATTTTTCCGAGGCCATCGCTTGGTGGAGCATGCGGACCCCGGTCGATACAAACGCCGATGTTAGTGGCGCCAGCGCCGCGCGAACTCGCGCCAAGCAAATCCTGGCGATGGTGTTCGACGGCCGGCTCAATGATGCGCAAATGGAGCTCGTGCGGTTTCGCCATCAATTTCCGCGTACGATCGGTTCGCTCGCCGGCCAAAACAGCGGATTCGCAACGATACTCGAACGATTCCTTGCCGAGTTCGCCAAGGACCGCCGGACCAACAACAACGCAGCGTGGACAACGTTCGGCGGCGACGTCACGCGGAGCCGATGTTTGTCGCAAGCTGTGTCGTGGCGGCTCTGGGAGGACGGACCGGCATGGCGCGTGCCCCTGCCGACGGCGGTCGGCCCGAATGGCACGCCGACGCAGCCGCTCGGTCGTCGGCTTGCCTACCACCCGGTAATCGCGTACGGACAAGTGCTCATCGCCGACCATCGATCCGTGTCAAGTTTCGATGCTATTTCCGGAAAGGAACTATTTCGCTTCGAGCCCGAGTTGGTCGGTCTGGCCGATCTGCCTGCCGAGGTCGATTCAAAAGCCGACCTGCCTCGGTTCACGCTCACGGTCGACGGCGATCGGGCCTTCGTTCGGCTCGGTCAATTGGGGATGGCGCCGAAACGAGAAGCGGCTAGTTATCTGATGTGCCTTGACATCTCGCAACCTACCACGAACAGAAAACGGCTGCTTTGGCACATTCGCGCCAAATCGGACGATCGCGCCTTGGCGTACTTTGAAGGGGCGCCGCTGGTGAAAGACGGTCGCGTCTACGCTGCCCTGAGCAAGATCATCGGTCAAAGCGTGGCGACGTCGATCGTTTGTTATGACCGGACCGGCCGACTGCTCTGGACTCGCGACGTATGCGAGTGCCCGGAATTTGAGAACGGCGCCAAGGCTCGCTTTCGTCAGCACTTGCTGACCTGGGGCGCAGGGCAGATTGTGTATTGCTCGCACGCTGGGGCCGTCGTTGCCGTAGACGCCTGGACCGGCGAGGCGACGTGGGGTGTGCGTTACCCAAGTCGAGGACCGACTCTGGATCATGAGCCTTCACCTCGCGACCTTGCGCCGGCCGTCTATGCGGATGGCCGGTTCTTTGCGGCCCCACTCGACTCGGATCGCGTTTTCTGCGTCGACGCCGCGAGCGGAAATGTCCTATGGGAACTGGAAGAAATCGAGGTTGTCCATCTGCTCGGCATTGTGCAGGGGCAGCTGATGGCGGCGACGCGAAATGGGATCACCTCGATTCGCACCACGACCGGCGATATCAGATGGATGCAGCCCAGCGGCGGCCGACTTGCGAGTGCCGGACGTGGCCTGATCGCCGGCGGCTGGTTATTTTGGCCTACGCAAGACGGTTTGCTCCCCTATAGGGCGTTGTCGCTTCGAACGGGCAGCCAGCAGAAAACCCAAGCGGACTCCAGCGTTATGCCCGAGCCGTTGCTTTTTGATCCCTCAATGTTACACGCGCTGCCGATCGGCAACTGGGCATTCGGCGAAGGTGTCTTGGTAATCGCAGGAACCAAGGAGTTGGTTGCCTACACTCCCTTGGCCGCGAATCGCCAGCTACCGATTCCTGCCGCGCGCCCGCAAGCTCGGCTCACGGCTCCTGGAAAACACTCGGGCATCGTCAATAATCCGTGACCGTGAACGAAGAAACCGGTAGCATGAGAGTGGTGAGTGGTGAGTGGTGAGTGATACAGATGCTACACTCACCACTCACCACTCACCACTCACCACTCACCACTCACTACTCACCAATGGGTCGTTAATCCATGAATCCCGAAGTCGTTACGGTTCGATGCAAGTCGTGCACCACACC
>VGZI01000314.1 GCA_016872605.1 Planctomycetota bacterium
CGTGCTATCGCCGGCGACCGCTCGCGTCAGGATGTCGAGCATCTTGCGGTGCTTGCCTGGATCGGAGTGGGCCAGCGGATCATCGAGAATCGCGACAGTCGGCTCCGTGCGCGCCAGCAATCCGCCTATCGCCAAGCGAATCAGCAGGCTCAATTGCTCCACGGTGCCATGCGATTCGCAGTGCAAGTCGTGCGCGTCGACGCCATGCGCTGAAATCAGGCCTTCCGGCAGCAATTCGCCGAACTCGAGCCGAGTGTAGTCGGTCAGACCGAGTTGCCGCGACCATTGCATCACGCGATCGTTGATGGGCCCAAACGTCTTACACGTCAACTCATGGCGGACTTCATCGAAGAGCTCCTTCAGATGCTTGTGGGCGCCGGCATAGTGCTGCTCGCGCAGCAGCGCGCTGCCAAGCTCCTCGACCGCTTGTTTTGCCTGGATGCGCTTCTGATACAGGCCTTCCGTTCCCGCAAGTTGTGTTTGCAGGCGCAGGCGCAAATCTTCGTTGTCGCGAAGTCGCTGCGACCGCTGGGCATGGTCGGCCTGCGCGCTTCGAAGCTGGCCTTCGATTGCTTTCTCACTGTCGGTGAGCGTGCTGGCCGCGACGTTCTGTTCGGCTTCGGTTCGCTGCTTTTGGGCGGTCTCCAAGTCGTAGACCAGCGTTGCACGATCCGCTTGTGCGAGGGCGTCGCGCAGTGACTTCACGTTAGCTTCCTGCGTGGCCGACGCTTCGCGCAGCTTCTGCACGCGGTCAGCGCTGGCGTCCATCGTGCTCTGGGTCAGATCGTGAGCTTGCTTCGCTTTGCGCGCATTGTCTTTGAGCGATTCCTCTCGCTGATCGAATTCGGCGCTCAGCCGGTCGACTTCGAGCTGGGTCGGAACCCAGGCGCCGAGGTTCGGCCGGCGCGCCAGGATGAGTTGTCGCTCGTTCTCTTTCTGCTGAAGGTGAGTCCGCAGCGCGGGGATGCCGGTCGGCGCAGCCTTGGCGAGATCGGCGCGGGCGCTTTCCAAATCCAATGCAAGCCGCTCATGCTGAACGCGGCGGGCCGTAAGCTGGTCGAGCGCCCCGGGATCGGCTGTATCGAGTCCGGCGCCGACGACGGCATCACGGTAGACGCGATCCAGATCCTCGACCGCCCGCGCCAGCGCCTCCAGGTCGCGATCTTCCTCGCCGCGGCGAATGTGGACGACAGCGGAGTCGCCGATCTGGAGCTCCGCGCGCTGGCGCACCAGCCAGCGATGGACCTCGACGGACGCGACGGTGTCGACCGGTTGCCCGTCGGTTGCGACACGCAAATCGAGAGGTTGCTTGAGTGTCACGACGACATGAATTTCGTCGGCTTCGAGCTTGGCCCGCTTCTGGGCCGCTTGCTCCCGGTTGCGACGTAGTTCGCTGATCTGCTTCTCGTTGAGCGGCGCCGGCCCGACGAGTTTCTGCTCCAGGTCTTGGCGGGTGCGGTCAAGTTCGACGACCCGTTCGATCAGCTGCTGAATTGCTTGCGATTCCTGGTGCAATGTGAGAAGGCGTTGGCGATCGGTCAAAAGGGGCCGATCTTGCTGATGCGATTCCAGCGCGCGCTCCATCGCGGCCCACTGGGCGCGTGCTTCGGCGTGGGTCGTCGCGGCGTGATCGCGCTGAACCTCGGCGTCGCGCAACTGCTCGCGCGTCTGAGCGAGCGCCGTCTCCGATTCGCCAAGCCGACGGGCCGTTTCGTCGAAATCAGCCAGGCGTCGAGCGGCCTTGGCCTCCAGGGTCTTGCATTGCTCAACGATTTGCGCCGCCGAATCGTAGCGTGCCTGCCGTTCGCGAACGCTCTGGCACTCGGCTTGAAGGCGATGCAGGTCTGCCTGGGCTTCAGCGAAGTCGCGCTGCAAGTCCGGTAGGCGCGTTTGCGCCTCCTCGTGCCGAGCCAGCGCCGAGGCGGCGTCGTCCCATTGGCGTTCGATTTCGGCGGCATGCTGCTGAGCTTGTTCCAGGTCCGCGGCAAGCCTCGTCACCGGGGAGTCTCTCTTGTCCGTCATCTTCTTGACGGTGAACCAGCGTTCGTTCTCGCGGTCCAGCCTATCCTTGAACTCGATGTCGGCGGCGGTGATGAGGGCGCCCAGAATCGCTCGAAGCGAGTTCTGCAAAGTGGCGTCGAGGTCGGCGGGTTTGGGCAGATGGAAACTTTTCTGGTCAAGCCAAAGCATTTGAAACACGCCGGCGCTTGAGGACGCGGCGTCGACGATCTCGCGCACGCGTTTCGATGCTTCCTTGCCGCGAATCAGCGTCGTCCAGGCGCCGCCGTCGTGCCGTTCAAGAACCGATTGGCCCTCCTGGGTCCGTGCGTAGGTCTTGGTGATTCGGTAATGCTGGCCTGCGTGCTCGAACTCCACCATGACGCTTGGCGTCAGCTTGCTACGCCACGGAGTTGCGGCTTGCAGCGTGCTTTCTTGGCTGTCGTGAAAGTGGTCGAAGAGCGTGCTGCGGAGGGCTTGCACCAGGCTCGACTTGCCGGTGCCATTCGGACCATGCAGCACGACAATGCCGTCGCTCAAGTCGTTCAGCTTCAGCGACTCGATGCAGGCCCAGTTGCTGACATGGATGGCGCGCAGCTTCATCGCCGGGCCTCCTTGGCGTAACGATAAAGGAGCAGGAGCGATTGGCGAGCGCGCTCGCGAATGGCCGCGTCGTCGCTATCGGTTTCGCGTTTGAGCCTATTGTAGATGCCGCGAATAACCCCATCGCCGGCCAAGCGCTGAAGCTCTTCCTCGGTAGGCTCGGCATATAGCTCGGTGGTGTCGAGCTGGAACCAGACATAATGCGATAGAATCCCGCCGTGGCCGCGGGCGTCGAGCGTTTCGAGGCGGAGCATTTCCTCGGCCGGAAGCGTTCCTTTGAGGTGTAGCCGTAAGAGTTGGTTGCGTTTGTTGGCGCGATGATCGAGGTCGTTGATAAGCCGATCGAGGTCGTCCCGGCCATGCAGCGTTCGAGTCTCGTCGCGCCAGGCGAAGCAACCGGTCGGAATCTCTTCGATGACGGGCGCGGCGCCGGCGTGATCGATCGTCACGACCAGAGCCCTGCCCGTGCCGTCGTCGGTGAAAAGGTCTTGGCTTCCGCTGCTGTAGGCGGACCAGCCGATGCCGAACTCGGGCGTTTCGTGAAAGCCCATCGGCTCGTGCACGCCGGGGTAGGCGATGCGCACCACGCCGGCGCGATCGGTGTTGCGGTAGGCGCGATGCCAATGGCCGAGGGCGAGATAGTCGAGCCCCTTGGCGTCGACGATGTCGCGTTCGATGAGATGATCGTCGGGGTGGAGCGTGTCGCGATCACGGAAGCTGCCGTGCGCAAGCCCGATGCGAATCCCGGTGTCGCCCGGAGCACGAGCTGGTATCCAGCGCGTCGGATCGTCGAACGAATTCTTGGTGAAGAGCGGACAGGGAAAAAGCGTGCCGCCGGGGATCGGGATTGGCGTCGGTTCGCAAAGCACGTACACCGGGCCGTTGGCGCGCTGGCTCCACGGCGGGCGACGATAGACGCTGTCAATCGTGTAGGGATCGTGATTGCCGGGGATGACGAACACGGGCATGCCGGCCGATTCCAGGAGTTCGAGGGCGCGTCGGCTGGTGTTGAAGTCGACGCGATTGTCGTCAAAGAGGTCGCCGGCGATGAGGAGGAAGTCCACGCGATGCTGGCTGGAGGCTTCGATCAGCTTGCGCAGCGATGTGAAGCGAGCCTCTTGGATTTCACCGTTCTTGACGCCAAATCGCGTGACGGAGAGACCCAGATGCAAATCGGCGGTATGAAGAAATCGCACGGATGTCGCCCAGGAAAAAGAAAACGCCTCGGGTTATTATACGCCGAGGCGTTCAGGTTGGTTTATCCCCACGATTCGCTGCGCTCATCAAGGGGGTTGGCGGCTACTTCTTCTTCTCTTCTTTCATCGGCGGCTGGGCGTCGGGGGGCAACAGGGAGCGGACGAGTTGGGAGTTGGCGCCGTTGTAGACGCGGATGATGCCTTCCTGGCCGCCGGCGACGACGATGGCGCCGTCGGGGCTGGCGCCGATGGCCTGGAGGTAATCGGAAGCGCCGGTGTAATTGCCGATGTTGCCGCCGTTGACGACATTGAAACGCTTGGCAATGTTGTCGCCTCCGCTCGTGATGAACTCGGCTTTCTTGCCGATAAACAGGAGACGAGTAACTTGCTTGGTGTGGGCGTTAATGGTGCGTGCTTGCTCGCCGGTGTCGAAGTTCCAAATCTTGACCGTGTTGTCGCCGCCGGCGCTGGCCAGAAGCTTGCCGTCGGGCGCCCAACCGACGTCGAGCACATGGTGCGTGTGGCCTTCGAACGACTTGACGAACTTGCCGTCAGGCAGGTTCCAGACCTTGACGAACTTGTCGGGCGAGCAGGTGGCGATCATGTGAGCGGGGACCGTCTTGATCTTGGGCGGGTTCTTGTCCTTGGGGTCGGGTTGCTTCTGTCCGGGCTCCGGAATTTGCAGTTCTGGACTGAAGGCAAGGCCGGTGACGGTGTCGGAGTGGCAGTTTTTGAGTTCGAGCTTGAGGGTCCAGGCGCCGACTTCGAAGAGCTTGACCTCGCCGTCCTCGGTTGGCGTGCCGCCGCCCACGGCAAAGAGCTTGCCGTCGGGAGAGAAGGCAATCGCGACGACGTTATGTGCGAAGCCGGTGATTTTGTGGCGTTGCTCGCCGGTCGCGAAATCCCAGACGGCGATTTCGCGGAACGAGCCGGTAACGAGGTATTTCCCGTCGGGGGACCAGGCCATCGATTCGACGATGGACATGTGGGCCGCTTTCACGTCCTTGCCGTTGTACTTAAGTCCTGGGGCGATGAGCGAGCGGACATAGGCGCCCGACCCGGCGTCGTAAATGTGAACCTTATTGCCTCGGCCGCTG
>VGZI01000315.1 GCA_016872605.1 Planctomycetota bacterium
GACCTTTTTCTTTTTCTTTTTGGGAGCTTCTTCCTCGTCTGGCCCTTCCTCGCCGTCCTCGCCTTCGGCCTCCCCTGGTTCGCCTTCCTCGTCCCCTTCGTCTTCGTCTTCGTCTTCGTCTTCGTCGCCTTCTTCCTCGTCGGTGCGCTCTTCTTCCTCATCGAAATCTGTACGCAATTCGCGATAATTCTGAGTCCGTTTGCCACGAGCCATTGTTGTCTCCTTCCCGCGGGAAATCCGTCGAATCAATCGTATAAGGTATGGTTTGGCGATTGCGTTTGCAAGGGACTGCCGGGCTACCTGCGGCCGAAGGACTGTGCAAAGCACGGCTAAGGGCCCCCGATGCTCGCCAGGGAACCGGCATAAGATGACACCATGGAAGTCATCGCCAGCAGGGACCCTTTGGACGCATTCCTTCCGCCGGTGCGCGCCTGGTTTCGCGGCCGACTGGGCCAGCCAACGCCGGTGCAGACTCAAGGCTGGCCGGTGATCGCCTCGGGGCGGAGCGCACTCCTCTTGGCGCCCACCGGATCAGGCAAAACGCTGGCGGCGTTTCTGGCGTGCCTGGATGGCCTGTGGCGTCGCGCCCTAGCGGAGTCAGCGCAACGCTGTGTTCACGTTCTTTATGTCTCTCCTCTTAAGGCGCTGAACAACGACATCTATCGCAACTTGCAGGTCCCATTGCGCGGCGTCGCCGAGATGGCCGAAATAATGGGGACGACCTTGCCGAACATCGAGGTCGCGGTTCGCACGGGCGATACTCCGACGGCCCAGCGGCAACGTTTGGTGCGCAAGCCTCCGCACATTCTCATCACAACGCCTGAATCGCTTCACCTCCTTCTGACATCGAAGGCCCGCGATGTCCTGCGCAATGTGACGCACTGCATCGTCGACGAAATCCACGCCTTGTGCCCGAACAAACGCGGCGTGTTTCTTTCCGTGCTTCTGGAGCGGCTGCAACACCTTAACGCCAAAGAGTTCGTTCGCATCGGCCTATCCGCGACGCAACGGCCCCTCGACGAGGTGGCGCGATTTCTCGGCGGGTTCTTGCGCGGCGCCGACGGTAGCTGGCACGCTCGACCCGTGACGATCGTTGATTCGGGCGCGCGCAAGAATCTCGATCTGCTCGTCGTGAGCCCCGTGGAGCAATTCGGTCCGCTGCCCGAGAAGACGATTTGGCCCGCGATTTATCGTCGGCTCGCATCCGAGATTCGCCAACATCGCTCGACGATCATCTTCGCCAACAATCGCCGCAGCGTCGAGCGAATCACGGGGCAGCTGAATGACGTGTTTGCTGACGACCCCGTTGCAGTAGAGAGTAAGGAGTCACTTGACGTTCAAGAGGGGGAGAAGGGGACAGGGGGAGAATGGGAGACAGACACGCCCACTGCCATTCTCCCCCTCTCCGATTCTCCCATTCCTCCAGTTCGCGCCCATCACGGTAGCGTCGCACTGGAAGTGCGCCAGCAGACCGAGCAGGCGTTGAAGGAGGGGCGGTTACGCGCGGTGGTGGCCACGGCGTCGTTGGAGTTGGGCATCGACATGGGAGCCGTCGATCTGGTCTGCCAAGTGGAATCGCCCGGCAATGTTGCGCGCGGGCTGCAACGCGTTGGGCGTGCCGGGCATCTCGTCGGGCAGTCGAGCAAGGGCCGATTGATTCCCAAGACGCTTCCCGATTTGCTCAATCAAGCGGTGCTGGCGGCCGAGATGGCGGCAGGACGCGTCGAGGCTTTGCGCGTGCCGATGAATTGCCTCGATGTTTTGGCACAGCAGGTGATTGCGATGACGGCCGTGGACGATTGGCCCGTCGCTGGCCTTTATCAGCTCATTCGCCAGGCGTACCCGTATCACGAACTTACGCCGGCCGCATTCGATGCGGTGCTCGAAATGGTGTCGGGGCGGTATCGCTTCGTGGAGTTGGACGACGTCGCGGAAACGGAGCGAGAGGGGGAGAAGGGGAGTAGGGGAGAAGGGGAGAGTGGCCGTGCGCCGCGCCGCCTAGCGCCCGCGCAACAACTCACCGCGCTGCAGCCGCGCATTAGCTGGGATCGCATCCATCAAGTGCTGCGGGCATTGCCCGGGAGTCAGCGAATGGCCCTGGTGCACGGCGGCACGATTCCTGATACCGGGCAGTACGCCGTCTACACCAACAAGAACGTCCGCATCGGCGAGGTTGATGAAGAGTTCGTCTACGAACGCCGCATCGGCGACGCCTTCACGCTTGGCACGAACGCATGGCGCATCGACCGCATCGAGGTCGATCGGGTCATGGTGCATGCCGCCGAGGGGATGCCGGCTATGGTCCCATTCTGGCGCGGCGAAGCGACAGGGCGTAGCTATGATCTCGGTCTGGCCCAGGGCGCGTTCTTGCGCGAACTCGCCGAGCGCATTGACAAGCTGGATTGCCTCGATTGGCTGGAGCATCACTACTTCCTTGATGCCGCCGCCGCACGCAACCTGCGCGATTTTGTGCAACGGCAAATTCACCGCACGAAGTGTCTGCCCACCGATCATGCGCTGGTAATCGAAGCTTCGCGAGATCCGCTGGGCGATTGGCAAGTGATCCTGCTCAGCCCCTTCGGCCGAGCGCTCAATCTCAGTCTGCGTCTGGCGATCGAGCATCGAATGCAACAGCGCCTCGGCTATCGGCCGCAGTGCATGCATCACGACGACGGCATCCTGATCCGCCTGACCGAGAGCGACGAGCCGGTGCTCGATCTTTTCGAAGGGATGACGGCGGCCAATGTGCGGGACATGATTCTCAATGAACTCGCCGACAGCGCCCTGTTTGCCCTGCGGTTCCGCCAGAACGCGGCACGAGCGCTCATGATGCCGCGCGGCGCGGCCGGAAAGCGAGCGCCGTTGTGGCTGCAACGTTTGCGTGGTCGCGACCTGTTGCAAGTCGCGCGGCGGCATCCGGATTTTCCGATCATCGCGGAGACGTTTCGCGAGTGCCTGCACGATCATCTCGATTTGCCGCGCTTACAGCAGTTGCTCAACGATGTCGGGTCCGGAACCGTCACTATCGAGACGCGGCGGCTCGACATGCCGTCCCCCTTCGGCGCGGGCCTTTTGTTCGCGTTCACAATGGCGTTTATGTACCAGTACGACGATGTCGAGTCCTCGGGCGGCGCTGCTTCGGCCTCGCTCGATCAGGCGCTGCTCGATCAACTGATCGGCCACGACGGCCAACTGCCGCTCGATCGGCGCGCGGTGCAGCAAGTGGATCGTCGATTGCGTGGCGTCGGCCATCCGCCGCGCACAAAAGCGGAGACCGCGGAATGGCTGCTGCGGCTCGGCGATGTCGCGCGAGGGGAGCTCGAAGGAGCGGCGGGCGATTTTCTCGCCGAGCTTGAACGCGAGAAGACAGTCACGCGTATCAAGCTGAACGGGCAAGATCGCTGGATTCTCGCTGAGGAAGCCGACCATTATCGTCGGGCATTTGCAACCGACCTGCCGAACGCTCACGAGGCCGCCGCCCAGATTCTGCGTCGCTTCCTTGACACGCACGCTTTGGTCGGACTCGACGATGTGTTGGCTCGCTACCCGTTCGATCGCACCTGGGCGCAACAGCAACTCGAGGAATGGACTCGCAGCGGGCGCTTGGTTCGGGTGGTCGTGGCGGAAGCCGAGCCCGTGCAATGGTCCGCGCCGGAGAACCTCGACCAGATGCAGCGAGGCACCCTGTCGGTCCTTCGACGTGAAGTCGTGACGTGCCCGCCGGCGCAGTTCGCCGACTTTCTGTTGCGCTGGCAGCACGTGCACCCGGCCACGCAGGTCGCGCTCCCGCACGGCTTGCCTGACGTGATGCGGCGACTCCAAGGCCCGGCGCTTCCGCTCGAACTCTGGGAGCATGCGATCGTGCCGCTGCGATGCCAGGGGAAACTTGCGAGACATCTGGACGATCTTACGGCGTCCGGTCGATGGCTTTGGCACTGCCGGCCCTCACCCCTTTCCCCTTTACCTGAGGGAGAGGGGAAAGGGGTGAGGGGGAGGCCGGACACGGTAGGATTTGTCGAACGAGAGACTATCGGGATGCTCATGCCGCCGGTCGATGCCAACACCAGCCTCGATCAGGTTTCCATGTCGGTGATGGACTTGCTGCGAACGCGTGGCGCGTTGTTCACGGCCGAGATTGCCGAACAAACGAAGGGCGCACCGGCGGTTGTGCGAGCGTCACTTTGGTCGCTGTGCCGCAGTGGCCTGGTGACGAACGACCAGTTGGACGTGTTGCGTCGCGGCGAACCGCCGCGCGAAGACGAACCGCCGCCGATGCGTTCGCGCACCGACGTGCGAGCTTTCTTGCGCGACGCACGGCGCCGCCGCGACAACGCCTGGCCCGAAGGCCGCTGGTCGCTCATCGCCTGGGGCCAACCTGAGCCGGAAGCCGCTGCGTTCTTCCAGGCGCAGCGGCTTTTGCACCGCTACGGCATCGTGGCACGCGAGCTGGCACTCATGGCCAATGCGCCGGCGCCGTGGCGCATCCTGTATGAAATTTACAGTCGCATGGAACTGGCAGGAGACGTGCGTCGCGGCTACTTTGTCGAAGGTCTAAGCGGCGCGCAATTTGCCCTGCCGGAGGCCGCAAAGCTGCTGCACGACATTGCCGCTCCGAGCAGCATGCAGGCCCCGGCGATTCTGGTGCACAGCCTCGATCCCGCCAATGTCTACGGTGGCGCGTTGGAACTGGTACTACCTGGAGCCGAGCCACGTTCGTTGCAGCGCCGCCCCGGCAACTGGCTCGTCGTCAAGGCCGGCCGGCCGATTCTGGTCATCGAGCAGCATGGCAAACGTCTGA
>VGZI01000316.1 GCA_016872605.1 Planctomycetota bacterium
TTTCTGTTTCGCTGACCTTCGCACCAAGCGATGCCCAAGACAAGCAGCCGGCGCGTGAGCCGGACGTAATTTTCGTGCCGACGCCGTATGAGGTGATCGACAAGATGTTCGAGCTTGCCGACATTCGCCCCGGCGAGATCGTTTACGACCTGGGCTGCGGTGACGGACGCATCCCGGTCCAGGCGTCGAAACGCTTCGGCGTCCGCAGCTGGGGCTTCGACATCAACCCGGCCCGCGTGCGCGAATCGCTCGAGAACGTCGCCAAGAACAAGGTCGAACATCTCGTGACGATCAAGGAAGCCGACATCTTCCAACTCGACATCTCCAAGGCCGACGTCATCACGCTGTATCTTTTGCCGCGGCTGAATGTGAAGTTGATCCCGCAACTCGACAAGCTCAAGCCAGGCTGCCGTATCGTGTCGCACGATTTCGATATGCAGGGCGTGCGGCCGAAACGCGAAGTGACCGTACGTCCCACGACTGGCGACAGCACGCGCGAGCATCGGGTGTACCTGTGGGTAACGCCGCTGGAGAAGGAGAAGAATCTGACGAGCGAAAACCGCCGATGAGAATCGGAGCTCGAAGCGTAAGCGAGGGATACAGAAAAAACCCTCGCTCACGCTTCGGGCTCTGACGGGTGGTCAGTCATTCGCCTGATACTGCGCCTTTTGCCACGACTGGCCCGCCTGCCCGGTGATCCACACCCAGAACGCCAGCCAGGCGGCAGCGTTGAGCACCAAAAACGAGGCGGCCGTCCCGAGCGGCTTCACCACGTTTGCCACGGCGGGAATCAAGCCGAGCGCAGCAAGTCCATAGCCTAGCATCTGTAGTACGAAAAAAATCTGATAAGCAATTTCACCAATGATTGCGCTCGAGACGAGCATGCCGATAAGCGCCCACGGCACCGCCAGCCGCATCAGCTTGTGCGAGACCCATTGCCACCACACGCCGTTGCCCCAGGGAAAAAGGGCCGAAACGGGGAGTAGCGTCAGAAGTTGAAAGTTCCCCGCCAGCGTGCGGACCTTGCGGCGAAACTCGTCGCTCGGATCCTCGGGCAAGCGATCGAAGGCCTGGGCACGCTCGTCGTGCACCACGCGGTAGCCTTGCAAAACGACGTGCATCGGCCAGAAGACATCGTCGAGCAATGTGCCAGACGGAATGGGGGTAAAGAGCGCTCGGCGCACGGCACAGATGGCGCCGGTCACTCCGACTTGCGAACCGAGCTGACTTTCCTGCATCCGCAGCCATTTCTCGAATTGCCAGTAAAGCCCGACTCCCGCGAGCACGCCATCGCTTTCCTCCAGCACAAGATCGCCGCTGACGGCCCCGACACCGGGATCAGCAAAATTCTCGATGAGCCTTGCGAGCGCATCGTCCGCCCAACGTTGCCGCGCATCGGCGAAAACCAGCAGCTCGCAGCGCGCCTCCGCAACTCCGCTATTGAGGGCGGCGGCCTTGCCTAGCCTTTCCGGCAATTCGATGACGCGCACTCCTCGATCGGCGTAGCCGCGGGCGATCTCGACGCTGCGATCGGTCGAGCCATCCGAAACGACAATGATCTCGCCGACGATGCCGGCCGATTGCAGCAACCGCGTCAACTCGTCGAGCCGGCGGGCAAGGTTGGCTTCCTCGTTGTGGACGGGGACGATGATGCTCACGGTCGCCTGTACCGGCCCGACTTGGCGCGTCTTGCGAATAAGGTTGTTGCCGATTACGAGAAGGATCGGGTAGAAAATGCACGTATAAAAGACGATCCAGCCGCACACCCAACAGATCGTTTCAACGACAATCATACTTCCATGATAGTTATCGTTTACGCCTGCGTCGTGGCGGTCGGTGGTCCGATCTCCAGACCGAATTGCTTAAGGACCGTCTGGCGTTCGTTTGCCAGCTGTCGGCGATCCTCGGCCCGGGCCAGCATCGGATCGGGCGACCATTGCTGTGGAACCAAGTCGACCGTCCACGTCGAACCCTGGCTCACCGCATGGCTTCTGAGAATGTCGTTCAAGACTTGCGTGCTTTGATAACACGAGATGTTCGCCTCCGCCCAGCCGCGGGCCTGGAACGAGTCGGCATCTCGAATCAACGCCGTCAGGTCGCGGGCCAGCTCGCCTTCGTCCAGAAGTCGGCCGGTCTGCTCGTTCAGAAACACACGCGAGCCGATGACGGCATCTTTCAACAGGGCCGCCGGCGTGTCGGCGAACAGCGATTCGGCGACGACAACGCACGAGCCCTCGCGTTTCGAAAACACCACGCTCGCCCGCGCCTGGCCGAATAACTTGGGTATCTCGCGATAAGGTTGATTGGTCAAGATCGTGAGCCGATCCTCCACGCCATGCCAGCTCGCCAACTCTCGAATCGTGTCGGCGGTTCGGTCATCCTGATCCTGGCCGACGAGCAGCACGCGCAGGTCCTTTGGCATCGACCGCAATGCCGAGAAGAGTACGTGATGCCGCTTCACCTTGCTCCAACTCGCCACCATGATCAGGTCGTATTGGCGCGCGCTTCGCGGCGTCGGCTCATACAGGTCCGGATTCACCCAATGCGATGCGTAGAGCGGTACCACCACGAATCGATCCGAGACGTGCGGCAACACGTTCAGATCATGCGCGTTGCTAATGAGCGTGAAAATCGGCGCCGGCCATGCACGCGGAAAAACGTAATTGATGAAATTGTGCGGGCTTGAACTCGGCGAAATCACCACTGTGTAGCGATCGGCGAACTCCCGCACGTCCCTCATCGCCAGCAGCTTCGCCCACTGCGACTCGAAGGAAATGAATACCACGCCGCGTTCGTGCGGTGCAATGTAAGGTTTTAGGATAGCGGCTTTGTGGATTTGACCGTCGCGGAAGTCAGGCACGAACTCGGTCCAATCCACCGCCTTGATGTCGATTTGCTCAACCGCCCCGACGATTTGTTGCTGCAGTTCGCGTTCGACTTCGGGGTCATCCGCGAGCCTTGCGGCGGCACACAGATCCGCGACCGATCCGCCTCGCCACGACTTCCAGTGGCACAGCCAGCTGCGTGCGCGCGGATGATAGCGTAGCCAGTCTTCGATCTCCAGAAACCGCCGCTTGCAGTAGGAGAACATCGTGACACCATCAGAGCCGGAAGCGCCAGCGAAGGACTTGTCATTTCTTCGCCTACGCTTCAGGCTCTGAACTATTTCTCCTGCGCCACCGGGTTGCGCAATACGCCGAGCCCTTCGATCTCGACCTCGGCGACGTCCCCGTCCTTCAAGAACACCGGCGGCTTCCGCGCTTGTCCCACGCCCGGCGGCGTGCCCGTATAGATCACATCGCCCGGCTCTACCGTGAACACCGTCGACAGGTAGACCATCAACTCTGCGACGCCGAAGATCATTTGATTGGTCGTCGAGTTCTGCATCACCTGGCCATTGAGCTTGAGCGAAATCTTGAGATTTTGCGGGCTCGGCACTTCGTCCTTCGTGACGAGAACGGGCCCCATGGGCGCGAAGGTGTCGAAGGTCTTTCCGACCATCCACTGCTTGCCGTCCTTCTTGAGCTGCCAATCGCGCGCTGACACGTCATGGCCGACAGAGTAGCCGGCGACATAGTCGAGCGCGTTTTGCAGCGTCAGATGCCGGCCTCGCTTGCCCACGACGATGACCAATTCGGCCTCGTAATCGACTTCGCTGCTCACCTTCGGCAGCACGATGGTTTGGCCATGGCCGATCAGGGCCGTCGCGTACTTGCTGAACAGCACGGGATCCTTCGGAATCGGCGAGCCGCTCTCGGCCGCGTGGTCCTTGTAGTTCAATCCGATGCAGACGATCTTGCGCGGATCGACGATCGGTGCGTGAAACTTCGCCTGGCTGAGGGGGACCTTGACGGCGTTGGACCGTTGCCCTAACTTGGCAACCGCGCCAAGCATATCCGCCCCACCTTCTAGAAGCTGCCTCACGTTGCCCGGCAAGTTCGGCTCGGTGGCGTGAATATCGATAAAGGAATCGCCCGCCTGCAATGCCGCCCGCGGGCCGGCCCAGGTTTCAATTGTTGCCAAACGCATGGAATCCCTCGAATTCGGAGTGCAAATGATCCGGTCGCTATTGTATGGCTACCCGCGCTCGCCGACGCCGCGTGCGCTGCCGAGAAAAAATCACGAACCTCGTGTAGTGCCGCCGCCTCTTTGAGAGTGCACTCTTCGTTCCGAGGCTCTGCCTGGGAAACGCGCGAGGGCCTGCCTCGCCGCTCCGTAGACCTCACGCTCCGCGTGGGGAATCCGTCACGCGGGGCGTGACGCCTACAATTGGTCCGTTTTCGGACGTTTTGCTCACGATCAATCTTGATCGAAGGCGATTTTTTTACTATGAAATGATTGACTGCCACACATCGGGCATTGACCATTCCCCGATAGCTCAATGGTAGAGCAACCGGCTGTTAACCGGTTTGTTGTAGGTTCGAGTCCTACTCGGGGAGCTTTCTGATTTGTCTACGAGCTGGCGAGACACACCAGTTACCAGACGACGCCGAGAGGTTGCCTCTCGGCGTCTTGCGATTCCCTCGCGAAAAACGCGACGTTCCCGTGTTCCGCAGCCTAGCACCGGCGCTCTCTGTTTCGACGGAGAGCATTCGGGGTGCGAGCGTAAACCCCGGGTTTACGCTCGCACCCCGAATGAAACCGGCCAAAACTCTCGGACTCTCTGGTAACCATGTGCCCGCCAGTTACCATCACTATTACGTCCGAGAGTTCGAACTCGCCAGGCATGGCCGCGGAGGCGTAGTTGGAGAGTAAGGCAAACGAACGGCGGAGCTTGCCTTGTCC
>VGZI01000317.1 GCA_016872605.1 Planctomycetota bacterium
AAGGAATTCGCTGGCGTTGAGCAGCACCAGGCACAGTTGTTCAAGAGGCGCATCCGTTTTCGCGCGGGGATGTCGCTGCAGGAAATCCTGGGCTTGCCGCATCTCCTCCACGTCGGGCGTTCGGCAGAAAACAAGGGCGTAGGCCAGCCGAATGCGCGACTCCGCGTCCGGGCCGGCCTTGCGCTTCACGCGGGCGGCGATGGCGACGGCCTGCTGGCGGGAAAAATCGCCGTTGAACAGCAGCAGCGCCTGCACCGCCGTCGTGGGGACGCTTCGTTTCGCAGTGCTCGCGGACGAATCCGGCGCGCCGAGCAGATCGAGTATGGGCATCGGACTCAGCCGCTTGGCGAAAACATAGACGCTCCGACGCCCGGCGTCGCTGGGTCCGCCCATCTTGAGGTTGAGCTTGTCCCCCGCGGCGAGCATCGCATCCCGCGCGGCCTCGGCCTCGAGGTGGCGAGGCAGCCAGCGGGCGAAGAGCTTGCCGTCGCTATCGGCTTTTTCCGGATGCCGGGATGCTTGCTGATAGGTGCTGGACAAAACAATCTGCCGGTGCAGGCGTTTGACGCGCCAGCCGCCGGCGACAAAATCAGTTGCGAGCCAGTCGAGCAACTCGGGATGGCTGGGCGCGCCGCCCGACAAGCCGAGGTTGTTAGCGTCCTCCACCAGGCCGCGACCGAAATGCTGCTGCCAGATGCGGTTGACCAGCACCCGCGCGACCAGCGGCTGCGCCTCGGTCGTCATCCATTCCGCCAGCCAGAGCCGCCGGCCGCTCGTCTCCTGAAATCGCTTCTTTTGCGGCTCGGGGAAGGCCTTGCCGCCAAGAACGTCCGGTGCCCCGGGCAGGACCAGACGCACCTTGCGCGTCGTTTCGCCGCGGGCGAACAGCCACGTTTCGGGGAGTCCTTTCTCGCGGTAGACATGCGCCAACGTCGGCTGCGGCTGCGCTTTTGTACACGCGGCGATATCGTCAAGGCACCGCTTCATCTCCGCCTGTTCAGCCTCTGCGGCGAGTCGCTTGATTGCCGCATCAAGGGCATTGGCTCGTGAATTGGCGACCAAGAGCAAATCGGCCTGCTGTTTCGTCCGCTTCTCGGCAGGCATCTTCAGTGTGGTCAGAAATTCGTCAAACTGCTTTTCGTTGATTTTCAGCTTCGCATCCGCGAGCAGTTCCTTACGGGATTGCTCCAGCGCGCGAAGCCGGAGCTGATTGAGCGGTATGTATACCTTCTCGAGTTGGCTCTTCCACTCGCTTAAGCGCTGCGCGTGTGCGGCTCGTTGGTCCGCGCTGCCAACTTGAAACGCCGGCGCGTTCCCCTCGCGCTCAATGGTGTCCAGCGGTTCGAAGATCGCCAGCAGACGGTAGTAATCTTCTTGCGCGATGGGTTCGAACTTGTGCTCGTGGCAGCGAGCGCATTGCACGGTCAGACCGAGAAACGCCATCGATACCGTGCTGACCACATCGTCGAGGTGGGCATAGCGAGCGTTGCGGTGGTCGGCGGCGTTGGACTCGTAGGTGCCGAGCCGCAGGAATGAGGTGGCAAACTGGGAACGCTCGTCGGCGTCTTTCACCTCATCGCCGGCGAGCTGCTCGGTGAGGAACCGGTCGTAGGGCATGTCGGCGTTGAAGGCATCGATTACCCAGTCGCGATAGCGCCAGGACCAGGTGCGAGTCTCGTCATGTTCAAAGCCCAGGGATTCCGCATAGCGGGCCACGTCGAGCCAGTGGCGGCCCCAGCGCTCGCCATACTGCGGGCGCGAAAGCAGGTCATCGACGACCTTCTCATAGGCCTGGGGAGTTGGATTTTTTAGGAACGCCTGTTGCTCTTCGGGGGAAGGCGGCAGGCCGATCAGGTCAAAATACACGCGTCGCAGCAACGTCGCCGCATCCGTCGCCGGCGCCGGACGCACTCCCGCAGCCTCGATTTTTTGCAATACAAACGCGTCAATCGGTGTTCGCGCCCAGCCGCTATTCTTGACCGCAGGCTTCGGTGCCTCGCGCAGCGGCTGAAAAGCCCAGTGCTCCTTGCGGCTCTTCGCGCTGTCGAACTTCTTCTGGACGATCTCCCCTTCACGGGGATCGGGTGCTCCCATCGCCAACCACTGCTCAAAATCCTTGACGACGCCGGTGGCCAGCTTGCCTTTCGATGGCATGCGAACGTCGCCATCATGCCGCAGCGCCTTGAGGAGCGGGCTGTCGTCGGGTTTCGCGGTGTCAAGAACAGGCCCGCTTTCGCCGCCTTTGCGCAAGCCAGCGCGACTGTCGAGATAAAGTCCGCCACGCAACTTCTTGTTCTTCGCGGCCTCAGCGGAATGGCACGAATAGCAGTGCTCGATCAGGACGGGACGGATCTTCTTCTCGAAGAAATCGACGCCAGCCCGGCTCGGCGCTTCGCCGGCAACGAGCGGTGACGCGAGCAGCACTTCACCTGCGCTGCCGAGCGCGATCAGAATCGCAATTTTCAGAGAATCCATTGACCTGCTTCTCTTCGGTGGGTGGTGTGACTCAGGTCCCGAGTTAAAACAGTTCCTTGATCGGTTCGTTATTGAGTAGCGCTCCTACCCCAACAGTGGCTGAATCGGCCGGGAGCCTTCGGGCGTCGCCCAGATTGGTCGGCTGCCGAGGTAATGGCGGGCACGCGGGTTGATCCCCATAGTCCGGTAAATCGTCGCGAACAGATCGCCTTCGCTGACCGGATTATCCTGGACCTCGAAGCCATCGCGATTGCTGGAGCCGTAATGCTGGCCGCCGCGGATGCCGCCGCCGGCGAGAACCACGGTCCACGCTCGGCCGAAATGGTCCCGGCCCGCCTGGAAATTGATGGCGGGCGTGCGGCCGAATTCGCTCGTCCAGACGACCAGCGTATCCTGGAGCAAGCCTCGTTCTTGAAGATCTTGCAACAGCGACGCCCAGGCGGGATCCAGTTCTTGCAGATTCCCCTTGTGGACCGGAAAGTTGTCGTTGTGGCCATCGTAGCCTGCGTGACCGGCCTCGACGAAGGAGACGCCGGCCTCGATCAGCTTGAGCGCGGTGAAACAGGCCCGACCAAAAGTACTGTCGCCGTAGCGTGACCGGGCTCGCGTCCACTCCTCGGACACATCGAATGCCCGGCGTGCCCGCATGAGGCGAATCGTGCGAAGCTCGGTCGTGCGATGGGCGGCGAAAGGTTCGCCCGGCCGCTGCTCGGCGAATCGCTGCTCCATGAAGTTCAGCAGGTCGCCCCGACGATCCTGGATGTCCGCGGACACCGACGGATTGGCGAACGCCGGGATTTGGCCATTGTCGGACACGACAAACGGCTCGTACTGCGGGCCAAGGTATCCAGCGCCGTAGATGCCGCTTCCTGATCCGATCTTGACGAAGCTCGGCAGGTCGTTTTGCGGATTCTCGCAATACTTCGCGATCATGGCGCCGATTTCCGGATGCGGAAATCGTTGGCTCGACGGATAGCACGTGTGCATGTGATAGCCGCCGATGCCGTGATCGACTGACTGCGTCCGCATGCTCCGAATGATCGCGAGCTTGTCGGCATGACGAGCGATATTCGGCAAATACTCGCAAACCTGGATGCCGTTGACGTTGGTTTGAATCGGAAGGAACTGGCCGGCAGTGGGCCGACCTGGCTTCATGTCGAAGGTGTCGATCTGGCTGACGCCGCCTTCCATGTAGAGCATGATGCAGCGTTTGCCCGCCCGCCGAGCTTCTTGAGCGATCGTCTGCGAATGGGTCAACGCGCCCCAGTTCGCGACCGCCAGGCCGCTCGCTGTGGTCAGCAGTCCCTTCATCAAGGAGCGACGGCTCAAGTGATTCTTGTCATGAAATGAAAACATGTTCTTTCTCCGAACGCATCGTACCTGAATACAGAAACACCATCAACTTTTACCAGTCACTTCTATTTCTTGCGATCTTCGAGCGTGCAGACCACCACCTGGCCGGAACTATCGGCGACGGCCAACAGCTTACCGTCGGGAGAGATCGAAATCGCGTGGAGAATTGGAGTGAATGGCCCCTGCTTTTTCTTATCTCCCATCGCGAGGCTGATCTCGTGAACCTGCGCACCATCGCTGAGCCGCCAGATCTTTACCGCTCGGTCGCGGCCGCATGTGACGAGGTGCATGCCGTCCGGATGAAAAGCCAAATCGGTAGCTCCTCGTAGGTGCGGCGGAGTCAGCTCGCGGACTTTCGCGCCGGTCGTGGGGTTGAGCAGAAACACCTTTCCGGCCGGCCCATCGCGGTCGATGTGGCCCACGCAGACCGCCAGATTTTTCCCGTTGTCGGAAAATCGAAACGAAGTCGGTCCGACGGTGAGCACTTTGCTGGCTTCGAACTGTTTGCTGGCATCGAACTTCATCTCGCCCGTCTGGGCGTCCCAGCCGTGCAGGCCGACGTCGGAATCCCCATCGCGGAGAAAGGGGAAATGCTCGGCCGTCACCACGAGCTTCCCGTCCGGCGAGAAGTCGAGCGAGCGAACCCAATGTTTCACCTTCCAGCGGCGTTGTTCGGCGCCCGTTTGTGCGTCCGACAGGATCACCTGTTTCGCGTCGTCGCCGGTGGCCAGCGTTTTACCGTCGCGGGAAAGGGCGAGGCCCCAAATCCACTCTTTGTGCCCCGTGAATTCGCGGATCGGCTTCTGTTCGACGACCTTCGCAGTAATCGGTGGCGGCGGGTCCGGTATTTTCGCCACACCCATCGTGACCCCTGCACGCACGAAGCCGTCGTTCATGACGATGGTGCCGGGGGTGCCGTCGCTCTTGAGTGCGTCCCAGAATTTCACGGTCC
>VGZI01000318.1 GCA_016872605.1 Planctomycetota bacterium
CGACTTCATCCGTTCGCGCAGTGCGGCATTGTCTTCCAGCACCTTGACCGAGCGGTGCCCCTCGATTTCGACGAGTTCGACAATCGGTGGCGAATCCAGCGTCGAATAAGTGTGGAAGGCCCAGCGGGCGTCGGGCGAAAACTTGTAATCGTGGGTCCCGCTTTTATCCTTCGGCGACACTCGCTCCAGTTTTCCCGAACCGTCGAGCGGCACACGATACAGGTATTTCTGCGTGGCGTTCTGAGGGGATGCATAGAAGTAATACCACCCCCCCTTTTCATCAATGACGGCCCGGTCGATCATGTCATAGTCGCCCCGAGTCAACAGCGACAGTTCCTTGCCGTCGCGAGAATGGAGATACGCGTGACGCCAGCCGTCCTTCTCCGTGACAACGACGAACGCCTCGCCGTTGCGAACCCAGTTCAACTTCGAGTTCTTTCCTTGCGCGCATTCTGCCCAGGCGGAATTGGTCTCGCTATAGATCTTCTTCACCTGGCCAGCAACCGTAACCAGCAGGAATTCACGCTTGTCACGAAAGCGGCTTAGCGTTTCCACGAGGATTTCCGTCGAGTTTCCAGCCCATTCAACCTGGCCCAGATAGAAACCTTCCGCCGGAGCTTCGATGGGGAGCCACTTCGTTCGTTTTTCGGAAACGCTCACCACGCCCACACGGAGCGTTTCGATCTTCTCGCCGACGCGAGCGAATCGATCTTGCCGAACCCCCGGATACGATGGGTCCTCTGGGACCAGGACCGCCCGTTGCCGTACCTCCGTGGCGTCGCTTTCGATAAAGACAGCATGTTTGCTATCGGGACTCCACGCCAGACCGCGAAACCGTGTCTCGCGCCCGGGCCCATTCTGCGTCATCTGAGCGGATTCCCCTTTGGAAAGATCGCGCAGGATCAGATTGCGACCCTTCGGTTCGAGTTTCCATTTTCCGTCCGGCGAAACCGACGGCTGACGAACTTTCGGGAACTCCTTCAATGCCGCTGCCTGGACAGGTTTCCCGGAACGGATCTCGTAGACAACTTCCTTCATCTGGTTCGTCTTCAGATCACGCTCCTGAATTCGATACCCTGAGCTGTCTGGCAACCATTCCGCGGAGAATGTCGCCGGGCGGAATTCTCGGCGTTCGTAAATCGCTCGAACCCGTGGCTCCGCGTCAGCAAGAGCGCGTTTGATTCCGTCAGCCGGAGCATCGCCAGCCCGCAGACTCGCTGGCAGACTCATAGCAAACGCGGCTAGCAATAGGAAATCGTGCTTCATGGTCGTGTTCTCTCGTGAGTCAGGATGCCGGTCAGAGCAGATCAAAAACCGAGTTTGATGGCACGCTTCGTGCGTAGTACTGGGAAAGGGAGCCCCAAACTGCAAGAAGGTTGTTTCGCGGGTCCATGAACATCGAATTGCCGGACGTAGTTTGTTTCGAGTCTCGGACGCAAGAACATTCCAGCAAACACGCCTAATGCTGTTGCAGCAATGAAAGGTATCAAAGAACACTCTCCGTAAGGTCACTTCGTCGGCACCAACGTCAGCGCAATCCCACGCACGTCCATCACCTGCTCACCCACCACCTCCACGGCTCGCAAGCTCAACGTGCCGCGCCCTTTCTCCAACCGTATCGGCTCAAGCGTCAAGCTGCGAAATTCTTTCAGGTACGACTCCCCTTTGCGCGGCACACGGTCCTGGTCGGCGATCAGCCTTGGATCCCATGCGATGGCCACTTTGCCGCGCATGCTCGCCTCCCTGAACCGAAGCTCAACCGTTGAGCCCACATCTTTGGCAGAGCAGGTGTAAAGAATCTCGGCACGATACATTCCCGCTGTGTGCACATCGACGTTCCAGGTCATGGCGTCGTCCTTGCTCTTCCAGTTCGTGAAGTATGAACAGTTCGGCGCATTCGCACTCCGCCGCACATTCCCCACGGGGATGCCATCGCGTGCCGGGAGCGGCGTTCTGGGGAATTCCGCATAGCCCACAGGAAACGGCCGATCGTCTTTTTTCGCGGGCAGAACTTCCGCACGCCACGCGGCCACCGCCTTGATCAATCGCTCGGCTTCCTTGGGATGCTTGCCCGCCACGTCGGTGGTCTGGCCAGGGTCGGCGATCATGTCATAGAGTCGGCCCATTCCATCGAGGCGATGTTTCTGGGTGCGCACGGAGACGTTGCCATTGAACGTCGAGAAGATCATGCGCTCGGGCCACTCGATTTTTTTTCCGTCGTTGGTGCTCAGCAACAGGGGCGACAAATCTTGGCCATCGAGCTTTTTCGCCGCGCCGGCGTGGGGATCTTTCGTCTTCACGCCCGCCAAACCTGTGAGCGTCGGCAGAAGATCGATGGCGCCGGCGATGGGGACGACTTCGGTCCCAGGGGCAATCTTGCCAGGCCAACGAATAAAGCACGGCGAACGAACACCCCCTTCGTCGGTCGTCCCCTTGCGGCCGCGCATCCCGCCATTCCATCGTGTGCTGTTGGGCCCATTGTCGCAAAAAAAGACGACGATCGTGTCGTCCGCGAGTTTCAGTTCGTCGAGGAGTTGCAAAAGCCTCCCCACATTGCGATCGAGGTTTTCGCACATCGCCAGAACGCAACGCGTGACCTCGATGTTTTCCTTCGCGCCGTCGGCGCCGCGTTGCTCAATGCGCCGATTCTTGAAGCGATTCCAGTCGTCATCCGGCACGCAGAAGGGCGAATGGGGCGTGTTGTAGGCGACATAGCAGAAGAACGGCGCGTCCTTGTTGGCCCGTATGAAAGCGAGGGCTTTGTCGGTGAAGTCGTCGGCGATGTAACCCTTACCGCGAACCGGCTTCCCATTTTCCTCGAGCGGCGGATCGTAGTACTCGCCCCAGTGCCCCGACGTGAACCCGTAGTAGTGCTGAAAACCACGTGCGTTGGGATGGTAGGGCCATTGGCTGCCGTTGTGCCATTTGCCAAACGCGCCCGTGCGATATCGTGCGGCGCGGAGGAGATCCGCAAGCGTCGTCTCGTCGAGGTTGATCCGTTCTTGCCCCGTGCTGACGCCACGCACGCCGGTGCGCGGATGGTAGCGCCCGGTGAGCATTTCAGCCCGCGTCGGCGAGCACACAGGTTGCACGTAAAAATGTTTGAGCTGAGCTCCCCCGCGCGCCAACCGATCGAGGTTGGGTGTGCTCAGATTTTTATTGCCATGCAGACTGAAATCGCCCCAGCCTTGATCGTCGCTGAGGAGGACGATGACGTTCGGTTGGCGTTTGGCCTGCGCCAAGGCACGTGCGGGGACGAGGGCCATGAGCGCCGAAACGATGAGGAGAAAAAGGCAGCAACGCATGAGAAACTCCGCACAGAATATGGTCCATGACCTGGCATGACATCGGGTGACCAGTTGGCAAGTGTCATAACGCTGTTCGGCTCGAGAAGCGTATAACGGGGACGTGGATCATCTTGCCTTGCCGAAATGATCCGCGTCCGGACTTCGCCTTTTCTACGCCTGCTTCCATGGGCGGCCACGGGGCGTGAGGGTGGATTCCAGGCCGAGGCGGTCAGGCACGTAGGCGGTGAGCAGCCACTGCATCCACCGACTGAGGTCGCCATCCTCGCTGGGCTGTCGTCCGTTGGCGCCCCAGAATCCCAGATACTCCAGGTCGCAGTCAGCGGCGAGGCTGGCGTCGAGTTGTCGTTGCCTTACGGGTTGGGCCACGGTTTCGATTCATGAAGCCCAATGGACTCTGGCGAAGGAGCAGTTGCAACTCTCGGCGATGACCCGACGCACCGCAGGACGCCCTCCAGCCTTGCCAAGCCTTCCTGCCGCTCAACAATGACTGCGCGCCAGCGCGGCGTCCACGCGCGGAACCGAGAGCCAAGCGTCGTTCAGCGCCCCGTGACCCGGAGCAACTCACCGTCGCCTGCGGCGAGCCTTAGTGTCAGTACGCAGCCCGGTCCACTCTTCGCGAGCGGCAGCGAACGCCACTGGCCCGTCTTGCGGTCCATGAGTTCGACGCCTATCTTCGGGTCGTCGAAACGCAGCGTCAGTTCGCGCGCTTTGTCCACGCCGTGGTTCACCGGGAGCAGGTAACTGTTCCCGGTGCGATCGCGGAACTCGCCGACGAGACACGATTCCCCTTCGGGGTGGAACCACCAATCGGCCGGGGCGTTCTCGGCTCCGATGGGGAGTTTCGCATCGGTGTGGTACACCGCGACGTTCGTCAGTTTCACCAGCACCGGGCTCAGCGCCTTTAGTTCCATCGCGACTTCGGCCACGGTCTTCGCTTGGTCGCTCAGCCCGAACACCGGCTTGCCGTTCTCCAGCACGGCGTTGCGGTCCTTGTCCATCTTGCACGTCACGAACCACGGGGGCCAGAAGTGGAACGCCTGCACCCCGTAGGCCAGCGGCACGTACATCGACTGTCGTAGCTTCTCCGGCGGGTTGTTCGACCCCAGGCAGCGCATCTGCGGCACGTCGTACTTCAGGCTCAGATCGCGGAACATGCGCAGGTACAGGTAATACCGCTCCGGGTGGTTCTGGTGCCACCAGTGGTAGTGGTAATAGTCCAGCACCATCGGCCGAACGACGTCGGCGAACTCGGGGAACTGGTTGTACTCGGCCCGGTTGATGAACAGCGTCGGGTGGTTGGGGTCGGCCTTCTCGAAGTCGCGCGCGATCCTCGCGAACTTCGGGTAGGCGTCTCGCTGACGGCGGTCGGAGACGAAGTAGCCGAAGACCGTAGGGTCGTCCTTCAGCTTCGGCGCGGCCTTCAGCAG
>VGZI01000319.1 GCA_016872605.1 Planctomycetota bacterium
GTTTGAGCGTCAGTGTGGCGTCGCCGTCGCTGAATTCTCGAAGGTCGCCGGCCGTCACAGCGATCTCGGTGGCGCCGACGGTGCGATTCTGAATGGTCTTGCTCCGTGACTGTCCCACGCCTCCCTTGGCGTCGCCGACGCCCATCACATTCTGGTTGATTGTAAGTTCAACGTGCTCGTCCTGCGCGACGGCATCGCCGGCGAATACAACGGTGATGCCCTTGGCTCGGCTCATCTCGGCCCGCATGTTGGCGGGGAACTCGATGGCGAGCAGTTTAATCGTGTTCTTGAAGTTCTTGCCGGCGGTGTCGGTGAATTCGAACACATGGTCGACGTTGTGCCCCGCGCAGTTGCCTGCATAGTAGACGCCGAAAAGATGGGCCTTCTTGAGTTCGCACGAGCTATGGGTGACCTTGGCGATGCCGTCGAGTTCGAGGTTGGTCCCGGTGGCGCCGCCGAAGCGGAAGCGAGCGGACGCTTCGGCGCGATTGACATCAGCGTTGTACGAGACGATGTACGACTGGTGCACCGCCTCGGGGTTCACCATTGACATTTTTTCGCTTTCGCACGAGCAACCGGTGAAGCTGCCGAGCATGACGGCCAAGGCATACCAGGCCAATCGCGTACTCATCTTTCCTTGCGGCATGATGGAACTCCAAAAAACAGGTAGCCGGACACACAAGCGACGGCCACCCGAGCCATCCGTCGCTTGCGCGTCCGGCTAACGTGAGCATCCCGAGCCCAGCGGCCCGAGAGCGTATCGTGTGTTACTTCTTCTTATTCTCTTCCACTTTCGACCGCACGTCCACAGCTGGGGCGTCGACGGTGCGAGCGATTTGTTCGGCAAGCTTCTTGGCGAGCAGGCCGCTCGTGTCGCAGCCGGGGGCGATCTTGATGATCTCGCCGCCCTTGCCGATCAGGAAGTTCGTCGGCATCGTCTTGGTCTGGAAGATGTTCCAGGCGTCGCCCTTGGCGTCGACGCCGTAGAGCATGTTGATCTTCTTGGCGGCGGCGTACTTGGCGACTTCCTTGTCCGGCGCCTTGAAGATGGCCACGCTGGTCAGGCCGAATTTCTTGTAGGCGGCGTCGATTTCCTGGAAGTAGGCCAACTCTTTGTCGCAGCCCGAGCAGCCGCAGGTCAGGCGAACGAGAACCGGGCCCTTGGCGGTCAGCTCGGACAGATTGACGACCTTGCCCGATTGATCCTTGAACACGAACTCCGGCGCCTTGGTCCCGACGGCGACCTTCGGCTTGGCCGAGTCTTGTGCGAACGTGAACGATGCGACGAGGCACAACACGATGCCGGCAGAAAGAAGGCGGGTCATGCATTTACTCCTGCGAAAAGGTGACATTAGGAACGCGCACGCGTTCAGGTGAGAATGGCAGTTTACCACGATTGCGGTCCAAAGGGAAGCGCGAAGATGAGAATTTTCCCGACCGGTGCAACGTGCAACGAAATGACGACGAAGCACGAACTACGAAAGTCGTAAGTGAAATTGTTGCCGTTGCCACAAGCTGCCAGCTTGTGGTGTTGCGGAAAAGTGGCAAGCTGGCAGCTTGCCACTACGGTGTTGCTAGGCTCGCTATATTACGTGAAGAAACGATAGTCTCAATCGATTCGGAGTATCCGCTCATGATGCTGTTGCGATGGATGATGTCGGTGTGCTTGGCGTTTCTGCTCGCTATCAGCGCCAACGCACAGGACAAAAAGAAGCCATTGACGATTGAAGACCTCTACTTGATGGAAAGCGTGCGCGCCCCGGCGCTGTTTGCCAAAGAGGAAAAACTGGTTTACGAGCGCGTCTGGATCGATCCGAAGACGAAAGAGGAACGGCACTCGCTCTGGCTGGTTACCGAAAAAAGCGACAATCGCAAGCCGTTCGAAGCGGGAGAGCCGGACGGACGCTCACCCGTAGTGTCGCCGGACGGGCGCTGGATCGCCTTCCTCTCGACTCGGCCACGACCGGCGGGATGGAAGCCGATCCCGCCGACGCCGGCGTACTCCGATCCGGGCGTCGACATTTGGCTTTACCACGTGAAGACCGGCAAGGTCATGCCGCTCGGCGGTCCGGACAAGGAGTATGGACGCGTGCTGCACGACGGCTTCTATGGCCGCGTCGCGTTTTCGCCCAACAGTGGTCAGTTGATCTTCGTCGCCGATCTCGGCCAGGACCCGCGCACCAAGCAAGAGATCGAGAACAAGGTTCAGATCGTCCGTCCCGATCAAGGCGAAGGCTACACCGGCTACGGGCCCGCACGCATCTGGCTGGCCGACCTGCTCCTGCAACCGGATGATTTCGCCGGCCGAAATATCGAGCTGGTCACCAAGGGCGCCGACCAAATCTGGTACGGCGATCCACAATGGTCGCCCGACGGCAAAAAACTCGTCGTCGTCGCCAACAAGACCAAAGACCGCGAATCCGCTCGCTTCAACATCAACAAAAACTTCGACCTCTTCCTGATCGACCTCGCCGACGGCAACAAACAAACGCAACTCACCACCAATCCCGGCGCCGACGTCTCGCCCCGCTGGTCGCCGGACGGCAACCAGATCGCATACCTCAGCATCCCCCGCATCGGCCCGCATCGCGACGTGTTCAATCTGTCGATGTTGACGCTAACCGACGGCAAACCGAATATCCGCACGCTCGTTGACATCCAAGAACCGAACATGAAGGGCGAGTTCTTCGCGCCGTCGTTTCCACTTCTCGATGATCCCTGGGGCCTCAGCGAACGCTACATGCATTTCTCCTATGAGCAGGGGACACGATCTTTCCGGCGTTTCCTCTACACACACGGCGGATCCTCCGTGCGCCAGACGATGCCGAATCGGACCGATTCACGTACCGATTCACGTAAGGCCGAGTTAGTTCCTTGGCGTAATAGAGTTCTCGAAGAGCGGCTCGAAGGCGAGAGTTCGACATTCACTTGGAAAAACGAAGGCTTCGATGTCGAAGGCATTCTGACGACTCCGCCCGCCGAGGTCGCCAAGCCGCCGTACAAGCTGATCGTTTACCCCCACGGTGGCCCGCACTCGCGCTCGACGATCGGCTTTGACTTCACCGTCCAGCTTTTCGCCGCCCATGGCTACGCCGTCTTCCAACCGAACTTTCGCGGCTCGACCGGCTACGGCAAAAAATTCCTTGATGCCGATCGGCTCGATCTCGGCGGTGGCGATATGCGCGACATCCTCACGGGCATCGACCAACTCATGAAAGACGGCAAGGTCGATCCGAAACGGCAGTTCGTCTATGGAATCAGCTATGGCGGGTTCATGACGAGCTGGCTGGTCGGTCAAACGCGGCAATTCACGGCGGCCGCCGCTCAGAATGCCGTCACCGACATGAACATGATGTACAGCCTGAGCGACCTGCCGAGCTGGACCGTATGGGAGTTGGGCGGGTTGCCGTGGGAGCAGCCGGAGCGTTACCGCAAACACAGCCCGCTGACGTATGCGAACAAGGTGAAGACGCCGACGCTGATCCTGCACGCGCGCGATGATCGCCGCTGTCCGTTGCCGATGGGTCAGGCGTACCATCAGGCGCTGTTGGCGAATAACGTGCCGACGCAACTGGTGATCTATCCGAACGAAGGCCACGGCATCCGCTCGCCGCGCCATCGCGAGGACGTGTATCGGCGGGTGCTGGATTGGTTTGCGAAGCATGATAAGTGAGCTGTTTACGTTTAGCGCTCACATGGCGCCATGCGAGCGCTAAACGTAAACGGCAAAAAAAAACCTGACCCACTCGCATGGGTCAGGTTCGCGATCCTTCGAATCGATTACTTGCTCTTCGGAAGGTGGAACGCACGGGCTTGATGGGCTTCCCCCGAGGTGCGGAAGGTTTCGGTCCGCAGGTCCGGGAAGAAGGCGTTCCAGTCGGCGTAGACCTGGTTGACGTAGCAGAGCCGCAGCATGGCGACGGTGAACGAGCTGCCGGCGGCGGCGGGGTTCGTGCCGCGATAGCCGATGATGCCGCAAGTTCCGTCTTCGGCCGCCGTGATGCTGATGACGCCGTTGGCTCGCAGGAACAGATTGCGAACGGTGTCGACGTTGAGGTCGGCGCCGGAGTCGTCCGTGCCTTCGCAAGCGCCCTGGCGGTCGGCGACGATGGCGCTGCAGCAATCGGAGAGGACGATCAGGGCACGCGGATGCCTGCAACGGAGAATGTCCGTCATGGCGCCGCGCGACACTTCTTCGCCGCTGTTGATCTGCCAACGATGCGTCCTCTCCGGCAAGCGGGCGTCGGCGATTCGTCCATGCCCCGAGTGATAAAGGACGATGCTCTCATTCGGGCCGATCTGCATCGCTTGCAGATAATTCATCACCTCGTCCTTGGTCCAGAACTTGCCGGTCTTCGGATTCTTGTCGGAAAGCTCGTGAATGGTCAGGCGATCCTTGAGCGCCGCCCCGAGCGTTTCCTTCATGGCTTCGATGTCGTCGCGACACGCTTTGCCGAAGTTATCGTTCGGCGTGTACCCCAGGACGACAAGATGCACTTTGGTGGCCTCGGCCGGGCGTTCCGGATCGCTGCCGAACCCCGCGCCGCACAGGGTCAGTGTCATCAACAGCGCCGCCAGA
>VGZI01000320.1 GCA_016872605.1 Planctomycetota bacterium
TGGGAGCCGCGCCGGACCGTTGCCATCTCGCTGTTGCTGGTGGCGTGGACGATGCCGACGCAGTCGCTGGCTGACGAACTGCGAAATCCGTGGGCCGCGATTTGGGCGATCGTCCTGAGTTATGGCCTGCTGCCGCTCTCGGCTCTTGGGCTGGGCCTGGTTGCGCCGAGCGAGGACGTGCAGGTCGGATTGATCTTGGTGGCGAGCGTGCCGTGCACGTTGTCGTCGGCAATTTTGTGGACGCGCCTGGCGGGGGGCAACGAGGCGACCTCTCTCTTGGCCGTCGCCGGCACGACGTTCGCTAGCTGGCTGCTCACGACCGCCTGGCTCTACGCGCTGACCGGCGCCGCGATCGACTTCGACGTGGCTGCCATGATGCTCGATCTCTTCATCAGCCTGATCGCGCCGGTGCTGATCGGGCAGGCGCTGCGGCTCAGCACGGCATCGGCGGAATTCGCCGAGCGCCACAAAGTTCTGCTCGGCGTCTTCTCGCAAGGGTTCATCCTGGCCATCGTGCTCAAGGCGGGCGTGACCGTCGGCGACAGCCTGCGCCGCCAAGACGCGGCCGATGCGTCGGCACTCTTTGCTTGGAGCGTGGGGCTGGCGATAAGTTTGCACGCCATTGCCATCGTGATAAGCTGGTACTCGGCTTCGTTGCTGGGCATCGATCACGGTCGCCGCATCGCTGTCGCATTCTCAGCCAGTCAGAAAACCCTGCAAATCGCCTTGGTGCTTTACGAAGAATACTTCAAGTCACGGTATCCCTTCGCCGTTCTGCCGCTTTTGTTCTACCACGTCGGGCAGCTGGTCATCGACATGTTTCTCGCCAGTTATTGGCGGGCGCAACAAGCCACGGACCCGATCCACGAAGGTCACGAAGACCACTAAGTTCGTCCCCTTCGTGTCCTTGGTGTATGTCGCGGATAAATCCATATCTTAACCTTCTGACGAATGTTTCCTTCGAGCAAGAAAAAGTACCGACCATGAATGACTCATATTCCCCGTGCACCTGCGGCAGCGGCAAAAAGTTCAAGTGGTGCTGCCAGCCAATTCACGAGAAGGTCAGCGAAGTTTACGCCATGGACGAGCAAGGCCAACACGAAGCAGCCTTGCGGGCCATGGACGAGATCGTGGCGGCCCATCCGGACAACGCCGAAGCCTGGGGACGCAAGGCCCAGCTTTTGTTCCAAAACGAGAAGCCCGCGGAAGCCGAGCAGACGCTGGAAAAGGCGTTTGAGCTGTTTCCCAACTATCCGTTCGGCTACTTCCTCAAGTCCCGGTTCAGGCTCTACGAAGGCGAGATCACCGGGGCCTTGTTGCTTCTGCGCAAAGCCGCCGAGTTCTACGATCCAAATTCGCACGACATTCTCGCTCAGATCTACATCGAGATCTTCGACTGCGAGATGAAGCTCAATCACCCCATCGCGGGCCGGGCGGCGGCGGAAGTGGCGCTGCGCCACGCGCCGGCCAACGAGGAACTCAAGCAAGGCCTTGTCGCTGTCTTCGGCAATCAGAACCCCAACCTGCCGCGCTTTGCACGCGTCAAGTTTGTCTTCCAGGGCGTGCCGGAGGGCGTCGAGCGTGACCGACGCGACGCCTGGGCCAAGGCGCTGCAGACCGGCACGAGCGGCAAGCTGTCCGACGTGCTCAAAGCTCTCGAAGAGCTGACCAAGGGGGACAACGTCGAGCCGGCCGCATGGTTCAACCTGGGCCTCACGCACGCCTGGCTCGGCAACAACGTGGCCGCTATCGAAGCCCTCGAACGCTTCGTCGAAGGCGAGCCGAACGAGGCAATGGCCAGCCAGGCCTGGGCGATCGCCGAGGTTCTGCGTTTCGGGCTAGGGCTGGAGGACCAGTGCGACACGGTCGAGCATTCGATCGCGTTCGGCGTCCGCGATCCGCGCGCCTTCGTGGCCGAGTTGGGCGAGCTGGAACGCGCCGGGTTGCTGAGCGGCGCCCGCGTCAACCAGGAAGAGGGCATTCTGTCGGCGATTATCCTCGAACCGCCGGGCCCCGCGCTGACGCCGGAGATGGTAGCCAAGCAGAATCTCAAACCGGCCGCCTATGTGGCCCTGATGTCCAACTTCGTTCGCCTTTGGCACACGAATCTCGATTCGCTGCAGAGCGTCTACGATCGCTTCAAGGAAAAGCTTGGCGACTTGATCGTGCACCCGCAGGCGGCGCGCGGGCCGGCCAAATTCCTCGAATCGCTCTCCGACGGCATCCGCTTCCCGCGCCAGGTCGCCAGCCAGGAAGAAGCCCAGCAGCGCATGCGCGAAGGCTTTGAAAACTACTACGAAGAGGTCTGGATCAATCGACCGCTGAAGAGTCTGTCCGGTGTGCCGCCGATCGACGCGGTCGGTTCGCCGACGCTGCGGAAAAAACTCCGCGGCGTGATCCTGTTCCTGACGGACTGTTCCGCGACCGCCCGCTATCCGTACGATTTCAATCGCCTGATGCGAAAGTTGGGCCTGGCGGAAGCGACCCCGGCGACTCCCGCCGCAGAGCCGACCACAGGCGCGGAAGCCCCGGCGGCGCCGGCGCCTGCTCCGGAGAAGCTCGACATCTCCGCTATGGGCGCTGCCGAGCTTGCCGCACTGAACGCAGAATCGCTGAGCTCGGCAGATCTCGATCAGGCGTTTCAGGCGGCGACCAAGCTCGACGCCAAGGAAATCGCCGGCAAGTTCGCGGCCATGCTCGTCGAACGCCCGCCGTACCCGGAGCGCCCCGATCGCTATCCGCTGCATCAGTTCTTAATCAATCAGGCAGTGGCGAACAGCAATCTCGACGCAGCCATGGATCACGTCAACGCCGGCGAGGCGGACGATTGCAAGAACAACGAGGGGAAGCGCCGCAACGAGTACGAACTGCGCCGAGCCCAACTGCACGCCAAGCGCGGCGAGTTCGACGACGCCGAGCGCGTTTTCGATGCACTCATCGCGCGCATGCCGACCGAGATGAACTACCGCGTCAACGCTGCCGAAACGATGATCTCGGCCCGTCAAGGCAAGAAGGCGGAGAAGTACGCGAAAGAAGGCCTCGCCGCCGCCGTCAAAGCCAACAACCGCGACCTAGAAGGCCACTTCAAGGAGTTGCTTGCCGCGGCGCAGCGGAAGTGATGACAGGCCCAGCATCGACGGATTTCGTCGAGTTCGTCGGCATCGTGACCGCATCGTTCTGGTCGGCCAGGCTCGCCCCCGGATTCGCGGCCCGCGCATCCAGCACCGACTGGGCTTTCGCTTCCACGTCCGCCTTCTGCTTTTGTCCGTCGGCGCATCGGGCCAGGGGTAGTTGTAGTTGACGAGGAGGGGCTGCACGCGGCGTATCAGCGATAGGTCGGAGCGTTATTCACGTTCTCGACTATCTCGGCTTTGTCGCTCATGGCCTCTACCAGCCCGCCGGCTTTTTCAATTCGGTTGTTTGCAGTCCATAGGCGTATGGCAACGCTGTCTTCGCATTGCTCCGGCGCCTCGATGTCCTATGTCTTGATAACCTGATTAGGCACCGTCATGTTTTCATCCCTTGGCAGTCGATCAGGTTCAAGAACCGGTAGAAACAAGCCGGCGAGCGCTCGGCCGATCGGCCGTCGTTGGCGCGCGCAGTTGACTTCCCGCCAGGCAAACCACCGCTACCGTCCGACCGGTCATGTCGAAGAATTCGATGCTGTAGCCGATTTCCTTGCCAGGGACGACATGCCGCTCGACGACGGAACCGACATCACCGGCGCACAGTCCGTGCTCGGCCAAGTCCACCGTTAGAATTACGTCTTGATAGAGATCGAGATTCATGATTGTCACTCCGGATACATTGTAATCAATCGCGGGTAGTCCGTGCCAGTGTCAATTTGCCACACGCTGCGGAATGGAATGGCTCGCCCCATGGGACCTGTGAGCGGGGCGACGATTTCGTAGCATTTGCCGTAGTCGTTCTTCGATTCGCCCACGACGTCCGCGCCGAGATGCTCGCGGCGCAGATCGGCCTCCAGGCGTTGCCAGTCGTCAGCAGAGTATCCCAGCGACAACAACAGCCTCGCCTTCGTTCCGCCCTTCTTGTGGGTTGGGTTCAGGAGGTAATCACGCAATTTCTCAGGCGCGATCAGGGCATTCTCGGCATTCGGCAGTTTCATGACACAACCACCCCGCTCAGGTTCCCTTCTCGCCGCGCCGCCGCGTCGGCTCCTTCAAGCCGGCCGTCACCGGGGCGGTCAGCTTCTCATAGAGGGCGAACAGGAACTCGACGCGCTCGCGGTCTGACTCGAACGGCTTGACCCGATAGCAGAGATCGACGGCCCGATCCAGTTCGGCTCAGCCAAACAATTTCTCTAGGTCGTGTGGACAATCGCTGGATAATCTAGACACTGTAGGTCGGCTCTCCAGAGTCGTCCTTGACGATGACGTCCTTTTCGGATGGCTCTGGACAGCCGTCTACGGAAATCAACGCCGAGAGCG
>VGZI01000321.1 GCA_016872605.1 Planctomycetota bacterium
GGAACTGGTTGTACTCGGCCCGGTTGATGAACAGCGTCGGGTGGTTGGAGTCGGCCTTCTCGAAGTCGCGCGCGATCCTCGCGAACTTCGGGTAGGCGTCTCGCTGACGGCGGTCGGAGACGAAGTAGCCGAAGACCGTAGGGTCGTCCTTCAGCTTCGGCGCGGCCTTCAGCAGGTTGTTGTAGTCGATGCTGCCGAGGCGCACCTTCAGCCCGGCCTTGCGGCAGGCGTCGAGCTTGTCGAGTTCTGCCTCGACGCAGTTGAAGCCCTTCTCGGCGGTGTACTTCGCCAGGGCGAGTTGGTGTTCCGGCTGTTTGGGGAAGTCGGCGTAGACGATGACCATGACCTCCGAGAAGCGATACTTCGCACCCGGCGGCTCGGGTCGGTCGGTGCGGAATGCAGAGGTCGGCAGTCCGGCGGCGTTCATCAGGTTTGGCTCCGCGTTCTGGTGCCAGGCGAAGCGCACCGCGACCGGCTGCTTCACCTCGACGCTCGACACGATCACGGTGTCGCCGTCGATCTCCGCCTTCGCAGGCAGGAATTTGCCATCGACCCCTGCGACGGTGAACCACGACAACGGCTTCTTGTCGCGCGACGCCAGGCCGTGCCCGTGGTCGAAGCGGAGCCGAATCCGCTCCCCCTCGATCGCCATCGACCGGTACACGGGCCCGGAGTACGCGATCCCCTTCTCGCCGTAGGTGCGCGCCAGCGCCCACGACGCGAGCCGGCGTCCGACCCCCTGCTTGTTCTTGGGGTGGGCGTCGCCGATGTTGCCGATGTCGTTGGTCACCGCCATGCCGGTGTTGGGGATGCGGAGCGCCTCAGCCTGGGCCTCCCACAACTCGGCGTGCTGCTCCTTCGGCTTACCGCCCCAGTTGAGCGGGGTGAGCTGGACGTAGTAGAAGGGGAAGTCGCCCTGGCCCCAGGCCTTGCGCCAGCCTTGGATCAAAGCACGCATGCGGTGCGCGTACCACAACCCGTCGCCGACGTTGCCCTCGCCCTGGTACCAGATGACCCCGCGAATCGACAGCTTCGTCAGTGGGTGAACCATGCCGTTGTACAGCGCGCCGTCCTTCGCCTCGTCTTTGCCGTCCAGTTCGCGCACCGACGCCACGCCCGCCGCGTTCGTCCACGGCTCGATCCGCGTGCCGTTCACCGACGACACCATCAGCCCCACAGGCACCTTCAGATTCGCTTGCAGTTCGCGGCCGAAGTAGTACGCGGTGGCCGAGAAGTACGACACCGTCTTGGGCGAACACACCAGCCACGGGGCCTTCAGGTCGTCGCGCGGCTCTTTGCTCTCAACGGTGGGGGCCGTGAAGAGGCGGATGTTCGGGTGGTCCGCGGCGGCGATCTCCTTGTCGTGGTTCAGTGACCTCACGACTCCGTAGGCCATGTTCGACTGGCCCGAGCAGATCCACACCTCGCCGACCAGCACGTCGTTCAGTTCGATCGTGTTCGTGCCCCGGACAGTCAGCTTGTGCGGGCCGCCGGCTTTCAGCGCGCCGAGGGTGACGGACCAGCGCCCATCTTTGCCTGCGGTCGTCTCCGCACGCTGCGTGTCGATGGCGACCGCGACCTTCTCGCCCGGCTCGGCCCAGCCCCAGACACGCACCGGGCGGTCGCGCTGAAGGACCATGTGATCGCCGAAGACGCCGGGGAGCCGGACCTCGGCTCGCCCGCACGGAGCGAGCGCGAGGAGCAGGAGTACCGCCCTGGTCAGTGAGAGTCGCATCGGATGTTCTCGTGGTGTCAAACGCTTCCTTCACAGGGGCGGCCGTCGGGCGAGGAAGATCATCGGCCGCCCTTCTTTCGTCGTGTACTCCTTAGGGTAGTTGATCCCGAGAAAAAGAAAAAGGAGACATTCGTCTCTTCTACGCCTGCCTCCGCGGGCGCATCTCGATCTCGACGCAGGCGTGGGCGATCGCCTGAAGAAACGCGGCGAGGTCCTCGTGCTTGCGAAAGACCTCCGCCCGATAGTTCCCGCGATGGATGACGTGGTAACCAACCCCGCCAACCGAAGCTCATGCAGTGCGTGGCATGCCGAAAACCTGCGAGCGAAGCGAGCCGTCGTCACTAGAAAAGATGCATTTCCCTTTTTCGTTTCGTCGAAAGTTGCGTGATTTGACCGTTGCTTTAGTTAGATGATTGGGTTACAATTCCCCTACCATGTTGACAATCATTGAGCCTGGGAATGCTGCGGGCGGAGTGTCGCGACGACGCTTCCTTCGGATTGGTTGCCTGGGATTGGCTGGACTGACCTTGCCAAACCTCTTGCGCGCCGAGTCGGCGGGGAGCGACCGACGCTCGACCAAGTCGGTCATTCACGTTTTTCTCGCGGGTGGGCCGTCGCAGTCGGAGATCTTCCCCAATCTCGACGCGCCCGACGCCTATCGCACCAGTTTTCGGCCCAGCGCCACACGAGTACCGGGCCTCTCCTTGTGTGAGCACATGCCGCGCATCGCGGCCAGGGCGGACACGTTCGTCTTTCTCCCTGGCGTCCATGGGATGGACGGCTCGCACATGCCGCATTGCTGCTTCAGCGGCGCCGTCATGAGCGGTCCCGGCGCCGTGAACGAACGCAACGAATTCGCCGCCGTCGGCGGTCGGCCCAGCCAGGGGGCGTTCATCTCCCGGCTGCTCGGTTCGACCGACGGCGTGGTTCCGCCTTACATGACGCTTCCAGGCCTAGCCGGCGACCATGTCGGTCCCGGTTTCCTCGGCAGGGCGCACGGTCCGTTCCAGGTCAACGAGCAACTTCTAGGGAGCCTGCGCGGCGGCCAGCTCGCGAACCGTTTGGAGGATCGCCGGGCCTTGCTGCGTTCCTTCGATACGTTGCGCCGCGAGATCGACAGCAGCGGCCAGATCGAAGCTCTCGATCGATTCACGCAGGCGGCCATTGGTCTCGTGACGTCGAGCCGTTTCGCCAATGCGCTGGACCTAAGCAAGGAACCGTCGCGCGTAGTGGATCGCTTTCGCAATCGAGGTTGGGGCAGCCGTGGCTTCGACGCCGGGATTAACCTGCAATTATTGCGCGCGCGTCGCCTGGTTGAGGCGGGCGCACGTTATGTGGCTGTCGAATATCCCGGTTGGGACACCCATCAAGCCAACGATGAGATTCATCGCGCCAAGTTGCCGATTCTCGATCACGGTCTGGCGACCTTGGTCGATGATCTCCAAGCGCGCGGCATGCTGGATGACGTCCTGATCCTGGCCTGGGGCGAAATGGGGCGCAGCAAACCGTACGACAACCCACGCATCGATCCCGGCACGGGCGAGTTCGGACGCGGCACGGGACATCACGGCGAGTGCGCCCCGGCGTTTCTCGCGGGCGGCGGCTTGCGCGCCGGGCAAATGATCGGCGCTCTGGACCGCCATGGCATGGTCAATCGGACGCGCCGCGTCCATAATCACGAAGTGCTCGCGACCGTGTACCACGCGCTCGGCATCGACGTCTCGACGGTTCGCGTCTTCGATCCCAACAACCGGCCACGCCCCTTGCTCGACCACGGCCCGATTCGCGAGGTCATTTGAGCGTATCAAGGGGACGCGGATCATTTCGCCTTGCCGAAATGATCCGCGTCCGGACTTCATCTTTTCTACGCCTGCTTCCGCGGGCGGCCGCGGGCCGTGAGGGTGGATTCCAGGCCGAGGCGGTCGGCCGTCTTCGTTTGCCAGGTGGGCGTGCCAATCGGGGCGCCTCGGTTGACGCTGCGGCGGACGGCTTCGGATTCCGTCGGCGTCAGGGCGGCGTTCACCCGTTCGAGCCAATTCAGCGACGCGCGCCGAAGGCGATGTTTCGGCAGGTACTTGTATACTAATTAACTGCATGGAGAATTATCGGTCGTGAATTTTTTTTTTGCGGCGTCTGATCGTCGGGGATCATTTGTCATGCGTCGCGGTTGCGGACGCGATGGTGGCCTCCATCGCCTTCGCCATGAGCGGGCCGTAAGGATCGCCTTGCGTGGCTTCGGCGATGCCTTGCTCGACCAGGCTCTTGACGATGGGCTCTTCCAGGATGTCGAGCATCGCGCCGGCTCGATGGCCGAGGTAGTCTTTCTTGAGCGTCACGAACATGGGTGGAATTCCGTACGATGATGGTTGGCGTCCGACCATCTCCAGGAGCTGCGGGGCTGACGCTTGAATCGTCCTCCCCCGATGCTGGCCTAATGGCTTGGCCTGAACCTAGCAGACGCCAAATGCGGTTTGGGAGCCCAGATATGACCCTGCGCCTAAGACTCGAACACTTCTCGTTCCGCTTCGCGGAGCAGGTCCTCAATGCCCGCTTGGCAACAAGAATAGAACTTGAGGCAATCTTGTTGGATGCGTCGATTGACATTGCGACGCTTTCAAGGCCCGTGTTCAATTCAACACTCGACCGGCTA
>VGZI01000322.1 GCA_016872605.1 Planctomycetota bacterium
AGCTCACATCATGCAGGCGCCGAAGCTGACGGTATTCAACGGTCAGCAGGCGACGATCTTCGGGTCGATGGGCCGTTTCGGCGTGGCTGGTGTGACACCGATGTCGTTGGGCAACGGCCAACTTGTCATGCTGCCGCAACCGACGTTCTTCCCGTTCGGCATGGGCATGACGGTGCAGCCGGTCGTTTCACCGGATCGCCGGTTTATTCGCCTCAACGTGACGCCGATGACCGGCCAAGGCATGCAAGACCCTGCCGGCGGGGGGGTCATCGTTCAATCCGGCGCGTTCCCGGCCCCGTTCTCGCCGGGCACGCCGGGTGGTATCCAGCCGTTGTTCGCCAACAACCCGCTTAACGTGTCGATCGCCCCGATGCAGGTGGATTTAACCGTCGTCAACACGACGGTCAACGTTCCCGATGGCGGCACCGTTCTCCTGGGCGGCTTCAAGTTCCTGGCCGAGGAACGGACGGAGTACGGCCCACCGGTGCTGAGCAAGATTCCGTACTTGAGCCGGCTCTTCCGCAACGTCGGCTGGTCGCGCGACGGTTCGACGCTGATCTACCTGGTGACTGCCCGCATCATCATGGTCGAGGAAGAAGAACGCTTGTTCCTCGGCGAAATACAACCGATCCCAGGGCGGTAATTCGACGGCAAGCCCAGGGGTGAGGTACTCCGAACCTCTGGGATGGGGTGTGCCGTATCCCTGGGATTCGGAGCACCCCATCCCAGGGGGTGCACGACATGGCCTGCGAGGCCTGCTTCGAGAGGGCGAAGCTTCGGGAGCGCGAGTCTTCGGGAGGGCGAGGCTCCTGCCGAGCCGGAAGCGACAGGATACTCGTCCGAAATCGAGTAATCCGCGGGCTCGCGGCTCGGCAGGAGCCTCGCCCTCCTGTGCCGTTTGCAAACCATGTCGTGCACCTCATCCCAGGGCTTCCACAAAACTGCACTGGACTTCCCACCGCGCTCCGGTTATGCACCCCCATTCCATTGGAGGCGTAACCCATGAAGAGCTGGCTCTCGATACTGAGTGTGATGGTCGTCATCGGCGGCGTCGTGGTGCATGCCACGCGCGGGCAGGTCGGCGGAGGCAATCCACCGGCACAATCCGACGGCGGCGGCGTGCTTCGGCTTCCCAGCGATAACCCCTACGCTCCCGCCAAGCCGGCAAACACTGCGCTCCCCCCCTATCTGCGTTCGTCCCTTCCACAGCAACCAGGCGGCGCCGGCAAGATCGCCGATCGTCCCAAGAACAACACCGCCATCAATCGCGACATCGAGATCACGCCCAATGCGGGGCCTTGGACTATTTTCCTTCAAGCTTATGGCGGCGAGGACGCGCCGATGATGGCCCGCAAGTTCGTCGCCGTCTTGCGCGAGCACTACAAGCTTCCCGCCTACGTCTACAACTTCGGCGCCAAGGAGAAGCAGGAAGAATACGAACGCGTGCAGAAGATCCGCCAGGAGCAGATCGACGCCCTGGAGAAAGCCAATCTGAAAGCCGACGTTCCAATCCGCGTTTCGACCGTGCGTATCGATGAGCAGACGGGAGTACTGATCGCTGGCTATCGCTCCTTCGACGATGCCACGGCCGCGCTGAAGAACACGATCCAAAAACTCGATCCGAAGCCGCTGATCGGAAACGTCGACCTCGATCTGTGGTTCGTCAGCAAGTCGGCGCCCCAACCGAACGCGACGACGCCCGGCAAGGTGGATCTCGACGGACTGGGATACTCCAACCCATTTCGCCGAGCATTTGCGGCCCGAAATCCGTCGCTCCCCAAGGAGCAGCTCGTGTCGAACCCGGCCGAGGAAATGAAGTTCTTGCAGCATGTCAATCGCGGCGAAGAATTCACGCTTCTCAAGTGCACGAGGCCATTCACCTTGGTGATCAAGCAGTACAACATGCAGCACAAGACAATGGCCAACAAGAAGGAAATGACTGGATTCATCGAGAAGTTCAACAGCCTCGGCAACATTTTCAAGGCGGGCGAGTGGCAGGACGTCGCGGCGCATAACGCCCACAACCTGGCCGAGGGTTTCCGCAAAGCCGGCTTCCCGGAAACGTATGTGCTTCACTGCCGCTACTGCAGCTACGTGACCATGGGCAACTACGACAGCCTCGAAGATCCCCGGCTCATTGCGATGCAGAACTTCCTGGAGGCGCGCTTCAAAACCGATGGCTACCAGCGCCTGGAGCTCATGCCACGCCCGATGCCGATGCCGGTGCCTGGGATTGGGACGAGGTAATCCCGGTTTGCCGCTTGCGGCTTTGCGCTCGCGTCGCATCGCGTGAGCGCCAAGCCCCAAGCGGCATCGCAAAAAATCTTCGCAAATTCTTTTTTCCTCTCGCCGCCCGTCCTGATACCATTGTGTGAGTATCGACCTCTCAACACATCATCGTGGAACGAACGTCATGCATCGTGAAGTCTTAAGCGTCATTCTTGGCGGCGGACGTGGAACCCGCCTGTATCCTTTGACCATGCTGCGCAGCAAACCCGCGGTGCCGATCGGCGGCAAGTACCGCCTGATCGACATTCCGATCAGCAACTGCATCAACAGCGACTTTAATCGCATTTATGTGCTCACGCAGTTCTTGAGCGTGAGCCTGCATCGGCACATTTCCAACACCTACAAATTCGACCCGTTCAGCAAGGGCTTCGTCGAAATCCTGGCCGCCCAGCAGACGAACGATCGCTCCGACTGGTATCAAGGCACGGCCGACGCCGTTCGGCAGAACATTCGCTACGTTCACGAGGATCCCTGCCGGGACGTGTTGATCCTGTCGGGCGATCAACTCTACCGCATGGATTATCAACAATTGTTGCAGACGCACCGCGAGACGAATGCGGACGTCACCATCGCCGCCATGCCGGTGCGTCAGGAGCAAACGTCACAGCTCGGCTTGTTGGCTGCCGACGAATCGGGGCGCGTGACTGGTTTCGTCGAAAAGCCACAAACGCCGGTCGAACGCGAGCCGATGCGGATGAACGAGGAATGGATGAAGAAGCGCGGCGTGTCGGCGGGGGGGCGGCCTTACCTGGCGAACATGGGCATCTATCTATTCCAACGCGACACGCTCTTTCAGGTTCTTAACGAGCCTCCCTTGGCCACCGACTTCGGCAAGGAAATCTTCCCCCGCAGCGTAAGCCATCGCCGCGTGTTCACGCATCTTTTCGACGGTTACTGGGAAGACGTCGGCACGGTGAAGTCGTATCACGAGGCCAACCTGGCCCTGACCGGCGACGAGCCGCCGTTCGTCTTTCATGCTCCGGAGGGGGTCATTTTCACACGCATGCGATACCTGCCGGCGTCGCGCATCACGCAGGCCACGCTCGATCACGCCCTTATCAGCGACGGCTGCGTCATCGGCGCGGGCACGAAAATCACGCACAGCGTCATCGGCGTTCGCACCCATATCGGCCGAAATGCCCTTGTCAAGAACTGCGTCGTCATCGGCGCCGACGGCTACGAGAGCGCCCACGAACGCTCCGAGAACCAACGCCGCGGCCTGCCCAACATCGGCATCGGCGACAACGCCGTCATCGAGAACGCCATCCTCGACAAGGATGCCCGCGTCGGCGCCGGTGTGCGTTTGTGCAACGTCGAAAAACTCAAGAACGGCGAAGGCCCCAACTTTGTCATTCGCGACGGCGTGATCGTCATCCCCCGCAGCGCCGTCGTGCTGGACGGCACGGTGATCTGACCGACGATTTCCAGCGTAGGGCGCATGTGATCGCATTTCTCAATGACAAGATCCGAGTGCTTCACCAGGTCTTAGAATTGCGAATACGAGCCGGAAGCGCTGGCGACGGTTAATTCCATCACCGTCGCTTACGCTTCCGGCTCGTCGGGCGAGTTCGTGGGCAGATGTGCTTCCCGAATCGCCGCGTGAAGTACGACCGCGAGCCGTTCCGAGGCCAAGCTCGAATCCCGCGCTAACCTCCAGAACTCAACGGCGAGCCACGGACGGCAGAGCATGGCCCAAAAAGCGCGCCAGGGCGACACCGTCCCGCCTTCCAAAAGCGACACGAGGGACGGCGATAATCCCGTGGCCGCATCGTCGGAGATCGCCCGCACACATCCGAACGGCAATCCGGCCTGCGTGCAGCGAGCCGCGAACACTGCCGATTCCATGTCCACCGCGACCGCACCATGTTTTTCGCGCAGGCGGCTCTTTTCATCCGGCGTCGCCGTCAGCTGATTGACCGTTAGCAGTCTTCCGCGCGGCACGTCGACCTTCGTCGGCCAGGTCGTGGGCCAAACGTGGCCGTGCTCGTCGATCACCTCCGAGGCAATCATCACGTCGCCAGCGCAGAGGCATTCACTC
>VGZI01000323.1 GCA_016872605.1 Planctomycetota bacterium
ACAAGTCTTAGACTCAACCCCAGCGAATTCGTTCACGATTCAACTACGCAAAGGAGTCTATCATGGCTCGAAAAATCAGTCGCCGAAAATTCCTGGCGGCGAGCGGTATCACCGCGACGGCGGCCGGCTTCTGGCTGACCGGCGGCGTCATCGAATCCTTCGCCGCTCAACAAAGGCCAAACGAACGTCTCAACATCGCCATCATCGGCTGCGGAGGGCAGGGCGGGGGCAATGCGGGGCAGGCGGCAATCCGAAATGAGAACATCGTCGCTCTCTGCGATGTCGATTCCAATCGGGCTCGCGGCGTTTTCGATCGCTATCCCAACGTCCCGAAGTTCACCGATTTTCGCCAGATGCTCGACAAGCAGCGCGACATTCAAGCCGTTGTCGTCAGCACGCCGGACCACACGCACTTTCACGCCAGCGCCATGGCCATTCAGCGAGGCAAACACGTTTACACCGAGAAGCCGTTGACGCATAGCGTCTGGGAAGCTCGCCAGTTGAAGCTGTTGGCCAGCAAGCACAAGGTCGCCACCAGTATGGGCAATCAGGGGACCGCGACCGACGGCATCCGCACAGGTTCCGAGATCGTTCGCTCCGGCGCCCTCGGCGATGTCCGCGAAGTCCATGTCTGGACCAATCGCCCGATTTGGCCCCAAGGCGTCGATCGACCCAAGGATAGGCCCGCGGCGCCGAAGCATCTGAACTGGGACCTTTGGCTCGGGCCGGCGCCGGAGCGTCCTTATCACCAGGCCTATGTCCCATTCGCCTGGCGCGGTTGGTGGGACTTCGGCACCGGCGCCCTGGGCGACATGGCATGCCACACCATGAATCTGCCTTTCATGGCGCTACGCCTGGTCGCGCCGACGGCGGTGTCGGCCGAGGTCGTCGGCGGCGTTGGACCTGATTCCGCGCCGGCGCGCGGCGTGACCGTCACCTATGAAATCCCGGCGCGGCACGGGCTGCCGGCGCTGCGGCTGTTCTGGTACGAGAGCCCCTATCAACCCAACGTCCCGGCCGCTCAGCGCGTCTATCGCCGACCACCTGCTGCGGTTCTGGAAGGCATCCCGAATCCGGGAGGCAGCGGTTGCGTCATCGTCGGCAACAAGGGCAAACTGTACTCCGCGTCGGACTACGGCAGCGACTACACGCTGCTGCCCCGCGCCGATTTCGCCGGCTATCGTCCGCCGCAGCCGACGATTCCGCGTTCGCCCGGCCATCACGCGGAATGGATTCGCGCCTGCAAAGGCGGCGTGGCGGCGACATCGAACTTTGTCGATTATGCCGGTCCGCTCACGGAACTCGTGCTGCTCGGCAACGTGGCGATGCGCGTCGGTGAACGCTTCACCTGGGATTCGGAGAAGCTGACCGCGAGCGTTGCCGGCGCTGCTCAATACGTCCGCCGTCAGTATCGCAAGGGTTGGGAATGGAATCCGTAACGACTTTCCGGTTAGAGGCGCGCGCAGGCGACGGATCGACAACCGTCGCTTGCGCGCCCAACTAACGAGAAACGCGAACTCGGGTTCGTTCGCTCATGGATCCTCAACCGCCACTCTCGCAGCTACCCACGAATGCCCTGCCTGAAGCGGGCCCAGTTCCGTCCACTGCGCCGCCGACTGCCGAGACGTAGCAGCCGCCGCCTGGTTCTACCAAGACCATCCACCCAACAATCAGCTTTACCTCCGATCCTTCGTCGGAGACGTCGGCCTTTCGCGCCGGCGCCGTTCTGGATGGCTACGAGTTGTTGGAACAGATCGGCCGAAACGGCATGGGTGTCGTCTTCAAGGCCCGGCAGCCGAACTCCGAGCAGATAGTCGCCGTCAAAATTATCCGCGACAACGTTTTCGCCGATCCCGACTTGAACAAGCGCTTCTTACAGGAAATTCGCGCACTGGGCCGGCTGCAATCGGTCAAGAACATTGTGCCGATCTATCACGTCGGCCAATTCATGGGCTGCTTCTACTTCGTGATGCCGCTCATGGCAGGCGGCAGTCTGTCGGCGCGGCGAAAGCAGTTTCCGCTCCCCGCGGCCAAGGCAGTCGCCCTGGTCGCCAAGTTGGCCCGCGCCGTGCATCAGCTTCATGCCCATCAAGTTTTGCATCGCGACATCAAGCCGAGCAACATCCTGCTTGACGCCGACGATGAGCCGCACCTCAGCGATCTCGGCCTGGCCAAGTTGCTCGATCAGGACCAATCGCTCACGGGCTCGCAAGAGCGGCTCGGCACGCCGGTCTACATGGCTCCCGAGCAGACCGGCCTGATCCCCACGGAAATGTCGGCGCAAACGGACATCTGGGCTCTCGGCGTGGTTCTTTATGAAATGCTCGTCGGCAAGCGCCCGTTTGCGACTCCCGATGGCGAAGTCTCGACGACGCTCTTGTGGAAGATCGTCAACGAAACGCCGACGACGCCGCGAACGCTCCAGCCCGACATCGATCCGGGCCTGGAAGCAGTCATTCTGAAATGTCTGGAGAAACAGCCTGGCGACCGTTTCGCCAGCGCCCTTGACTTGGCCGAGGAACTGGAGCGTTGGCTGCGGCAAGAAACGCTGCAAACGCCGCCGGCAACGTTGACCAACAGCGTGCGCCGGTTCATTGACAAGCGGCCGTGGCTGTCGCTGACAATGGCGATTGGCTTTGTTTTCGTGCTGGCCGCCGCCGTCGCGGGTTTCGAATTTCGGCGGCGCAACTCGCCGGAGTTCATCCACGCGGAGATGCTCGAGGAACTTATCGCCAACGAGCGCATCGAGCTCGTGCCGGAACAAGGCCGACCGCGCTGGCATCGCATCGGCATCGAGGGAAATGTCAATACGGCCGGCTCTCAGAGCGGCCATTGGGTCATCGAGTCGTTCGATGCGGGGCTCGTCGAGCTCCTGCGCGACCTTCCGTTCGATTCGTACCGCTTGCGCGCTCAGCTCGCCCACCTGACCGATGTGAAACTGGGCCCGTCGATCGGCCAAATCGGGATTTTCGTCGCCCATCGCGGCAAGTCATCCAATCCGAGGGACCGCCACATCTGGTGCAATCTGACCTACAACGATCTTGTCAATCAAGAGCGAAAACCGGCGCCCAAGCCGGGCGACCTGCCGGGGAACGCCGCCCAGCTCCGTTACCGTGTCTTTTGCGACACTGGAGTCGGAACGCCGATCGACGATCCCATCGGTTGGCCCAAAGCCGTTCGCTTCAAGCCGGCCGGCGTCAATCCGGTTTGGCGCACCCTTGAGATCGACTTCTTTCCCGATCGTGTCGTCGGACGCTTCGACGGCATCGCGACGGCTGCCATGGACCATGCGACCGGAATCGGCAACGTCCACCAGAACCTCTTGGCCGCCCAGCAGTCTCATCCCGCTCGCTATCGCCCGCTCGGTGACGTCGGCGAACTCAACACGGACCCGCGCGGAGGGCTCGGCATTGTCGTCACGCGCGCCGCCGTCATGGTCAAGAACGTCACCGTCACACGCCTCGACAACCCCAAATAAGGAGACCTGCTCGTGCCCCTCAAGATCCACTACCCGAAAAAGAACGGCAAGCACCGACGCAAGCTGCTCGTAGCTCAAGGCAAATGCGACAACATCGCCAAGGTGACGGTGACGCTTGTCAACAAAGCAACGGGCCAGGCGGTCCCGGGAGGACAGCTGCTTGTCGTCAACAACACCAAGGTCTGGGGATTTCGCATCGGAAACTTGAGCCTGGGCGATTACACGCTCACGGTTACCCAGACCAATAGCCCTGCCATTACCGAGACCGCCGATTTCACAGTCGATCCGCTCCCCGCGCCCGCGCCCGGCTTGGCGCCCACGATCACGGCGCCCGCCAGCGGCGACGATGTTGCGCAGTTGTTCTACCCCTTCGGCACATCAAACGCGGCCTTGACGCAATGCACCTTTTCGGGCAATGGGCAAACCGTGAACGCTCTGTCCACTGTGCAAGGCCCCGATGTGAACGGCGATTGGAGCGCCACCGTCGATGCCAATGCGTGTCCCGCGGGTGGCGGCTATCAGCTCACTGTCGCCAATGCCACCGCGCCCGCCACGGCAAACAACTTGACCGTGACCTCGTGATCCGACGGCCTTGGGTCGCGCCCTCGTCCAGCAGAAATCAGGGCTTTCGTGCCTACCTGCGAAAACAGATCGATTCTCACCGGCTTCGGTGAGTCCTTAGCCGCCTTTTGCCTTGCTTTGTCCTGGCTCTCTCTCGATAATCGCCACTACACCATTTTTTGCACTCAACGGAGACGATACATGAAGACCGGCATCGTTCTATTCGCTATCGCGGCGCTTTTGTTCGCGGTCCCCAGTCTCGACGCTCAGGAAAAAGGTCC
>VGZI01000324.1 GCA_016872605.1 Planctomycetota bacterium
AGCGAGTTCTGCAAAGAGTACCCGGACCGCATCAAGGGCATCGGGGCAGTCAATCTTGACAACATCGATGTGGCCTGCAAGGAGCTGGAGCGTTGCGCAAAGCTTGGCCTGTCCGGATCGTTCATTCCGGTCGCGTTGCTGCCAGGTCGCAACTACCGCGACGCCGACCTGGAGCCGTTCTGGGCGGTGGCCGAAGAGACGCGCATGCCGCTGCTCATGCACATCGCCTCGCATCGCGCCGGGCGCAGCCCGGAAATCGACGCGGTCTGGAAATCGGAGCCGATCTGGCCGGCGGGCATGCGCCCCACCCAGGACTACTGGGTCCGCTACGCCATGACCGACATGATCTTTTCCGGCGTGTTCGAGCGCCATCCCAGGCTTCTGGTAGGGTCCATCGAACACGAGATCTCCTGGGCGCCGCACTGGCTGCGCAACATGGACTATACCTACGAGGAGCGGCCGCAGTACATCCCCTTCAAGTCGAAGGAGCGCATGAAGCCCAGCGACTACTGGCGCAGGAACCTCTTCGCCGCCTTCACCGAGGATGACATCGGCGTTCGCTGCCGCGACGTGATCGGCGTGGACAACATCCTGTGGGGCAACGACTACCCCCATTCCGAGTCGACCTGGCCGAATTCCATGCAGTACCTGGAAAGGTTCTTCGCCGGCGTGCCGGACGAGGATCGCAAGAAGTTGGTGCACGATAACGCGGCGAGGATCTTCAAGTTCGACATCTGAAGCGTGGTCCGCATGGGCGCCGATGTGGGCGGCTTCGCCAGCCGCCCGTACTCGGCGCTTCCGCATTGCAATTCTTCGGGGGAGGCAGGAACAATGAATCAAGCAGGCGCAGGCAGGCACGGCACGAACGACGCACGCAGGACTGGACGGAACCTGGCGGCTTTGTGGTATGCAGCTTTCATGGTTTTGGGCATGTCGACCGTGCATGCCCAAGGTACTTCGCGCGCGGCGTCTCCGGACGCATGGAACAAGATACTGGAGTCCGCGAAGAAGGAAGGCAAAATTGTTGTCTACAGCACGGCCAATGTGCCCGTGAATGAGCGGATTGTCGCAACGTTCAATGCCGCAAATCTTGGCATCACCATGGAGCTGGTTCGCCTGATCGGATCGGCGGTGACCGCGAAGCTAGACCAGGAGCGGCAGGTCACGGGCGTCGATGGCGGTGATGTCTTCATCGCGGCGGATATCCGCTGGGCGATCGATCTGCAGAAAAAGGGGCTGTTGAACACTCCCGTCGGACCATCATCCCAAGCATGGCCGGATCAGTACATGAGGTATGGCCAGGTGGTGCTGCTCGGTCTTAACCCGTGGACAATCACCTATAACACCAACTTGGTGAAGACACCGATTACCGGCTACCAGGATCTGTTGCGTCCTGAACTCCGTGGCAGATTGGGAACACTGGATCTGGTGGCGGAAATTGTCACGACTTGGTATCAGTGGCTGGACCAGACACATCCCGGCTACCTCGAGAAGCTGGCCTCCCACAGCGTCCGCTTGTATCCAGGATCAACCGCCGCCACGAATGCCAACGCCGCCGGCGAAATCTGGGTGAATGCCTTGTCGCTTCCGTCCATCGACAAGTCGCTGATGGAGAAAGGAGCACCGATACGGAGCGTGATTCCGAATCCCGCCCTGGGGACGGGGTTCGCTAGCGGAATTGTCAAGTGGACTAAACGGCCCAATGCCTCGCTCATCGCGATGGACTACCTCCTTTCAGTGCGCGGACAGAGTGCAATTGTCGGCAATCAGGAGTCGGCCAGCCCCTTGCCCAATGTGCCGGGTTCGATGGACATCTCCAAATTGAACCTTCAATTTACCGACCCCGAGAAAGTGACCCCGGAGTCGATCAAGGCTTTCGAAGCCCGATGGAGCAAGCTTTTCAAGCAGCGCTGAAAGGTACCAGTCGGATCTGGGCCTGGTCTGGCAACGGTAAGCCGATTGCCGCCAGGCCCGTCCCAAACGTCTCAAGGACCGATCACCGTGGCGAGCTTGGCCCAATGATTCGCCCTTGTCTTCGTTCGCGACGCGACTCACCGGCGGGCATTCCGGTGCATTCACTCTTGACTTTCAGGAACCCATGCATTTCATTCCGATGAAGGACGGCTTCGGCGCGATAGTCGACGGCTTCCGGGAGGACTCGTCGGTCGACGCAGATAGCTGTAATCGTTTGAGAGAGGCACTCGGTCAATTTCGCCTGCTGGTTCTCCGGGGCATGGCACTGTCACCAGAGAAACAAGTGCGTTTTGGACGAATCTTCGGAGACCTTGAAGTACATGTGCTGAATGCTTATCACAAGCCGCAGCACCCGGAAATCTTCGAGCTGTCCAACATCGGCCCGGACGGATTTCCCAACGCCGTACACCCGGACAAAGGCACGCTACTGTGGCACACCGACGCCTCATGGCAAGGCGTCCCGGTCCTTGCGACGATGCTCTTTGCAGTCAAGGTGCCGGTCAATGGAGGCCATACCCTTTTCGCCGACATGATTCGCGCGTATGAGGGCTTTAGCCCGACGGATCAGGGTCAGTTTCTGCAGCTTGATGTAATTCACGACCTGCATGTTTCCCTGCAAAAGTCTGGCGGGCCGGGGATGACCGAAGAGAAGCAAAAAGAACGCCCCCCGGTTATCCAGCCGCTGGTTCGGTGGCATGAACCCACCGGGCGCAACGCCATTTATCTCGGCAGTCATGCAAGGAATGTGGTGGGCCTCGCGGACATCGCAGGGCGAGGTTTGATCGAAAGAATCATGAACCATTGTATTGAGCCGCGATTCGTCTACGAGCACATCTGGCGAACCGGGGACATGGTGATCTGGGACAATCGCGCAACCATGCATCGGGCCACCGAATACGACACCGCTATCGAGCCAAGGGTCCTGCGACGCACAGTCGTCAAGGGATCGCCGGTCATTCGCGGCCGTACCACCCCTGCTCAGGATCGGGACGTTGCCCTTCGGCATTCCGCTCCGTCGTAGTAGCCGGGAGACGTTTCATGACTGTCCACAGGGGCACCCAGGCGAACGGCACCATGACGGTGTATCAGGCCATCGCAAGCGACATCAAGGGCATGGGCATCTACATCGTTTTCGGCTTGATGAGCGATGACATTTGCCCCCTGATCGCGACGCTCGACGCCATGGGCATCGAGTTCTGCAGCGCGCGCCATGAGAACAACGGGATCATGATGGCCGTGGGATACGCGGCGGCTTCGCGCAAGCTGGGCGTCGCCATGGTGGGTCGCGGTCCGGCAATGGCCAATGCGATGCACGGCATCATGGCCGCCAGCCGCAGCGGACAGCGCGTCCTGGTGATCACCGGGGATGCGCCTGCCTCTTCCCACACCGCCAATCGCCCCGGGCCGGATATCAAGCATTACGCGGCAAGCGCCGTTCTCGGCGCCGCGGGCATCAGGACGTTCCATGCAGGCACACCAGGCTCTGCGCGCGATGCGCTGGCGGAAGCCTCGGCTTATGCCTCAGCCGGGCAGACGGGGGTGCTGCTGATACCGACCGACATCCTGATGGGTGAGGTTAACGTTTCGCGCTCCGGGCCGGAAAAGCCCTTGCGCGCCCAATTGTCTCCACCCCTCCCGCAGCAGCCATCCCTCGACCTGGCGCTCCAACTGATCGACCGCAGCCGGACACCCCTGATCATCGGCGGTTATGGTGCTTACAACGCCGGCGCAAAGGAGGCTCTGCAGGCGCTCGCTGAACGGACTGGCGCCCTGCTGGCCACCACGCTCAAGGGAAAGGACCTGTTCCATGGTCACCCGGCTGACATCGGCATCGTCGGCTCATCGTCCACCTCCTTGGCCAGGGCCTGCATTGAAGGCTCGGATTGCATCCTCGCCTTCGGCGCCTCATTGAACTCCCTCACGACCAACTCCGGGTCGGCACTTCCTCCCGTTCCCATCATTCACATTGACACGGACAGGAAGAATATCGGCCGCTGGCACCGCGCGGATGTCGCGATTGCGGGTGACGCGAAGGCGGTTGCCGAGGAACTCCTCGCGCGAGCAAGCGCGAGACCCGCCGACCGCAAACCCCACCACTCGGCCGAGTTGCTGCAAAGGATCAGGAATTTTTCCCATGAATCCGACTTTGCGTCGGCCAGCACCCAGCGAACATGCGACCCGAGAACGCTGGCCCTGAAGCTGGATCAGATGTTGCCCGTTGACCGACACGTCATATACGATGGCGGGAACTTCATGGCGGTCTGGGCTTATATCTCCGTGGCGCACCCGGGACGCTTCACCCATACGCTCGATTTCGGCTCCATTGGACTGAGCCTTGGCGCT
>VGZI01000325.1 GCA_016872605.1 Planctomycetota bacterium
CTCCTGACGCCGAATCTGGCGGCGATCGTGTGCCATCTATTATAGAAAGAGAGGAATCGCTCTTCGCCAGAGTCTCGTGCGCTGGCTCCCATGGATCGATGGATGTACGGTGCGTGTAACGCACCGCACCGCTCCGCTCGCCGGTGCGTTTCACGCACCCTACGTTGATCGATCAATGGAACGTAGACCGTGCACTAGAGGTCGGAGGTCAGAAGTCCGAGCGCGTAGGGTACGTGAAACGCACCGCTTCGGACAAGGTGCGTTTCACGCACCCTACGCACCAGCTCTTTTCCCATGGGCCTTGCATCATGTTCCAAGTCACACGCGAAATTCGCTTTTGCTACGGCCATCGTTTGTTGAACTACGAAGGCAAGTGCCGGCATTTGCATGGGCACAATGGCCGGGCCGTCATCACGCTCGAAACTCCGACGCTCGACGAACTCGGCATGGTCGTCGATTTCTCTGCCATCAAACGAACCGTCAGCGCGTGGATCGACGCCAATCTCGATCATCGCATGATTCTGCACAAGGACGACCCGGTGCTGCCGACGCTGAAAGCCCAGAGCGAGCCCGTTCTCGTGCTCGACGTCAATCCGACGGCAGAGAATATCGCCAAGCTGATCTTCGATCATGTGCGGGCACAAGGGTTTCCCGTCGTTGAGGTCAAGCTTTGGGAGACCGACGACTCGTTCGCGAGCTATCGACGAACAGAATAGGCGGTCCGAACGCTGCTCGCCGGGCACGACATTTTCAGTTACATTAGCTCGGCCTCTCTCGACATGACTGATTCGTAGTCATCACGCTCCGCGTGAGGGGTTCCATCACGCGGAGCGTGATGACTACGATGGAAAAACGCGAGGTTCTTATGTCCAATGCCATCAATCATCCGCTCGAACCATTGACCGCGGCCGAAGTGCGGCTTGCGGTGACCATTCTCAAGGACGCGGGCAAAGTGACGCGGACGACCCGCTTTGTGTCGGTCAGCCTCAAGGAGCCCAGCAAAGAACTTGTGCATGGCTTCGACGGCAGGCAACCGATTCGGCGCGAAGCGCTTGCTGTGCTGTTCGACAATGCGACGAATTCGTGTTTCGAGACAGCCGTTTCCTTGACCGACCGCAAGCTTCTAACGTGGACGCATATCCCCGGCGTGCAGCCAACCATGACCGCCGACGAGCAAGTCGAATGCGAGCAGGCAGTCTTGGCGAGCGCCGAGTTCAAGGCCAAGCTTAAGAAACACTATGGCATTGAGGACACGCGTCTGGTCATGGTCGATATCTGGAGCGCCGGCAACTACGGCTCCGAGGAAGACCGCACGCGGCGTTTGGCTCGCCCGCTGTGCTTTGTCCGCACCGATCCCACCGACAACGGCTATGCCAGGCCGATCGAAGGGTTGCGTCCCGTCGTCGACCTCAACGAAATGAAGGTCATTCGCGTCGAGGAGTACGGAGCCTGGCCTTTGCCGCCGCAGCAAGGAAACTATGCCGCCGACCGAGTCACCAAGATTCGGCACGATATCAAGCCGCTTGAGATTACTCAGCCGCAAGGACCCAGCTTTGAGGTCGACGGCAATGCGGTGCGTTGGCAGAACTGGAGCTTTGTCATCGGCTTCAATGGCCGCGAAGGCTTGACGCTTAATCACGTTTGTTATCAAGACAACGGCAAGAAGCGATCGATTCTATATCGAGCTTCGCTCTCGGAGATGGTAGTTCCTTATGGCGACCCGGCGCCTCAGCAGGCGCGCAAGAACGCCTTCGACGCCGGCGAATACGGGCTTGGCTATTGTGCCAACAGCCTGGAACTCGGCTGCGATTGCTTGGGGTTGATCAAGTATTTCGACGGCCACCTGTGCACCAGCCGCGGCGAGCCATTGACGATCAAGAATGCCGTCTGCATGCATGAAGAGGATTTTGGCATTCTCTGGAAGCACACCGATCGCCGGCTGCCGGACCGCCCAGAGGTGAGACGATCGCGTCGTCTTGTCATCTCGTCGATCGCCACTGTCGAGAATTACGAGTACGGCTTTTTCTGGTATCTCTACCAGGACGGCAACATCCAATTCGAAATTAAGCTGACTGGCATCCTCTCGCTCGGCGCACTTCACGCCGGCGAGAAATCCCCCTACGGCACGATCATCGCTCCGCAACTTTACGCGCCGAACCATCAGCACTTCTTCAACGTTCGACTCGATATCGATCTCGACGGCGTCAAGAATTCCGCCTACCAGGTCGATGTCGTGCCCGACCCGCTCGGCCCCAGCAATCCGTTTGAGAACGCCTTCGCGGCCAAGGCCAAACTGCTGGCCACCGAAAAGGAAGCGCACGCGTCGCTCAATCTTGAAACGGCGCGGACCTGGAAGATTGTCAATCCAAACGTTCTGAATGCGGTCGGCGAACCGGTGGGCTACAAGTTCTTTCCGGGGGACAATTGCTTTCCGTTCGCCTCGAAGAACGCCTGGTGGCGCAAGCGAGCCGGCTTCGTCGATCATCATGTCTGGGTGACGCCATACCGCGAGGACGAGCGGCATGCAGCGGGGAATTATCCGAATCAGAGCCAGGGCGGCGACGGGCTTCCGAAATGGACCGAAGCCGACCGTCCGATTTCCAATACCGACATCGTGCTATGGTACACCTTCGGCCACACGCATTTGCCGCGCCCGGAGGATTACCCGGTGATGCCGACTGCGTACATCGGGTTCATGCTGAAACCAAACGGCTTTTTTGCGGAGAACCCGGCCAACGACGTGCCGCCATCGCCGAAGAAGTCGGCAGCTGCCAGTTCGTGCTGCTCCGGTGGATGACGTGGGATTGGCGGAATAAACCGGTCGTTCGTGGATCAAGAGAATGGAAATTGTGCTCACCGGAGGATTGACCATGAAACGACTGATCTTACCTTTCGTTCTTTGTCTCGGAACTGTCGGGTGCGACGCCGCCGCGGATGGCAACGACAAGGGCAAGAATGCCGAGGCTGTGTACGAAATCGTTTTTCGTGCCGAGCTAAAAGAAGCCAAAGACGGGGCGGCCCATTTCCTCTCCGTCGATAACAAGGATATTGGCCCCGAGTTGCTGGCGAAACTCAAGAAAACCTGGCCCGCCTTGCAGCCCTGGTCCAAACGGCCCGAACCAAAAGGCAAGGACCGTGTCGTTCACATCGGCGTTCACGATCTCAAGTGGATCGATCGCAACACCGCCGAAGTACGGGGCGGCTTCTCCAATGGAATCGATGGCCGGATCAGTGGGTATCGCATCATACAGCGCAACGGCGCGTGGGTCATCGAAAGCGTCAAAGTTGTTGCTCAATCGTGAAGTGCTCGGCGCGGAGTGATGCTGGAAGTCGTTTGATGAACGGAATCGAAAAGTGCACCGAGGGCTGGCGTGCCGCTTGCCTTCCGCGATGCCAGGCGCGATAATAATTTTCTAACGCCCGATGCCGAAGTGGCGGAATGGCAGACGCGCCGGACTCAAAATCCGGTCCCCGCAAGGGGGTGTGGGTTCAAGTCCCACCTTCGGTAGTAAGGACTTACGACAAATCGCTCATTTTTATTTTTCCCGACTTCTGCAATTCTTCTGCACCTTTTGGGGCGACATTGGTGTCATGTTGCAGGATAAGACTGCCGCGATTCTGCTGTGTTCTGAGCACAAGAGATTTTGGTTCCCTAGCACCAAACGGTTTTCTCTGCGCCAACGCTTAACAATGACACCCTACGGTCCTGCACGGGCTTGCCCACGTGGCGTTAGCGACATGACCAAACGGCGGTTGTCCAACCAAGGCAGACGATGATTGCTCGCATTCAACTCATCGATGACCGGCAGCAACTCGTCCTGCCCCAGGAACGGGTCCAGGTGCACAATCAAGGCCTCGGGCGTTTCGTACAACTGGCCCGGTCGATTAAAGAACTTGCGTCGCAGGGTCCGCACGTGCTCCCCGGCATGGTCCGGCCCCAGTGTCTGGGCCAGGTCCGCCGCCGCGTTGTACAGCAATGCCGCCAGCCAGCCGATCATTTGCAAAGGACCGCGATGGAAACGCGGTCGCATCCGGTCTGGGCTGTTCTTGTCGTAACCACACGGCACCGCATCTACCATCAGGTCGTGCACCTCCACGCGATGGCCTTGCTCGTGGTTTTGCCGGGCACGGAAGATCGGCAAGATCTCTTCGGCCGCTTGCGTCGAGGTTGTGTACAGCGGGTGCCAGCGATCTTTCTTCGGACCGGGCCGAACCTCGCGGCAGATGATGGTGCGAATCGCCTGCTCGGCGTCTTCATCCTTGAGCACCGTCTCGGTCTCGGCCAGGCGGACCTCCTTGGGCGGGGC
>VGZI01000326.1 GCA_016872605.1 Planctomycetota bacterium
GGTTGCGTGACGCGCGGCGGATCGTGGGCCAGTGCGATCGAGAATTGTCGTTCGTTCAACCGCGGGCGCGATGCGGAGACATACGGCGGCAGCCATCTGGGTTTCCGCATCGCGTGGACTCCTTCGCGTCGGACTCCGCCGGCGCCGCTTGATTGCAGCGGGCCGAACGGGGCGGATGTCAGGATGGTCGTGTCTGCGCAGAAGGCTTGGGCGAAGCTCCTGGGCGAACCGTCTCACGAAAGAGCTTTCCCGCTCGACAACGCAGGCAAAGTGACCGTTGACATGGTCCTGCTGCCGCCGGGCAAGTATTACCGCGGCGACGAAAAGAAACCGACGCTTGTCACGCTCACGCAACCGCTCTGGGTGGGAAAATACGAAGTGACGCAGCAGCAGTACGAAGCGGTGATGGGCGTCAATCCGAGCCACTTCAAGAAGCGAGGAGCCGACGCTGCGTTCTACCCGGTCGAGAAACTGAGCCATCTCGATGCCATGAAATTCTGCAAGATCGCCTCGGAAAACACGGGGGCCGAGTTTCGGCTGCTCTGGGAGGCGGAATGGGAATACGCCTACCGCGCCGGCACACGCACCCGGTTCTACAACGGCGATGCCAACGAGAAGGCCGGAGACATCGCCCATTGCACCGATAACAACTTCGTCAGCACGATGAAAGTCGGCACCAAGGCGCCCAACGCATTCGGCCTGTTCGACATGGGCGGCAACGTTTCGGAGTGGTGTGCCGATGCGTGGCAAAAAGACTTCGTTGAGACCAAGACGATTGACCCCCGCGGTCCCGGCAAGGGCTCGATCTTCGTGAACCGCGGCAACGCCTGGGACAGTTACTGCCGCACCTGCAATGCAACCGCTCGCGTCCTCAGCGCGGAAACCTATGCGGGCTGCCAAATCGGCTTGAGATTGGCACGGAGTGCGGCAAAAAAGTGAGGCCAGAGAGCCTCCACCCCGAGGTGTCAATCTCGTTAAAGCTTCGGTCGGCTTTTCTCAAAAAAAAAACTAAAATTGAACGCGGGATTTGATCCTGATTGGCTAAAACAATGTAGAGCGGCGGCGAATTGAATCGATCTGGATATGCCGCAAATTGTTGCCTCGATTAGACTTTAGGAAGAACCTAAAAGCACAGCGCCCCCCCGCCGAACGTACTCTTTCCTGCCTTTGGTCAGAAAAAAATTTGAAGGACGCTTGGTTCAACCCCAACCCGCCGTGGTGAACAGATGCTCATAATCTTCGATCGAGGGTATTTATTCAACATGTTTGCCAACCGTACCGCGGCGTTATTGATAGCAATTGGGTTTCTGGCGCCGACATTCGCGCTTGCCCAGGAAACCGTCTTGCGTGACGTCATCGATCGCGAGATCAAAGCGGGCTGGACGAAAGAGAAGCTCACCGCTCCCGGCAAGTCGACGGACACCGTGTTTCTGCGTCGCATCTATCTCGACCTCGTCGGCATGATTCCCACCTACGACGAAACCACCGCGTTTCTCAAGGACACCGACTCGAAGAAACGCGAAAAGCTCATTGACAGACTCTTGGAGGACCCTCGCTTCGCCCGACAACAGGCTCAGGTGTTTGACCTCGCCATGCTGACTCGCAATCACAACCTGGTCGGAGGGACGGGTGGGTATCGGAACCGTGGCCGATTCCGCGAATGGTTGGCCAAGCAGTTCGCGGCCAACGAACCGTTTGACCGCATCGCCGCCAAAATCCTCCAGGCCGAGGAAGATGGGTCGCAACTTTATTTCGCTGTTTACAACAACGCGGATGAGATGGTTACCTCGGTGTCGCGTTTCTTCCTGGGCACGCAGATTCAGTGTGCCAAATGTCACGATCATCCCTATGAGTCGTGGACGCAGAAGGACTATCATGGCATGTCCGGCTTTTTCGTCCGCACCATGGCCGTGGAGGTTCCGGGGAAGGCTGAAAAGGGCAAGCAGTACCGTGTCGGCGAGAAGACCGTGGGCGAGGCGCTGTTTTCTCTTGAGAAAATCGACCCGAAGACGAAGAAGAAGGAAACGATCCCGATTCCGCCGAAGTTTCTCCTGGGGGATGTGCTGAAAGAGCCGGAAACGCCGAAGAATTTCGTGGAACCGAAGCTGAAAGCGGGTGAAGTGCCGCCGAAACCGGCTTTTTCGCGGCGCGCGAAGTTCGTTGACTGGATGACCGCGAAGGAGAATCCGTTCTTCGCGAAGGCAATCGCCAACCGCGTCTGGGCACAGTTCATGGGGCGTGGGTTTGTGCATCCAGTGGACGATTTTAACTCGCAGAATCCAGCGAGTAATCCCGAGTTGCTTAAGGCGATCGAGAAGGAGCTGGTTGCGCACAAATTCGATTACAAATGGCTCGTCCGTGAAATCGTCAACAGCCAGGCATATCAAATCGAGGATGTTGGAAAAGTGACCGATGCCATGCCGAGGTATTACGAGCGGGCTCGCATTCGGCCGTTGATCGTCGAAGAGTTGATTGCGTCACTGCACATCGCGACGGGGCTTGGCGTCGAGTCGGCCCTCAAGAAGGAACCCAGCCAGGACATTTTGAAGTACCTGGGCGAGCCATCGGATGGACAGGGGCGATTCCAGGGAAGCCTGTCGGAACATCTGTTTCTGCACAACGGCGATCAATTTCGCGGTTTGTGTCGGCCCAACAAAGGCAACCTGCCGGATCAACTGTTGATGAGCAATGAGCCGTGGGAGGCCAAGGTCGAAAAGATGTTCTTGTCGGTCTTGAGTCGGCCGGCAACTAGTGAGGAGCGCGAGCGTTTTGTAAAATATCTGAGTGTGGAAGAGAAGAATGTCAAGGATGTAAAGTCGGCGAAAGGCCAGTCGCCGGGCGTTCAGCGAATGGAAGACGCGATGTGGGTGCTGGTGTCGTGTTCGGAGTTTCGATTCAATCGGTAGACCAACGCTTGCGGCTTAGCGTGTGATTCGTGACGCTCAGTTGCAAGCGGCAGATGAGGAGAACAGATATGTTCCATAACGCAGAACACGTGAGCCGCCGATCGTTGTTGAAGGGACTGCTGACCACCGCTGGTGGGATGGCCGTCGCGAACTGGGGCGCGCTGACGCATTCGCAATCTCTGGCCCAGGAAGTTCGGCGCTCGGGCAAGCGCTGCATCATGCTTTACATGGCCGGCGGCGTAAGCCAGATCGACACCTTTGACATGAAGCCCGGTCGGCCGACCGCCGGCGAGTTCCGACCGGTTCAGACCAATGTCAACGGCATCCAGGTCTGCGAGTATCTTCCGAACATCGCACGCCATGCCGACAAGCTCGGCATCATTCGCAGCATGCGCACGCGCACGCCCGATCACGGGCCCGGCGGCTATTACATGCACACGGGCTATCATCCAGGCGAGCGCTTTCCGCACCCGGAAGTCGGCGCGATGATCGCCAAGTACTGCGAAAACCCAGAAAGCGACCTGCCGAGCTTCGTCAAGATCGGATCACAAAGCGGCGTTTATGGCGCCGGCTATCTTGGCCCGCAATTCGAGCCGTTCGTGGTGGGAGAGGATGGCCGGGTTCCCAACTTTGTCAATCCGAGCGTGTCGGCGGAAATTCAGGATCGTCGCGGCGAGTTGCTGAATTTCATGGAGCAGCGATTCGCCGAGCAGCGCTCGGGCGAACCGTTTGCCGCTCATCGCACGGCTGAGTTGCGCACGCTTCGCCTGATGCGCGCCCGCCAGGTGTTCAACGTCAGCGCGGAATGGGAGCGAGCCAAGGAGCGTTACGGGGATAACCGGTTTGGCCGCGGCTGTTTCACCGCGCTCAAACTCGTCGAGGCGGGCGTGTCCTTCGTCGAGGTCGCGCACGGCAACTACGACACTCACAATGACAACTTCCCCTGGAACAAGGCGAACTTCGCGCTCATGGACCCCGCCTGGGGTTCATTGATGGACGACCTGACGCAGCGCGGCTTGTTGCAGGATACGCTGGTCGTGTGGACGAGCGAGTTTGGCCGAACGCCAGCGATCAACGTCCGCGCCGGCCGCGACCACTACGGTCGAGCGTGGACGGTGGTTCTCGCCGGCGGCGGCATCCGTGGCGGCCAGCATTACGGCTCCACCGACCGCGATGGTTTCGAGGTCGCGGAGAATCCGGTCAACGAATCGGACTATTGCGCGACCATTTACAGGGCCATGGGCGTTAATCCGCGTGCCCGCCATTATCTCGGCAGCCGACCGATCTGGGCCACGGCCGAAGGCTCCCGGCCGATTCAGCAGCTCATCGGACGATAAA
>VGZI01000327.1 GCA_016872605.1 Planctomycetota bacterium
GACGGAATCATCCCTCACGCCTAAAGCCTTGATTTTGATCGGCGAAAAGCTGATCGAAGCTGGCAAGGCGTTGGAGCCGCAGTATCAAGCGGCTGTCGCCGAGGCGAAGTCTTTTGACGTTGCAAGTCTAATGCTAAAGAGTTAGAATCCCCGGCGATGAGAAAACGCGACGTAATCTTGTACCTGCTCCTGAGCAAACAGGGCGGACTCGAGTTCGAAGGCTCGGGGACGTGGTCGGCGCGACCGTTCGTTCCGCCGACTTACGCTGAAATGCAGGAAATTATCCGCGAGGGCAGGACTCACCGCGATGTTTCCGAAGGTGCGCGGTTCCGGGCCAGAACCGACGAAGGCGTGAATCTGGCGGCTCCGGCGGCTCCGGAGGTGCCGGTCGTTCCAGTGTTTGCGGCCCCGACAGTGGACTATCTTCAGATAGGGCAACTGGCGGTCTCAAACACGGCGGCGGTTGTAACGGTTCCGGAACCTGCGGGGTATGTGGCAACCGTAGACCAACCGCCGGCGTTCGTGGCTCCGACGGATCCCGGCTTGAAATTGCTCGCTGCTGATTTCCCGGCTCTGAATCTGGTCGAACTCATTGGCATGTCGAACGTAAACGAAGGCGGTTGATATGAATCCTCTGCTCCTTATGGCACTAATGGGAAGGGGCGGCATCTCTCGCATGCTCCCGTTTCTTCTTCTGGGCGGAGGTGCCAATCTAACCAGTCTGCTGGGGACGGCGGCGGGTAAGATCGATCCGCTCATGCTGATGCTTATGGGCGGCGGCGGGGGCGGGCTCACCAACTACTTGATGTACCAGCAATTTGGCCCGATGGGTCTGCTTCTGGCCGACCAAACGAAGCCAAAGCCAAAGCGTCGGCGCCGGAATTCTGGGATCCGTTTGATTAGCACGGGACGCGCTCGCGTGGTCTCGGCGAGGAGTATCTAATGCCACTGATTCGACCATCTGCGCTAGTTAATCTCACGGCCACGACGAACGATATTCTGGCTAATGTCGTTCAGCTGCAGAACGCGGGGCCGGGTGACTACTGCATAACACCGCTCCAAAACGACCCCTGTACGGGGGCGTCGTTTCCGGCGGCGACGATGACGGTGAACGATGGCAGGGCAAACGTCCTATCGGGGGAGCCTATTCCTGCCCAACGCGCCGGCGGTGGCGGTAATGGTGCGCCGAACTTTCTTCAGGGCCAGAAGCAATACTTTGTCCGGTGCGTACAGGGACAACGGCTGATCATCAACGTCGGGGGTACCGTTTCCGGCACCGAAAACAAAGTGTCCATCTTCGTAGAGAAGTACGCGTGACGGTTACCACGGCCTATAACGTCTTCGGGACGGCACGGCCGAGGGTGAACCCGCTGCCTGCGGGAGCTCCTCAGCCTTGGTATTTCGCAGGAAACGCAACCGGGGACGGTTCTGGCGGCATCGTGCGGCTGCAGTTCTTCTTGAATTATGACGCGCGAGCGGTCGAGCGTTACGTCTGGATAACGGACGCTACGGCGGTGGTTAACAGCAACGCGACGAACATGACGGTCGCGCTCTACATCCCGAGTGCGGATTGGTGGGAAGCTCCTGTGTTTGCGCGGGCGGCTACGGGACTTCCGGCCACGGGGACGAGCGCGCAGAATATCGCCACGCTCGTCGTGCCTTCTGCGCCCTTGGTGTGCGGGCCGATGGTGGCGAGGGGCACGGGACTAATCGAGTTCTTCTGGCCAACCAATACTGCCGGCCTGCTTTACACCGGTACGATTCGCGGGTTTATCGCTGACCAAGCGGTGATTAGTTCTCGAGATTTGCTCTCATGAACGGCCAACAGGGAGCGGTGTGCACCGACGCGCCGGTGTTCGAGCTTTACGAGTGTTCGCACTGTGGGAATTTCACCACGGGCGACCGGATTAAGATGACCGAGCATCTCGCCACACAGCACGCGGATATTTATCCGACCTAAGCCCCTCTGGACGGCAACGGACCCCAGTTCGCCTCAACTGGGGTCCGTTGCGTTTACGGGGCTATGCGTCGGCTTCGAGCTGCTCCGACTCCACACTGGGCGGCCTGAAGGTGTGGCTGTGTACGGCGGTCGCTCCACATCGGCACTGCCACCAAACGGTCACGGTGTGGTCGGGCCACTCTCCTTCTTCGCTTTCGCCATTGTCGGTTATCACCCGGTTCCACCAGCGGTGCGTGTGCTTCTGCATCGTGCCTCACTCCTTGTTTGCCCTGACCGCCTCTCGGCAGGGCGACGCCATCATGACGCATCCGGCGCCGGCGAGCAAAGGAGAGCGCAGCTCCTTCGTCTCGAAGTCGGGAGGCTCACCAGTCTCTGGTGAGGGCCGATCATTTGCCGGCGGCCCCGGAGCGTCAAACTCGAAAGACCTGCGAGAGGAAGCTGCTTGCGTTTCGAGCTGGGCAGCCCTATCCTGAACCCCGCCTAATACTTGACTGGGCGGGGTGCGCCAAAAACCGAACGGAGGGGCGGATTTGAGTCTTGCTAGGCATCTGGTGTGGCGTGATGGATGGGCAACTAACCTAGAGGCGGTGCGTCATGAGGCGATCACAAAAGACGAACGATATGTACGGGGCCGATTGGCTGGTGTCCGATACGCCAGTACGATCATCAGTCGAGCTGAGGCCATGCGAGGCAGTCTTGCCTCTCACGTCGGAAGTTTTCTGCAGCCGGATTCATTCGGTACGCTCACACTGGCTAACCTACATGGACGCGGCTGCAACGTTGACAGATGCCTTCCGCCTGATTTCAGGGGTACGGGCAACTGTCGAGTGCCGGGAGTGCAAGCGTCTGGGCGTGCTATCGAGTCGTGGCTTTCCAATTGCGAGCGTGTTGTTGTGGCTGAGGAATTTGGAAAGGACAGGAATCGGCGACACTTCCATTTCGTGTCGGGTGGAACTTCTGTCGAAGCACTTTCCGATTGGCGATACCACGCGCCAAGCTGCAAAGAGCTTCTTGGCGGCGAATGTTCTTACTTTTGCCGCTCCCACGGATTCGTCAAAATCGAAGGGATAACGGATCCGAAGGGTGCTATGGCTTACGTCCTCAAATACGTTTTCAAAGCGCAAAGTGAATCGAGGCGACGAAATGACGAACCCCGGATTTGGTTCCATGAGTCAAGAGCAGCAAGAGCGGCTCGTTCGGATGCTCATGTCCGAGGACGAACAGCAGGAACCGATAGCTCAGGACGTGGCGATGGCTGGGACGGATCTAGAAACGCAACTCCCGGCGGTCTTGTGCTGGCGGCTCATGGCGGCGACGGTCAAGGTGCCCAGAGCGAGCCTGCGTTTGGCTTTGTCGGCGACGGAATCATCCCTCACGCCTAAAGCCTTGATTTTGATCGGCGAAAAGCTGATCGAAGCTGGCAAGGCGTTGGAGCCGCAGTATCAAGCGGCTGTCGCCGAGGCGAAGTCTTTTGACGTTGCAAGTTTAATGCTAAAGAGTTAGAATCCCCGGCGATGAGGAAACGCGACTTAATCTTGTACCTGCTCCTGAGCAAACAGGGCGGATTCGAGCTCGAAGGCTCGGGGACGTGGTCGGCGCGACCGTTCGTCCCGCCGACCTACGCTGAAATGCAGGAAATCATCCGCGAGGGAGCGACTCACCGCGACGTTTCCGAAGGTGCGCGTTTCCGGGCCAGAACCGACGAAGGCGTGAATCTGGCGGCTCCAGCGGCGCCGGAGGTGCCGGTGGTTCCAGTTTTCGCAGCTCCGACAGTGGACTATCTCGCGATAGGTGAACTGGCGGTTTCCACAACGGCGGCGGCGCCGCCCGCCGGGGCGGTTGTAGCGCTTGCTGCACCGGCTGGGGCGGTCGCAACCGTAAACGAACCGCCGGCGTTCGTCGCGCCCAGCGACCCCGCCCTGAAACTGTTGGCGGCTGATTTCCCTGCGTTGTCACTCGTGAACCTGATCGGTATGTCGAACGTAGACGAAGGCGGTTGAAATGAATCCTCTGCTCCTCATGGCATTAATGGGAAGGGGAGGCA
>VGZI01000328.1 GCA_016872605.1 Planctomycetota bacterium
GTGCACGACATGGTTTGCAAACGGCACGGGAGGGCGAGGCTCCTGCCGAGCCGCGAGCCCGCAAATAATCTGAGTTGACATTACGATGCTGACGCTTCCGGCTCGGCAGGAGCCTCGCCCTCCCAAACGGGCCGCGCAGACCATGTCGTGAATCCTTCGACAGACCAATAGTTCTATCGGCGTGGCATGTTGTGCCGAGGAGATGGCCAGATCACATGAATTGCTCCAAATAGCGCTTGCTCTGCCTGAGGGAACGTTTGCGCGCGTCGATCGAGCCCTCATAGGCGCGGTCCTCGACTTCGATGCAGACGGCGCCGTTATAGCCGGTGTCGGTCAAGGCCGAGAAGAACGCGGACCAATCGACATCGCCCAGGCCGGGGAGCTTGGGAGTATGCCAGCCAAGCCCCATGATGCCTTGCTGATAGATGGCGTCGGCGTCGATGCGCGTGTCCTTGGCGTGGACGTGAACGAAGCGCTTGCCGAAGTCGCGAATGCAGCGTGCGACGTCGATATGTTGCCAGATCAGATGCGACGGATCGAAATTGAGCCCCAGCGTCGGACACTTGTCGAACATGGTTGTCCAGAGCGCGGGCGTGGTGGCCAGGTTGGCGCCGCCGGGCCATTCGTCAAAGCTGAAAAGCATCGGACAGTTCTCGATGCCGATGCGAACGCCGGCCTTGTCCGCACCGCGTACAATGTCGGGCCAGACCTGATCGAAGATCGGCCAGTTGTCGCGAGTCGATTTGTGCCAGTCGCGGCCGATGAACGTATTGACCACATTGACGCCGAACCGCGGCGCGGCTTCGATGACCTTCTTGAGGTGCGCTACAACGCGTTCCCGGTGTGCCAGATCGGGATGGAGCGGATTGGGATAGTAGCCGAGGCCGGAGATCTGCACGCCGGTTGTCGCCACCAGATCACGGACTTTTGCGATCAATGACTCCGTTACGTTCGTAACGTCCAGATGCGTGACTCCCGCGTATCGGCGATCGGCGCCGCCCGGCGGCCAGCACATGAGTTCAACGCATGCGAATCCCTCGTCGGCGGCGAAGGAAAATACTTCATCGAGCGTGAAATCGGGAAGAATGGCACTGACAAAACCGAGTTGCATGGCATTAGTCCGTGGTAGGTGATCCGTGGTCAGGATATGAAATCACGGACGCCGTCATCAGAGCTCGAGGCGTTAGCGAGGGTTCTCGCCGTACCCCTTGCTGACGATTCGGCCTCTGACAGCCACGGTCTACGCTGCGGGAACCGTACTCGTCGGCGGCTCTGTCTTGACTCGGCCGCTGTCGGGCTTGGCGAGACCGCCGGTGCGGAAAACCTCGGCAAGAAGTGCTTTCGCGGGCTCAGGCAAGCTGCTTTCGAGAATCGTCGTAACGGTGTTTTCGACCGGATACTCGATGCGTTTCAGTTCGACGCCTTGATTCTCGATGATTGCGTAGCAAGCGCGCGGATCGCCGTCGCGCGGTTGGCCGACGCTTCCGGGATTGATCACCAACTTGTCGCCGACTTCGAGGATGTAGGGATGGTGCGTGTGTCCGACGCAAATGACTTGCGCGTCCACGTTCGCCAGGCGGCGCGACCAGAAATCGACGTCGGCGATGGAGTATTCGTCGAGCGGATCGCGCGGCGTTGCGTGCACCATCAGGAAGCGGACGCCGTCGAACGTGACGCGCTTCGTCACCGGGAGCGAGCCGAGGAAACGCCGATCTTCCGCACTAATACGTTCTTGAGTCACCTGACGCGTTACACCGGTCAGGTACTTGAAACCATTCTTGCCCTGTACGCGAACGAACTGCGCGACGCCGTGATCGTGATTGCCCCGGACAGCATGCGTCGCCTTTTGTCGTACCCAGTTGATGGTTGGCGCAACGTCGAGCCCGTAATCAACGAGATCACCCAAGACCAGGCAAGCATCAAAGGGCTCTTTGATCGCCTGAAGCGCCGGCCAATTTGCGTGAAGGTCCGCCAAGAGAAGGATGCGCATGAAGGCCTCGGCCACCCGACCACCGACACCTTGCCGGCGAGCGGTGGGAATATGAGGGTTCTATTCTCTGTTCCGAAGATAAGGGTATCTCGCGAACAGGCGAAAAGCCAACGATTTTGACAAAAACACTGCCCCCGAGGAATAATGTATCATGAATCGCATCGGGGTCTGCGATGTTTCCATTGCTGACGGTTCCTTCGCTGACACTTCAGGCCCTGATCGAGATTTGCGGAGCGCTCCATGGCCGACCGATCTCTACGGCGACTGCCGCTACGGCAACTGCTGGCAAGTTCCGACAAAGCAACCCGTGAGTTGGCCGAACTCGTGCACACGCACATGCTGCCGCGCGTGGTGGACTTTCGCGACCTGAGTCGGCCGGTGCGCCGCAAGAGCCACTATCCCACCGTAGTCGCGTTCATGAACGGCTTAAGGCGCATGGCGGAAGCCAACGATCAGCTTCAGGCGTTGATCGGATTGTTGCAAGAACATCTCGAAGCGATCCGCGAGCACGCCCATCGAGAGAAACTGTCGCGCTCCCGCTAAGAATACAGGCCTCGTGCCCAAACTCAGGCATCGACGGAACGGAAAAAACAGCACATTTTTCATTGACCTGGGCGTTAACATCCCTTAAACTGTTCGTCTGTATCCAATAAGCCCCTTTTTGCGCAACCCCCGTGCGAGAATTCCGATGCGACGATTTCTTCAGCTGACGTTGGCTTTGGCGGTCGCCCTTGTTGCGACTTGCTCCGTGAACGCCCAGGTCGTTGAGTTCTTGCCCGCGAACCCCGGTACACCGAAGAAGCCGTTCGCTGACGTGCCGACCACCCACCAACAGATCGGTGATGTCAAAGTTCGCTCCACGGACGGCAAATACATGCTGCAAACAATCGGCATCGACTCCGAAGGCCGCATTCTCGCACTCGCTGCGGCGCCGAAATCGTTCGGGCTCCCGCTCAAGGGTGTCAGCAGCGAAGTGCAAATCTACACGCCCGACGGAAAGCCCAGCGGCACGGTCAAGGTTGACTTCCACGCGAACTCCGTCGCCGGTGGACCCGACGGCAGCATCTACGTCGCCGGCGACGGCAAGGTCGCCAAGTTTGACGGCAAAGGAAAGCAAATTGCTGTCATGGATCTGCCGCATATGAAAGAACTTCTCGCTGATTCCGGCGGCATTCGCAAACGAGCCGAGGACCAGCTGAAAATGCAGCGCGATTCGTTCATGCAATCGACCAAGCAGTTCAAGGATCGCGTCAAGGTGCTCGAGGACAAAAAGGAAGAAGATCGCACCGACCTTGAGAAACGCCAGCTCACGCAGTTTCGGCAAATCCTCAAGTCGTACGAGCAAACCGAGAAGTACTACGCGTCTCTCAGCGTTGACAGCATCATTGCTCAGATGACCTCGCGCATTCGCACGATCAACGCCATTACGCTTTCGAGCCATGACGTTTTCATCGCCACCGGCGACACCAAGGGCTACGGCTACTCGATCTGGCGCATGGATCATCAGTTCAAGAACGCCAAGCAGGTCCTGAGCGGCATCGGCGGCTGCTGCGGACAGATGGACATTCAGACCAGCGGCAGCGATCTCTTGGTGGCTGAAAACACCAAGCATCGCTTCGCCCGCTACGACCGTGACGGCAAGCTGATCGGCGCCGCCGGCAAACGCGGCACGGGTAACGAACTCGAGTGCTTCGGCGGATGCTGCAACCCCATGAACGTCTGCGCCGCCTCCTCCGGCGACGTGTTCACGGCCGAATCCGAAGGCATCATTAAGCGATTCTCGTCTAAGGGCGATTTCCTCGGCGTCGTCGCCACGGCATCCATGACCGGCGGCTGCAAGAACGTCGCCTTCGCTGTCACCCGCGACGAATCGCGCATCTATTTCCTCGACCTGCCAGGCTCGCGCGTGCTGATCCTGGCAAAGAAATCGAAGTAACCCCTTCCCGTTTAGCGCTCGCGCCGCCCCGCGCGAGCGCTCGTCGTCAACTCCAA
>VGZI01000329.1 GCA_016872605.1 Planctomycetota bacterium
CTCCGCCATCTTCTATCGCGACAACGCTCTCCGCCTCCGGGCGGCACCGACGAAAACCCCAGTATCCGCGCGGTTCACCCACCAAAGCTGTTGACCGAGTGAACCGCGCCGGAGCCCGAATTCGTCTCTCTCCGGCCCGTATTCTCCAAACCTCCTGACTTCGCCAAAACAGTACGGATTCTTAAGGGGCTGAATTACCGGCGTAGTTTTGCATGAAAAATCCTCAGCTTTCGTATCCCTCTCGGGGTGCAAGGGGTAATAATATCGAAACGCTCTGCCAAACAGGGCGGTCACTTTGATAGGTCTTGATCCACGAGGAACAGGATCAGCGTAGGGCAATGGCTTGCCAAGCCCGATAATCACCAAGACCTGGACGAAGGTGACAGACGGAATGGCTCACGCCAGCGTGGAGCGGACCGCTTCCCACAACGCAAAGCTTTCGGCGCCGCCGAGATCGCGCGGATGCGGTCGTACAGCGGTGTTGACCATGACCAGTTTGCGCGACGGGTCCACGAACATGTACTGGCCCCGCACGCCGAACAGGCCGAAACCGCCGTTGCTTCTGGGATGGACCCAGGTCTGGAAGCCGTAGCCGAAGGCGCGCCCAGTCTGCGACGGCGTGAAAGCTGGCCGCGTCATTTCCACGATCCACGCTTTTGGAATCACCTGCCGGCCGCCAGTGCTGCCGTACGCCGCCAGCACTCGGCCAAGGCGGGCGTAGTCGCGCAGCGTGGCGTTGAAGCCCATATATCCGATCGCGAGACCGGAGCGATCGGTGAGCCAAGTCGCATACGCCTCCGTGCCGATCGGCTGCCAGATTCGCTCCGCAAAAACCTCTTCGAGCCGGCGCCGGAACGCTGCCTGCAGCACCATCGCCAAGACGAACGTCTCAGCGGAGGCGTAGTACCAGCGACGTCCAGGCTCCGAGATCCGTTCGTTGAACTGCCGCACTACCGCCGCCCCACCGGGGCTCTGGCCACCGAAGGAGGCGCGGCTTAGTCGCGCCGAATCGTCAGTGCCGTCGTACTCTTCGCGGAACCGCACGCCAGAGGACATCGTGAGCAGATGCCGTATGTTTGTCCTGCCGTATTCAAGATCGGCAAGGGCCGGCTCGTAGTCGTGGGCGAGGTCGTCGATCGAGCGGATCCGCCCGTCCTCGACCGCCAGCCCGACGAGTATCGCGATCAGCGTCTTTGCCATCGAGAAGGAGGTCAGCCGCATCGCATCGGTGCGGGCGTACTGGTAGCGCTCGACCAGGATCGTGTCGCCGCGGGCGATCAGCAGCCCGGTGACGGGATTGCGATCGAGATACTCGTCAAGCGAGTAGCGGCCGCCTCCGAGAGACGGCGGACCCGTGTAGTGGAGGCTCGGCTCCCGCGTCGCCCTACTCCAGGGCGAGGGTGCCTCAGCGCCATGGGACACCGCAGACGGGAAGATCTCGTCGAGGCGCGAGAACGAGTCCACGGAAGCCTCGGGCCGCCACCAGTTCTGGCGGTCAGCCCGTCGAAACGTGCTGGACGGACTGCCCAGCGTCGAAATCAGCGGGCCATCCGCGCGCCGACCGATCCCGTCACGATGGACAAAAGGACCGATGTTGGGGCCGCTCGTCTGGCATCCCGACAGGAAAGGCAATGCAGCCGTGGCCGTGATGAAAACGCGGCGGCTGATGGCCGGCTTCTGCCTACGGAACTTGGAGGCAGAGCTTGGCAGGCTCATGACCAGTTCTCGAGAGGGGAACCACCTCTCAAATTAGGTTAGAACCTGTCCGTCGGCCAAGCTCGTCGAGATCGCGGCCCTCGAAGGGCCCGTCCTCACGATTGGCGAGACGGCCGCGGTCACGGGACGATCGTACTTGGTGACCATGACGGGCGCGGCCCGGGCTAGGTCGATCAGCTCGCCGAAATTGTTTTTTGCGTCTGCAGACGTGATGGAGCGCATGTGGTCTCCCTTCGGGGAGCCAGTCTTGGCCGAATTGGACAACAGCGCAATGGTCGAATCGTCCGTCGTGGGGGAGAGTCGGGCTCGGCGACGGCGCTAACCGTTAAATTTGCCGGAATCCCGCATCGAGCTGCTCCTGCCACCCCACCGGAAACGGCTCCATCAGCCCCGCCAGCGTCATCTCCGCCGGCTGCCGGCCGTCGAGAATCGACTCGACGATGGATGGCGCCAATAGCGTGAGCCGCAGCACTCGGCTGACATAGGACGGGTTGATCTTCTCAGCCTTGGCAATCTCGTCGATGGTCCCGTAGACCCCGGTCTCCAGCAGCTTGCGCCACCGAAACCCACGCGCGATGGCCTTGATCATGGTGCTGTCGATCCGGGCGCGGGGGGAAACCCAGGCCGATGCCCCGTCGGGGGTGATGACCTGCTTGCGGCCGCCCCGTTTGCGGATGGTGAACGGGACCTCGATGGTGACCGTCTGAACCGGCTCCATTACGCCGCCCTCCGGGGAGCGGCCGCGATCCCGGCCAGGTCTTGGACCATGCGGGCGAGACCCTGCACCCTCAGGCGGACCTTGAGCCCGGTAACGCCGACCTCGACGCGCTCGACCAGGAGCTGGACGATACGTGCCTGCTCGGCCGGGAACAGTTCGTCCCAAAGCGGGTCGAGGCCTTCCAGGGCTTCCCTGACTTCGGCCTCGGACAGACCGTCGATCTCGGGCCGTGCCGACCGCCATGTGCCGACGATCACCTCCGGGGCGCGCAGCAGGCCGCGCAGCTGGTCGACCACCGCGCCCTCGATCTCGGCGGCGGGCACGCGCCCGACCGGGCAGGCGTTGGCGCCGCGCTTCAGCACGCTCTGGCTGACATAGTAGCGGTAGAGCTTGTCGCCCCGCCGCGTGTGCGTCGGCGTCATGGCGCAGCCGGTGGGACCGAAGATGAGGCCCTTCAGCAGAGCCGGCGTCGCGGCGCGTGTCCGGCCCGCGCGCACCCTCGGGCTCTCGCGCAGGATTCCGTGCACCTTGTCCCACAAGGCGCGCGTGATGATGGCTTCGTGCTCTCCGGGATAGGCCGTGCCCTTGTGCACGGCGTCACCGATATAGACCCGGTTGTTGAGCAGCTTGTAGAGGAAGCCCTTGTCGACGAGCCGTCCGCGCCGTGTCCGCACGCCCTCGGCGGCGAGGGTTCGCGCCAGTGCCGTCGCCGAACCCACCTCGACGAAGCGCTCGAAGATCATCCGGACCGTCGCGGCCTCGGCCTCATTGATCACCAGCTTGCGATCCCGGACCTCGTAGCCGAGCGGCACGAAACCGCCCATCCACATGCCGCGCTTGCGCGAGGCGGCGATCTTGTCGCGGATGCGCTCGCCGATCACCTCGCGCTCGAACTGGGCGAAGGACAGCAGGATGTTAAGCGTCAGACGTCCCATGGACGTCGTGGTGTTGAAGGACTGGGTCACGCTGACGAAGGTGACCCCGCCGCGATCGAACACCTCGACCAGCTTCGCAAAATCCATCAGCGAGCGGCTGAGCCGGTCGATCTTGTAGACGACGACCACGTCGATGCGACTGTCCTCGATGTCGGCGAGCAGGCGCTTCAGCGCCGGCCGGTCGAGCGTGCCGCCCGAGTACCCGCCATCATCGTAGCGGTCGGCAAGCTCGACCCAGCCTTCCGATTTCTGGCTGGCGATGTAGGCCTCGCAGGCATCGCGCTGGGCGTCGAGGCTGTTGAACTCCATCTCCAGCCCTTCTTCCGTCGACTTGCGGGTATAGACCGCGCAGCGCAGCTTCCGGATCGGTTTGGTCGGTGCGGGCGATTTCGTCATGCCTGGCCTCGCCGGTTCTTGAGGCCGAAGAAGACCCAGCCGTTCCAGCGCGTACCGGTGATGGCGCGCGCGATGGCGGAGAGCGATTGATAAGGCCGGCCCTGCCATTCGTAGCCGTCGTTCAGCACCGTGACGGCGTGCTCGACGCCCTGCCATTCGCGGATCAGCCGCGTGCCGGCGATCGGCTTGTCGCCGC
>VGZI01000330.1 GCA_016872605.1 Planctomycetota bacterium
CGAGGTTCTCCTCGAACTGGCGGACCAGATGCAGCGCATTTGGCAAAACAAGGAAGCGGCCGCCGTCTACAACCAGTTGCTCACCGAGAAAGTTCTTGCCGAGCGTGAAGAAGAAATCTCGCAGCGATTGACGAACGCATTGCACCTGGCCGGTGATCATGGCGGTTCGGACAGCGCCTGTGTCAAGTTCCAGGAACGATTTCCGCAAGGCACGCTGATGCCGGCCGTGCTGTTCGTCTATGCCGAGAACAGCTTCTTCCGCATGATGGCCGCCGAGAAGAATCCGAACGCCGCGGAGAGAGCCAAAGAGCTGCCGATAATCGTCGCGGAGACGGTGAAGCGATTTCAGAAGGTGATCGAGAAATACCCGGAATTTCCGAAGATCAACGTGGCTCGCTACAGCCTCGGCCTGACTTACTATCGTACAGGGGATCTCACCAACGCTCTGAAGGCGCTCAATGAGATTCCCGGTCCTGATCGTAGCGGTGAACTGGCGATGGCGTCGTACCTGATTGGTGATTGCTTGCTACGGCAGGCGCCGACCGCGATCCCTGATGACGCGCTGGCCGCCGGTAAGTTGGAAGAACAGCTCAAGTCCGCGGCACAGGCGCTCGAGGCGTTCATTGGCGGCCAACCCAAGGACCCGAACCTCCCTGATGCACTGCTGCGCTACGGCCTCTGTCAGCAACGTCTCGCCGGTCTCGTAGCTCAACCGCAGGAACGCGCTAAGAAATTCAACGAAGCGCGGGCCACGTATGAACGGCTCATGCGCAAGGAAACAGACTTCACTGCGTCGCCGCTGCAAACCGCCCAGGCAACCTTCGAACGCGCCAAGTGCATCACTCTCGCCGGGGACATGAACACCGGCATCAATGAGTTGCGCAAGTTCACGAATGATCCGCTCAAGCAAAGTGTGGTCGCGCCGCAGGCCATGCTTCAGTTGGCCACCTGGCTTCGCACGCTCAATCGCCAGGCGGAAGCGGTGGACGCCTTCGCCAAGAATCGCGACTTTCTCGAAGCTATGCTAGCCAAGGATCCAGAGAAGGAGAAAGCGACGGCCATGATCGCGCTGTTGCGCTATCATCACGGAGTCGCCCTTCGCGAGTTCGACAAACTGCCAGAGGCTCGCGAAATGTTCGAGACCGTCGCCAAGATGGGAGTGCAACGCGTCGAAGGGACCGAGGCGGCCTTGCGCGTCGGGCAATGTTTGAAGGATGAAGGCCAAATTCGCCTGGACAATGCCCGCAAAATGCAGTTGACCGCCAAGAAGCCGGAAGAAATCGCGCAGGTGCAGAAGGTAAACGACGAAGGCTACAAGTTCATCCGCGATTCGGTCGCGTATCTCGAATCTCAGGCCGAGCAAGTGAAGGCGAATCCGGCACTGCAAGAAGCGCGAGGCCGCATGCTGTACGATGCCGCCTGGGGCGCTCGCATTCTTGCCGAGCCCGAGATCGCGGCAGCCAAGGCGGTGCTCCAACAGGAGATCATCAAGAAACTCAATTCGTCGTCCCAGAAGTTTACGCTCCCTGAGGTGTCGCTCGACAAGGTTCCGCTCCAGGCGTCCGAGAAGCGTGCCCGAACAATTTACAAAACGTTGATCGATTCGGTCGGCGACCTCACGATCGTCACGGAAGCACGATTCGAACTCGCCGAGATGCTGGCGCATCGCAACGAACACGACGGCGCCTTAGCATTGCTTAATGAAGTACTCGACAAAGAGCCGTCAGTGGACATGACCGAGAAGATTCGACTCCGCCTCGGGAGTATTCATGCGGCCAAGGGGAATCTCAAGGGGGCGCTGCAACAATTCGACGCGGTCGCAAGCAATCCCAAGAGCCAACTCGTCGGCTGGGCGCAGTATCGCGCTGGCGAGGCGCTGATTCACAACCAGCAGTATGCGGATGCAGTCAAGCGATTGTCGATGTTCCGCGACCAAGTGCAATGGCAGAACGTCTCGGGACTGAGCGATCGCGCTCTGATGCGGCTTGGATTCGCGTACGCCCAGCTCAAGAGTTGGGACGAAAGCCGCGTCGCTTATCAACGTCTCGTAATTGTGTTCCCATCGAGCATTTGGGTTGATGAGGGACGCTACGGCATCGGCTGGGCGTTGCACCAAAAGAAAGACCTGGAGAACGCCGCCAACGCCTACAGCGAGGTCGTTGCTCGCACGGCTACCGACCTCGCGGCGAAAGCGCAGATGCAGATCGGCCTATGTCGCATGGAGCAAAAGCGGTATCTTGATGCCGCTAACGCCTTCCTGGTGATTCCTTCGACGTACGATTATCCGGACCTGCGCGCCGCAGCCATCCTCAAAGCCGGCGAAGCGTACCTCGAGCTGAAACAGGTCGACCGAGCCAATCGGCAGTTCGAGCGTGTCCTGCGCGAATTCCCCGGCACTCCATGGGCCGACGCAGCGAAGGAAAAGCTGAAATAGCCGCTTGCGGCGTAGCAGGCGCCCGGCGCAGTGCGAACGCTAAACGAAAACAGACACTTGGAGGTCTATCGATGCAACGACATCCCCGCCTTGCCCTGGTTACGATCGCTCTGTCGGTTGTCATCGGCTGGTTATGGATGACGCAGACCGGCCGAGCTTACGTCGAAGCGCCAATGAGCTTGGGCGCCATCGTCGCGCAATCGACGACGATCGTCCTCATGCGCGTCGAATCGGTCGACAAAGAAAAGAACATCATCATCTATCGCAAGGTTCGCGATGTGAAGGGGAAGCACCCGCAGGACGTCATCAAGCACAACATCGGCCGGGGTGGGTTGCGACCCAACGAATGGAAGCCTCAGATGGACTGGGCCGAGCCGGGCAAGATGGCTGTGTTTTTTCACAACGGCGGCGCCAGCGAGACCTGCATCGGCAACTGGTGGTATCAAGCCTACGGCGGCGGCGAGTGGTGGAACCATAGCCACGGCGAGCCGTTTCTCCTGCGCAGCTTCGCCGGCAACCCCGACAAGCTTGCCAGTATCGTCGATCAAATGCTGGCCAGCCAGGAAGTTATCGTGCCGTGCATGATCGACGGCAACAAGGAAGATCTGCACAATCGCCGGGCCAAGATTCAGCGCGTCAAGGCGAGTCTTAAGATTCAGGACTACAACCCCAAACGTGATTTCGTCGGCTGGGGCGGCGAAGATTTTCGCCGAATCAAAGGCATGCCCGGCTTCACGCACATCTCGCCGGTGGGCCGTGTCGATCCCGAAGCGCAAGCGATCAGCGTTGTCGATTTCGACGGCGACGGCAAGCAAGACCTCTGCCTCGTTGGCGGGAACAAGGTCATGTTGCTGCAGAACTCCGGCGATGCCATGAGCGAATCGATGCTGGCCGGCGTGTCCGGCGCTCGCTCCGCCGTCTGGGGCGACTACAACGGCGACGGCCATCCCGATCTCCTCCTGGCCACGCCTTCGGGACTGAAGCTCTTCACCAATCTCGGCAAAACGATGCGCGACGACAGCCACTTGCTGCCGGCGATGCCCCCCGGCGCCGTTACTGCCGCCGCCTGGCTCGACTACGATGGCGACGGCAAGCCCGATCTACTCGTCGCGCACGGCTACCATGGCTTGCGACTTTATCGCAATATCGGCCTGAAACCCCCGCCGCCTCCGAAAGGGCCAAAGATGACCAAATGGCACTATCTCGGGCCGCTGGAAAATGTGAATAACTTTACCTTCGCGACATCTTTTCCTTTCGAGAAAAAGATCGATCTGACGGCGGAATACGTAGGCAAGAACAAGGCCAAAATTCGCTGGCAGGAAAAGAATTTTCCCGACGGCGCCATCGTCGACCTGCTCGCCCATTCTCCGATCAAGGTCTGGACCGGCTGTCTGCTTTACCGCGAAATCGAGGTCCCCAAGGACATCGAACTGCCGGCATGTTTCGGCAGCGATGATACCCTG
>VGZI01000331.1 GCA_016872605.1 Planctomycetota bacterium
TGCTCGGCCAGCGGGCGCCATTCCTTTAGCGCCGCCGCGTAGTCGCCGCGCAGGTAGGCGGCCGCGCCCTTACTGCGGTCCTGCCCGGCCGCTGGCAGCGCCAGCAGCAGCGCCGCGAATAAGCCCGTCGTCCTGCAGCCGCGCGCGGCCAACACCTGCCTCGGAGGCCGGACGGGCCGCGCGTCCAGTCTCAGTCGACGCTTTCCTTCCGGCCGATGAGGTTGAAGGTGCGGAGGCGGCCGCGGTTCTTAAGGTCGATCTCACCTCGCTCTTCGAAGGTGTAGCTCTCGGAGAGTCTGGCGTACAAGCTCTCGCTCACGTGGATCCGCATCGGCTCGGCGCTGCCCTCGAGACGGCTGGCGACGTTGACCACGTCTCCCCAGAGGTCGTAGGCGAACTTCTTGCTGCCGATGATGCCGGCAACCACGGTCCCGGAGTGCATTCCGATCCGGATCTGGAGCTTGCGCGGAGACCCCTGGTTGCGGGCGTTCAGGCGCGCGATCGCCTCCAGGGCCAAGTCCGCCATCTGCTGCGCGTGCGTCGGGCTCCGCTCGGGCACGCCGGCGACGGCCATGTAACAGTCGCCGATCGTCTTGATCTTCTCGAGTCGGTACTTGTCGGCCAAGTCGTCCAGCATCCCGAACAGCTCGTTCAGGAGCTTTGCGACGGCGCGCGGCTCCACCTCGGCGGCGAGGCTCGTGAAACCGACGACATCCGCGAAGAAGACGGTGACCTCGGGGAAGGACTCGGCCGACACCTGCTCGCCGCGCTGCATGCGGTCGACGATCGACGCCGGGAGGACATTCAAGAGAAGCTTTTCGGCGCGCGCTTTCTCCTGCTCGAGGGCCTCGGCCTTCTCGGCGAGCCTTTGCATCGCCTCCGCCTTCTCGCGCTCCCGATCCTGGAGTGCGGACGACATCCGGTTGAAGGTATCGACGAGGATGCCGAGTTCGCGCGTTCCACCGGCCGCGGCAAGCTTGACCCACTCGCCGTGCTGCAACCGGAGGGCCGCGTCGGACAAAGCCCTCACCGGGCGGACGACCAGCCGGACCGTCGCGACGTATCCGGCGGCCAGGACGACGAGGATCGTGGCCATGAGCGCGCTGGAGATCCCGAGCCTCCTTTTCATGTCCGCTTCGAGACCGGCCGTGAGGGTGCGCATCCGACCGGACGCCCCGGCCATGAACTCCTTGATCGGCGCCATGATGGCCGCCTTCGCGAGGTGGTACTGCTCCCCATGGAGAAGCCGGATCGCCATCTCGCGATCGGGGGGCTTGACGATGGCGAAAGCCCCCGTTCCGTCGTCGAAGCGCCCCTTCACCGCGTTCACCGCAATCCGCTCGAGCACGATGAGCGCTTCGCTCTCCTTCTCGGCCTTCTGGAGAAGCGCGAACTCCTGTACGGTGAACCCTGCGTCGATCATGCGGCTCTGAAGCGCGGAGGCGGCCGCCTTCGCGCGGGCCTCGTGATCGGCGGGATCGAGAACCAGGTCCCAGTAGACGGCTTCGTACCCGATCGGCCGCGGGGCTTCGCCGCTCCGGATCGCACGGATCTGATCGAAGAATCTCATGAACTTCTCGTCTTCCGTGATGACGTAGGTACGCGCCATCCGGGTCAGGTCGTCGGAGCTCTGCCGCAACTCGGCGGCGAGTTGCTCGGAGACAAACCGTTGCCTTTGCGCCTCGACCAGGGTTAAAGCGTCGCGCTCCTTGAGCAACGAGTTCCCGAGGAGGAGGATCGCAAGCAGGCCGACCGCCCCAAAGACGAGGACCATAACGGTTGTCAGTCGCATCTGATCGGCCCCCACCGAGTAGTCCGGGTGGAAGGTTAGTTCAGAGTTGGTCTTTTTGCCAGTTGGAGCGTAGCCGGCGAAGCCGGTCGGCGTAGCGCAGCCGGCCACGCGGCTGATGCAGGCATGAACACTTCCGGTGCCGATGGCTTGTAGCCGAGAAATTCAATCGGCCGTATGGCGTTGAAGTGGCGCCGCCAGCTTTGGATGATGATCTGGGCCTCATGCAGCGTGTAGAAGATTTCGCCATTCAGAAGTTCATCACGCAGGCGTGCGTTGAAGCTCTCGACGTAGCCGTTCTCCCAGGGGCTGCCTGGCGTGATGTAGGCGGTCTTGGCGCCGACCGCGGTGATCCATTCCTGCACAGCCTTGGCCACGAACTCCGGCCCATTATCGGATCGGATGTGACCAGGGACGCTGCGCAGGATGAACAGATCGGACAGCACGTCGATGACATCGATGGCCTTGAGCTTGCGGGCGACCCGGTTGGCCGTCCTCATCGCAACGTTGCACGACCTCGGCAAGTTCGCCGCACCCTTTCAGCTCAAGGCCGAGGGAGCGGGCGCAGCATGTGACGCCGCAGCGGTTGTCGCTCACCAGCGGGCTGGCCAACCTCGTGCTGTCCCCCCTCGGCGCGTTGCCGATGTGTGTCGGCGGCTCAGGGCTTCCTCGGAACCGGCCCAGACTGCTAGGGTTTGCACCGTTCCAGGGGTTCATCTGGGGAATGTCGGGTAGAATGCCACTGCCCAACAAAGGAGCCGTCGCGTGGTCGCCAATGCCCTGGAGATCGATGCCCAGCGACTGTGGGACAGCCTGGAGCGGTCGGCGGCGATCGGCCGCTTCCGCGATGTCGGGCTGCGTCGGTTGGCGCTGTCGGCCGAGGACAAGGAGATGCGCGACCTGTTCGTGGCGTGGGCGCGCGACGCCGGCTGCAGCGTCGAGATCGATCGGCTGGGCAACATCTTCGCCCGTCGGCCCGGCAGCGATCGGGCGTTGCCGCCGGTCGCCATCGGCAGCCACCTCGACACCCAGATCTGCGGCGGCCGCTACGACGGCATTTTAGGCGTGCTGTGCGGCCTCGAGATCGTGCGCACCCTGAACGACCGCGGCATCCAGACCAAGCGCGGCATCGAAGTGATCTGCTGGACCAACGAGGAGGGCGCGCGCTTCAGCCCGCCGATGATGGGCTCGATGGCTTTCGCCAAGGTCCTGCCGCTCGATACGGTGCTCGCCACCACCGACGATGCCGGCGTGACGGTGGCCGAGGCGCTGGACGAGATCGGCTATGCCGGCCCCGTGCCGCTCGGCCAGCGCGCCTTCGACGCCTATCTCGAGCTGCATATCGAGCAGGCGCCGGTGCTCGACCGCGAGGGCTGCGACATCGGCATCGTGGTCGGTGGCTACCGGACCCAGGCGCTGCGTCTCACCATCAAGGGCGACACCGGCCATGCCGGCGGTACGCCGATGGCGATGCGGCGCAATGCGCTGGTCGGTGCGGGCTATGTCATCGCGTCGTTGAACGACATCGGGCTCGCCTATGCCGCCGACGAGGGCCGCACCACGACCACCCGCATCGAAAGCTTCCCCAACCTTCCCGGCACCTACGCCGAGCAGGTCAAGCTCACGGTCGACTTCCGCCACATCGATCCGGCGCGCTTCGACGCCATGCGTCGCGAGGTCGACGCCGCGATCGCCGCCGCCGCCGAGAAGGCCAATGTCGAGGTCGAGGTCGCCGAAGGCTGGAGCTGGGGCACCGAGCTGTTTGCGGGCGATTGCATCGAGCTTCTGAGGACGACGGCTCGCGAGCTCGGCTTGCCTTATCGCGAAATGCGCAGCCAGGCCGGGCACGACGCCTATGCAGTGGCCACCATGGCGCCGACGGCGATGATCTTCACACCCTGTCACGAGGGCATCAGCCACAACGTCAACGAGGCGATCGAGCTGGCTCGCTCAGTACCCGGTGCCAACCTGTTGCTGAACGCCGCGGTCGCCCGGGCGAATCGCTAGATGACCTGCCGTCTGCGCAGCACCAGCTCGACGCGACCGACGCGGATGCCCCCTTTGCCGGCGACCGCC
>VGZI01000332.1 GCA_016872605.1 Planctomycetota bacterium
TAGGCGATTGCGATTCTAACGCAACGCAGGGTTTATCGACCCCATTTCGGGACCGTGTTCCTCTCGTGTCCCAAGATCACGTCTTGCGAACACCCACCCGCGCGCGACCGGTCAGCCGGACGATCAGATGGATGTCGGGGAAACGAAGCAGTCGAGCCTGTCGCGGCGGCTGCCGGACTGGCTCGGGACCGCGTACCGCCGGTTGTCATCCAAGATCAGCACCCAGTCGAGAAGTTCGCCTGGTGCCGGCGGTGTGAATGACTTTTCCCCCTTGCTCTCGAAGGTGCCCATCGCCGTCGCGGAACCGTCGCGCGGATGGAACCCCGACGCCTTCACCTGCGGGCCGGTGATCTTTGCATCCGGACCGAGAACGTGCGCCCGACCGGCACACGGACCATCGCGTAGCTGCCGGCGTTGTCGTGCGACGCTGCGAAACGTCGCGAGCCGGCGCCGGGCACGAGCGTCGGATATTCCGCCGGGACGAGCACCGCGTCATCCGGGGCCGACTCGAATTTTTCTCGCGGGATTCCTCCGCGTTCGGCTAAATCAAGGAGAGGCTCCCAGAAGTGGATGCTCCCTTGCCACGGGTTTAGACGCTACCCGGTTGGAAGTCGCTGCTGGGGAACGGTTTACGGGGCGAGCCGGGTGGGTTCGCGTGCCGAACTCGATTGGGACGATCCGAGCTCGACCGGCCAGTTCGCTCTGCCACCCGTTCCGATGGAAATCTGCGAACTCCGAAAGATTCGCCGCGGGATTTGGTCGGGCTGGGCTTAAGTACTGAGGAAGAGATCGCGGGCCGGGCTCACAACCTGTCCGAAGTTGCGTGCCCCGTTTCGAGCGGAAGCTGTTTCTGATAGTTGACTTGCGGCATGGTGTGCCATGGGCGTTTCTGCCGAGCTCGTGGCCCAGATCACCCGCTCACAGCGGAAGGTACTGATTGTGCGTAAGCGAATGAAGTATTTTCTGACCGTCGCAGCGCTACTGCTTGGGACGTTCTTTGCGAACCATCGCGCCCATGCCGGCGACGCGAAGGGCGTGGAGTCCTTCTTCAAAGCACACTGCCTGCGGTGTCACGACGACAAGAAGCAAAGCGGTGACTTTCGGCTCGACACCCTGAAGGCGAATTTCGCCGATGCGGAAATGGCGGAGCGCTGGTCGGAAGTGCTGTTGCGGATCAACAGCGGAGAGATGCCGCCCAAAAAGGAGCCCAGGCCAAAGGCAACGGAGGCCGCCGCCGTCGTTGAGTGGATTGCCACGGAAATCAAGAAAGGCGAGACGGCGCGAGCGGCGGCTCGCGGCCCGGTGACGCTGTATCGGCTCAGCCGTCAAGAGTACGCCAATACGGTCCTGGATCTACTCGGCGTCCACATAAATCCCGACCAGCCGGGCGTGTTCGTGGAAGATCCGCGCTGGCACGGCTTCGAAAACACCGGATTCATGCTTCGGCTTTCACCGGCCCATGTCGAGAAATTCGTGGCCGCGGCCGAGACCGTGGCAGGGATCGCCGTGCCGGAAAAGCCGAAGCCGCCAACGAAAACGCGGGTCAGCGGATCCAAACAACCCACGCTCGAACGCAATGGTAAAAGTCGCAACCTTGTCTATCCCGGCCAAGGCCGACCGATTTACCGAGATCTTCCATCAGGCACGGCAGCGAAGGTGCGAATCCAATTGAGCGGACTCAAATCCGCCGATGGCAAAGCACCACGCCTATCCATCGAACCCTATATCAACCGCGAAGTCGTTGCCCCCGAAGACCAGCCGATCACCCTCGAATTTGTTTCGACAGCAGCCAATTTGACTTTGCGCCAACTCGGTGAAACCAAGCTTGATAAGAAGAATCCACAACCTTTCGCCAAGGATGGGAGTCTTCGCGAGCCAATCTTGTTGATCGACTGGATCGAAATCGAAACGCCCTACCTGACCAAAGAGCAAGCGGACCGGCAGGCGGAACTTGTGCCGAAGGATGGGGACAACCTCGATGACGTGCGGAAATCGCTGCATCGTTTCATCGAACGCGCCTGGCGGCGTCCGGTGGACACGGCGGAAACCGATCGGTTCCTGAAGGTCATCGCGTCGGAACGAAAAGCGGGCGAATCGTTCCGCTCCGCGTATCGCTCGGCAGTGTCGGCGGTGCTGGCGTCCAAAGACTTCCTTTACCTTCGAGAAGGCTCGATCAAGGAGCGCCGCGACCGCATCGACGACTGGGAATTGGCCAGTCGGCTCTCGTACATGCTCTGGGGTTCGATGCCGGACGATGCCCTCTTCGAAGCGGCCCGAACGGGCGAACTCCGCAAGCCGGAATCGCTTCGCAAGCAGGTCGCGCGGATGATCGCGGACCCGAAAATCGCTCGTTTCACCGAGGCGTTTCCACACCAATGGCTCGAACTGCATAAGGTCGGCATGTTTCCTCCGGATCGCAAGATCTATCCCGAATACGACAGAAGCCTGGAACGGAGCATGATCCAGGAGACGACCGGATTCTTTGCCGAAGTCTTCAACAATAACCTGTCCCTGCGTGAATTCATCTTGTCCGACTGGACGGTGATCGATCCCCGTCTGGCTGCTTACTACGGATTGCCAACACCGAATGGGTCGGATTTCGCGAAGGTGAAGCTGCGCCCGGAAGACCATCGCGGCGGATTGCTACGGCAAGCGTCGATCCTGTCGCTCACCTCGGATGGCACCCGGCATCGCCCGATTCATCGTGGCGTCTGGATCGCGGAGGTGCTCTACGGCGTCACGATCCCGCCGCCTCCGCCCAACGTGGAACCGCTCAATCTACTCCGGCCGGATGCGAAGAAATCGACGTTGCGCATGGAACTCGATGCCCATGCGACGAACCCTTCGTGTGCCGCGTGCCATCGCAAGATCGATCCACTGGGCTTCGCGTTCGAGCATTACGATGCGATCGGGCGCTGGCGAGATGTCGATCGCTCTTCCGCGGCCACGGGAGTGTTCAACAAAAAAGGAAAAGAGCCGGTGTTTCCGATCAACGCCAAGGGCGAATTGGCGGACGGTCGCAAATTCGACGGAGCGGAAGCCCTTCAGAAGCTCATGGTTCAGGACATCGACCGTATCGCAGAAGCCTTCGTCGAAAAATTGGCGACCTACGCCTTGCGCCGGCCCATGACCGTGGACGACACCGCCGAGTTAAAAAGAATCGCGGTGGTGTGCCGCGAATCCGATTATCGACTCAAGACCCTGATCGAAACATTCGTTTATTCCAACCTCATGCAGAAACGTTAAAGGAGCATTCCATGAACATCATCCACAGCACAACAAAAATCCATCGTCGTCATCTGCTCAAGGGGGCCGGGGTGGCAATGGCATTGCCATTGCTCGACTGCATGGTTCCGGTTCTTGGAGCTAACGAGAAGGTCGTGCGTCCGCGGCGCAGCATCTTCATCAGCTTGCCCGATGGCGTTCACGTTCGCGCCTGGCAGATCCTCGAGGCCGGTCCGAAGTACAGCCTCTCGCCGTCGCTGGCTCCGCTGGAAAAGCACCGCGCGCGGATCACTCCCATCAGCGGACTCTTTCACACCAGCGGCGGTCATTCCCCGCAGTCGTTCCTCACCGGTGGGCGCAGCGGGCAGAGGAGGTTCGGAATCTCGATCGATCAAGTGATGGTCAAGGCGATCGACGGGCAAACCCGCTTTCCATCGCTGGAGATTGGCGGCGATAGCCATGCCTTCAACGCCGATGGTATCCAACTTCCGACTGACAATAGGCCGAGTCAGATTTTCGAACGGTTCTTTACCGAGCCCGCAGGAGGAATTGCTCGGCAACGCCGCAGTCTCGAACGCCGCGGCAGT
>VGZI01000333.1 GCA_016872605.1 Planctomycetota bacterium
TGCTCATGTCTCTTCCTCCGGGGGTTCTTGTTTGCACTACACCCGGAAGAGAAGGTCGGCTACTTTAGGCTGTGTGCCATTCGGGCTGAAACACTACAAGGAAGGAAGGAAGGAAAGAAGGTGCATTATGCCGACACGGGCCGAAGTGGCATTGCTGCGGGCGTGGGCGGCCGATGTGCAAGCGTTCCTGGCCGATCCGGCGGCGAGCGTGCTTGAGCTGCCGTAGCGGCGCACCGAAAAACACATATCGCCATCGTCAGACATTTACAATACAGCAAGAATGAGGAAGCACGCCGTCGCGCCACTCCAATCGCAGCGCTGGCGGCTTCCGGATTATCCGTTCAAGTAAACCACTTGTCATACGAGGTCATGACATGCGAACGTTGATCGCGAAAACTGCAAGGACTCTCCTTCTATGCTGCCTGCTCCTGGGCGGGCCGGCGGCGCCTGTATTTGCACAGCAAGAGAATCCGAAAGTGCTCATGATCGGTATCGACGGCTGCCGCTTCGACGCTATTCTCTATTCACAGGCGAAACTGCTCAAACAGTACATCAAGGACGGCGGACACACCGACAAGTGTGACGTGCTCGACAACATCCCTACCAAGGCCGACACCGCATCTGGGGCCGGCTGGTCATCGATCCTCACCGGTGTCTGGGCCGATCGGCACAATGTCCTGGGCAACGATTTCGCAGGCAATCGCTTGAAGGATTGCCCTAGCATCTTGCATCTTGCAAACAGGACGAACCCCAAGCTTCAGTGCATCGCGCTGGCAACCTGGCAGCCTATCCACGAACACATCTGCCAGAGACACGACGGCTGTCGCTTCGTCTTTGATGGGGACAAGAAAGGGTACAAAGACGGCGACCGCGTCATGACTCAGGCCGCCATCGATGTGCTCAAGACCGAAAATCCCGACCTGCTCTTCCTCTACTTCGGCCACCTGGACAGCGTTGGACATGGCTACGGGTTTCATCCGAAATCGCCGAAGTACACCAACGGCATCGAAGAGATCGACGATCACCTGATCCGCATTGTCAAAGCACTCGACGCTCGACCCAAGCGCGGCACCGAGGATTGGCTCGTGATGTTCTTCACTGATCACGGCGGTCAGGGGAAAGGCCATGGCGGAGGTCGCACGGTGCCTGAGATCCGTACCGGCTTCTTGATCCTCCACGGCGCTGCTGCCGCTAGGGGCAAGATCACCGATAAGGTCACGAACGTCGACATCGTCCCCACGGCGCTGACGCACCTCGGCATTGCCATTGACCCGAACTGGCGACTGCCAGGCCGGGCCGTTGGGCTCAAGAAACGCCAGAAGTGAGCTTCATGTTGGGTGATCCACTCTTCTCAAACAAGGGCGCTAAGTCGCAAAGAGGAATCGCTGCGTGGGTTGGCGCATTCCTGCTTTGCCGGTTCGGACCTCTGTTGCAGGCTCTTGTAGTGCGATAGGCCTATTCGCATCTGGGGCTCGGCCGAGCCAGGCGCCGGCCAAGAAGCTGGAATCTATCACAAGACCGAATCGAGCCCGGCCGCTTCGACCTCGGCGACCGACCCAGAGGGGAACCGATTCGAGCTTTGGGAGCCTCGCTCGCCTGAACAAGCGTAGAAGCACCGTAAACGCGATTGACGTCGCGCGGCCTCGGCCTAAGACATCCCGGCCTCGCCGTGAGGGGCGAGATCGGAGGGGCGAGGGACGAGAGAAGACAATGACTTGTCGTTCCTCGCCCGTCACCCCTCACCCCCCCTCATCTCGCCCCCGTTCCGAGGAGGTCGGAAAGCCGTGGACAACACCAACGAGACCCCCGCTGAGCCGAGCCCCACGCTACTTGGCCGGATTGGCCATGTGCTTCTTCGCTGCTGCCAATGATACTGCTCCTCTTGGTGGTTTACCTCCTCATCGTCGTGGTCGGCCTGATCCCAGTCAACAACGACTTCGAGCCGACGGCCGACGGCGTGGAGATCATAGTCACCTCGACGGCGTACCACGGCGACCTCGTTTTGCCGATCCGCAACGAGACGGTGGACTGGAGCCGGCACTTCCCGGCACGCGACTTCGCGGGGGACGTCAGCGGCGCCACGCGGATCGCACTCGGCTGGGGCAACAAGGAGTTCTACGTCGATACCCCGACCTGGGACGACGTGACCATCGGGACCCTGTTTCGGGCGTTGTTCTGGCCATCCGCGACCTGCATGCACGTGGAAATGTGGACCGGCACGGACATCCCAGCCGGGGCCCGAAGGACGAGTATCTCCCACGAACAGTATCGCCGGTTGGTCGACCACATCCTGGGGAGTTTCCGCCGAAACGACACAGGGCGATTCGAACGCATCGTACCGGGAGCTTACGGCCCGGCCGACGCCTTCTATCACGCGCACGGTGCTTACCATGCCCTTAACACGTGCAACTGCTGGGTCGGCCGTGGTCTGAAGTCCGCCGGCGTGCGAACCGGCTGGCTGACCCCGCTCCCGAAAACGGTGTTGCTCTACATGGAAGAGTGAGCACGCCATGGACGCCGCGCGGATCAGCCCTAGAACATCTCCTCGCCCCTCGCCCCTCATTACTGGACACTCAAAGGAGTTCACCATGCTGTTCTCACCCGTCCGGTCCTTCGGTCTCTTCGTAGTCCTCTTGGCGGCCGTCACCACGATGCCCGCGGGCGAGAACTACAAGCCCCATCATGCCGTGAACCCCAAGAACCCCATTGCCTTTTTTGACATCACCATCGGCGATAAAAAGGCGGGGCGGATCGAAATGGAACTGTTCGCCGACACCTGCCCCAAGACGGCGGAAAACTTCCTGCAACTGTGCATCGGCACGAAAAATAAGGAAGGGAAGGCGCTCCACTTCAAGGGCTCGTCTTTCCACCGCGTGATCCCCGAGTTCATGTGCCAGGGGGGCGATTTCACCCGAGGCAACGGCACCGGCGGCGAGTCGATCTACGGCGGCAGATTCGATGACGAAACGTTCAAGGGCAAGGCCGGCAAGCACTTCGGACCAGGCTGCCTGTCGATGGCAAACGCCGGGCCGAACACCAACGGCTCACAGTTCTTCATCTGCACCGCCGACACGCCGCACCTGGACGGCAAGCATGTCGTCTTTGGACAGGTCGTCAAAGGCTACGACGTCGTTAAGGCGATGGAAGCCGTCGGTTCGCGGAGTGGAAAAACGTCCAAAACTGTTACCATCGCCGATTGCGGAAAAATCAAGTAATTGGGAATCGCACCACCCTGCAGCGGAAGTCGCCAGACACCCGGTCCTGGCGCCGCGCAAATCCCCTGAACTCTTGCAACTTTCGCTACCGACAGCGAGATGGTCGCGGGCCTTCTGTGCGATCTGGGCGAGTTGTTGCTTCAAGAGACGTTTCCCGAACAATATCTCACGGTTCTAAACGCCGGCACGGAGCGGCACTGGAAGGAGCAGTGTGCCCGGGAGACCGCGGAGTTCGGCGTCGATCACGCCGAGGTTGGGGCCTACTGTTTGGCGCGATGGAAGCTGGGCGAGGAATTGACCGGCGCCATTCGCTGGCATCATCAACCCAGTTCGGGTCCGCTCGGCACTTTGGCTTTGTCGTCTCCGGGAGCACCGGCCTCGATCCACCTGCGGATGATATCCTTCTCCTTTGCAGTGAGTTTCTCCTTGCCTTCGGGCATCTCATCCGTGCGGATTT
>VGZI01000334.1 GCA_016872605.1 Planctomycetota bacterium
GACGAGGCGAAGCGAGGGCCAGCGGCCACTCACGCCAAGTCCAGTTTATTGACGGGCTGTAGCGCAGTCTGGCTAGCGCGCCTGCTTGGGGTGTAGGAGGTCGTGGGTTCAAATCCCGCCAGCCCGATTTTAATTTCCTGACGACTTCGCCTTTCTGCCGGAGTCAGTTTGGAACACAGACCCGGATGGGCTTAGGTTCTCCGGGTTTTTGCATTGATAATCAGCCATTTGTTGCAAGGCTCGACGACCGGTCGGGCCTTTGTATTTGACGATCGGAGACTGACCCCCTCCCCAAATCCTGACCCAGGTCTTGTGAGAGGATCCTCGTTCCCCGGCTGGGGCTGGAAAGGGTTCTCGTGTGAAGAAGCGATGCAGTGCAGAGCAGATCGTAGGCCTGCTTCGGCAGGCTAATGTGGACCTTGGGAAGGGCACGAACGCGCCTGATGTCTACCGACGGCTGGGTATCAGCCAGCAGACGTACTACCGCTGGCGGACGAAGTTCGGCGGGATGAATCCGAAGATGGCCAATCAGCTTCAGGAGTTCCAGAAGGAGAACTCGAGGCTGAAGAAGTTGATGGCGGATCAGGCACTAGGCATTTTGATCCTCAAGGAGGCCGTCCACCCAAACTGACGTGGCCCGAGCGTCGCCGTCGGACGGTGGAATCCGACCCTCCGACACACCACGCGGACGGTTCCCCAACTCTCTCATGAGCAGTGGCACAAAAACTGGGAAGGGGGCACGCTGCATTCGGACGCCTACGGCGCTCGACTGGCACGGGCAACCTTTCGCACCATCGATTGTCGGCATAATCATACGCACGACTTTTAAATGTGATACGTATCAGGCGTTCGCGACGATGCCCAGCCGGGCCAGTTGCGGCAGGCCGGCCTGCAGGAAGGCGTCGCAGGCGTTCGCCACGAGCCGCGTGCGTTCGGTGGAGTCGGTGACCGTGACGCCCTCCTTCTGCAGCGTGCGGCCGCTGCCTGCGAGCCGCGTCTCCACGCGACCGGCGAGGCCGTCGCGGCCCCGCTCGATGAGCTCGTGGAGCATGGCCGCGTCCAGATCGCCGAGCGTGTGGCCGGTCCCGGTCACCGTGCTGGCGAGGGCCACCGGGCGACCGCCGAGCGACTCGCTCGCCAAGATGGCACGGTTGAAGGCCGAGGGAACCTGCAGGGCTGCGTTGAGATCGAAGGTGCTGCCGCCGACGGTGGCGGCGGTCACGTCGAACAGCCCCACGGCGACGCCGACATCGACGGCCCGGGCCACGTCGGCCTGCGGCGTGCCCGCCACACGGCCGTCGGCGAGGATCTCGGAGAGCCGCAGGCTGCGGTCGGCGAGCATACCGACGAGCGTCTGGTAGAGGGGGCCCTGGACCGTGGACGTGACGACGCCGAGGTTGGCCTGGTACGGCAGCGTGATGCCAGGTCGGGCGATGCGGAAATGCAGGTCGTCGGCGTCCATTAGCCGGTCAACCAGTTCGGGCATCCGGCGCGGCGCGGCGGTGTAGATGTCCCAGCGGAACGCCGTGTTCGCGCAGAAGTCCTTGTGGGCCTCGGTGACGAGCCGATTGTTCGTCGAGCGGAAGAGCTCTTGGAACTCCGGCCGCACGCAGAGATCCCAGAAATTCGTGAACAACGGCAGGCTGCCGACGAAGCCCAGGTCGGCCGTGGCGAACATCCCGGCCACGTCGGCGAAGTAGAAGCTCGTCCAGTGCTCGTTGAGGTACTCGTGGGCCAGGTAACGTGCGTCCTGCTTGAGCAGCTTGTCGACGTAGGCCGCGGCCGGCGGATTGTCCTCGAAATACTTCGCGTGCCGGTCGCGGATGAAGACGAGGTACGCGAGCGCGTCCCGCACGCGTTTGATGCTGTCGCCCTGACGCAGCGCCGCGTACTGCCGGAGGATGCCGCGGATCGGCTGCAGGTGGGCCCAGCCCGGCAGGGCGTTGTAGCTCACGAGCACGAGGCCTCCCGGGGCCAAGTGCCGGCGGATGACGCCGAGAATCTGCTCGCGGACCTCCGCCGACACCCAGCTGAAGACGCCGTGCAGCGCGATGAACTCGAACCGGCCGAGGTCCGTCGGCAGGTCGGCGAAAACCGTGGTCACCACCCGGGCATTGGCGAGGCTTCCGGCCGCGATCTCGCGGGCGGCGGTCGCGGTGTGCTCGTCATTGACGTCGACGCCGACGAACTCCCCGCCGGGATTGGCCGCGGCAAGCGTCGTCAACGACCTTCCTAGGCCGCAGCCCAGTTCGAGGTAGCGGAAGCCGACCGCCGCGGGGGGCACCACGCGGTTCAGCGCCGCCACGAACCGCAGCGCGACCGGTGCCATCTGCGGATAGAAGCCCGGGATGTAGGCGACATCAGTGAGATATCCGTCCGAAGAGAGTGTTTGCATCGCGGTAGAATACGGTGCCGCGGCGAGAACTGTCGAGAACCCGAACGATTAGGGCCATGGGTCGGATGGCCGAAAAAACCCGGACAACGACCTTTCTTGCCGACCGGTCACGGGCGAATACAGTTGCTTCAAACAGCCGTTTGAGCCTGTTTCGCCTAGCGCCGTACCCCATGGCCACGGTCGAACACCCGCGTCGCGATCACCGCCCGGAGGCGGGCGATACGCGCGAAAGTATCCTGCTCGCCGCCGGCCGTGATTTCGCAGAGCACGACTACCGCATCTGGAATGCGCTCGCGGCCTATTTTGAGCGGCACGTCGACCTCATGCAGCAGGAGCCCTACATCGCAGTCACTGCCGCGATGCTGGCCTGTGCCGCGCAGTCTCACGATCGCTGGGCGCCGGATGCGCCGCAAAAGCTGACGATCACCGCGAAGGGAAAGGATCTCGTCCTCGCATGGCAGCCTCCAGAAACGGATGCTGGCGGCGGGCCGTTAACCGGCATCCAAGGATACGTCGTTTACCGCGCGACGAGCTCTGAGGGGCCGTTCAAACGCGTGCAAGAGGCCCTAGTTCAAACGGGTCACTACGTGGATGTGGGCGCTGCCTCGCACGCATTCCATTATCGAGTGGCCGCGGCGGATTACCATCGCCCAGCCAACGAAGGTTCGCCCAGCAGCTTTGCCTGGAAGCCAGATCAGCGGTGACGCGCGCCTGGACCGCACCACACCTTCGTCCGCCGCAGTCTCCCCCAATTCTCCACGGTTCTTTGATGCGAGCTATGCCTCAAAAACCCAGGCCTGCTTCGCGCGGCGGGCGATGGACCACGGGTCGCTCTTGATCGCCGCGGCTGACGGCCTGATGGACTACGACGCCCCAGTGGGGTTCCGTCTCGCTGCGAAGCACCCGGATCGTGTGCAAACGCCGATCGTGCAATCGGCGCCGGGGTCGATGGGGAAGTAGAGGTTCGTGTCTGATTCGTCGAGGTACTTGTTGAGCTGCAACCGTGTCACGCCGGCTTGCACGGTGACATCCATGTCGGTGGGGCTGAATCGC
>VGZI01000335.1 GCA_016872605.1 Planctomycetota bacterium
CCCCTCCCGAAATGCAACGAAAGCGGGAACCAGTGTGAGCAACGCTCGTTCGCCGCAAGCAGGGGTCGCAGGGCTTCAAAAGTGGCGCTGTCCAACTAAGCCGCTACCACGAAAAAACCACGGATTGCATGATACCAAAGGTAAGGGAAACTGGATTCGCTGCGAGTAGTTTCCTAATCTCATCTTTACTCCTGTCACGGATTACGGCCACCTCTCGGGCTACCGATGGGACGTGGTCTTTCGCGGCGGGAACGCTCATTCCTTTGGGGTGCTTTCATGACGAATATTCGCGCATCGATTGTTGTTCTCGCCTTGGCGTTTGTGGCGGCATTGCTGGATGCCTCAGCGCCGGTGCCGTCGGGGGGCGATCTGAAGAAGACAGTGAAGGAGATTGCCGCGCAGTTTCAGAAGGCGCACAAGGAAAAAGGTGATGCAAAAGCGGCCAAGGAGCTTGCTGAGAAGACGGGCAAGGGGATTGAAAAAACGATCGATCTCATGGCCATGTTTCGCTTGCGCGAAAAGGAAGGCCTCGGCGTCGGCGCCAAGCCGGGACCGAATTCCGCGCGCGACGGCATCGAAGCGATGACGCGTGAGCTTTCGCGCAGCGTTCCTCCCGCAGTTCTCAAAGACATCGGCGCTCTCGAAGAGATGGGTTACGTGATCGCGGCGATGGGGGCGATCGTTGACGCCAAGGGACCGCCAAAGGGGGCGGATAAAAAGGCGACAAAGCTCTGGCATGAATACGCGCACGACACGCACGTCACCGGCCTGGCGTTCGCCAAAGTCGCCGCCACCAAGAACGCGGCGGCGATCAAGACGGCCGCCCTCAAAGTCAATATCGCCTGCGGAGGCTGCCACGCTTTCTTCCGATGACTTGAACGGAATTGGCCAGGAAGTGGCGCGGCTCACCGACAATCATGGATTGAAGCGAGACCTTCTCCGCAATCTTCATCGGCGGGTTCGACCGCAGGCGCCTCCACGGCGCTCAGCAGGCGCCGAGCGCCGCTAGTCACCATCGCTCCACCGACCGATTGGCCCAGGGAGCACGTCGTTTCGAGAATAGCGGCCATAGGCCGGCCAAGCAAAACCGCCCAGGGAGTGATTCACCACGGCACACCGGCCTGATGGCACACTCACGGCCCAATGCGGCGGCCTGGTCGTAATTTCCTTGGCATCAAGCACTTGCGGAGTCGCAATTCAGGAGCCGCCCTTCGCATCGGGTGGCACAGCGGTTGCGATCATTCTTTGCGGCATTGACGCTTGACCGGGTGCCTACAATGGATTGCGGTCAGAAAGCACCCGGGGAAGGCGGCACGCAAATCTCAGCCGTAGGAGGCCATCATGAGCATCTCCCTCTTCCGATTGTCGGCGCGGGTTTCTTCGGGCATCCAGCGAGTGGCCAGGCCGAGCGTTGAAACGTTAGAGAATCGCGACGCGCCAGCCGCCAGCGTATTTCTCAACGCAGGCAGCATCGTTGGCGATAATGCCGCCAATGCGGTCACCGTCAGCAATCTGAATGCCTCGAATTTTCGCGTCACCATCGACGGCGTCAACTATTCGTTTGCCAAATCGCAGGTGTTCACGGGCACGGTCTACTTCTACGGCAACGATGGCGACGACGTCCTCACGAACACGGCGAATCTTCGCGTCGTCGCGTACGGGGGCGCCGGCAACGACACGCTGACCGGTGGCGCGAAGAACGACTATCTCGATGGCGGTGCGGGCATCGACACCCTGGACGGGGCCGCCGGTGACGACGCGCTTTACGGGGGTTTCGGCGCGGACAATCTCCTCGGTCAGGCCGGCAACGATTTCCTCGACGCCGGATCCGGCGCCGACACGCTCGATGGCGGCGCGGGAAACGACCTTCTCTACGGCGGACTCGGCGCCGACTATCTCTTCGGCAAAACACGAAACGATTTTCTCTACGGCGGCGGAGGAGGAGACAACCTCGACGGCGGCGATGGCAATGACCTCCTCGTTGCCGCCCTCGACTTCAACACCAACTACCTCTATGGCGGCGCGGGCAACGATACGCTCCATGGCGGTTACGGCACCGACTATCTCTACGGCGGCGCGGGCAACGATTTCCTCGACGGCAACCTCGGTCTCGACTACCTTTACGGTGAAGCAGGCAACGACTACCTCAATGGGGGCAAAGACGGCAACGCCGATTACCTCTCCGGCGGCCCAGGCAACGATCTCTTTGTCGCAGAGTACTTCTGGACCAGCGGCCTGCGCAACAACCGCGACCGCCCCGCCGACTTCCAGAGCGGCGATTCAATCTTCAACTTCTGAGCTCTTTCCTCGAAGCGCATTCCCTCTGCTATTCATACGCGATAGCGTCGGGAATGCGTTCGCTGACGCCGTACAGGGCGGGGCCGATGCCGGCTGCCGTGGCCAGCACGATGGCGGAGAGGACAATGATCGCGCTTTCGAGCCAGGGAATGGTCACGGGGAAAATGTAACCGGCCTCCTCCAGAAACACGATGCGCAGCGCGTACCATTGCAGCGGGATGGCGAAGAGAAAGCCGAGAAAAGCGCCGAGAACGCCCATGAGCGCCGCCTCGGCCAGGACGAGATAGACGACCTGCGCTTGTGATGCGCCGATGGCGCGCAAGAGACCCATTTCACGGCGCTGGTGCAGCACCGAGATAAGGAGCGCCGTCACCACGCCGAGCGATGCGACGATCATGACGACAATCTGCTGTCCCTTGGCGATGGCGTATAGCCGTTCGATGATCTGCTCAATATGGGTTCTCAGTTCACTGTGCGTGAGCGGCTGCAAGTCGTATTTACTGAGTTTCGTGGCAATAGCGGTCTTGACTTTGACCGGGTCGGCGCCGGGTTGGATGTAGACCTCGAACCAGGTGACCTTGGTATCCTGCCAGTAGCGAACGTAATCGCGGCGATTCATGATGATGGTGCCGAGGTTCCAGGTGTAGTCCTCGATCGTCCCAAGGACGCGGAACTTGAGTTCCTTCTTGGACGATGTCAACGTGACGAAGCCTCCTTTGTCAACGCCGTGAAGAGCCGCGAAGTTTCCTGAGACGATGACGTTTCCTGCTATTTCGGAATCGCCGGTGGGCCGATCCATCTCGCGAACCAATTCGAGTTCACGGACCTTCTTTTCGTAGTCCGCGGCGCTGTAAGCTGGATTGGAGCTGCGGTGAACATCAAGCCGGCGTTTGGCGACAGGGAAGTACTTGTCGGCCACGAGCGTGTTAATGGCCACACGCACGCCGCGAAACGGGATGTCGGTGCAGAGCCGGCTGGGCAAGGCTAACTCGACACCGGGAATGCCGCCGAGTTCGTCGCCGATGTTTTCTTCCATGAGATTGCTTTGCCCGCTGGAACCGATGGGGCTGCCCGACGTGACCATGATGTCGGAGGTCGTAGGCGAGTCGACC
>VGZI01000336.1 GCA_016872605.1 Planctomycetota bacterium
AAGGTGATCGTGCCGTTCGTCGAGAAGCATTGCGTCGATTGTCACAGCGGCAAAAAGCCGAAAGCGGGGCTGGATCTTGCGGCCCTGAAGTTCGATGCCGCGGAGCCGCGCACTTTCGCCGCGTGGGTTCGCATTCACGACAAGGTCGCTGCCGGCGAGATGCCGCCTCCCGATGCCGATCAGCCGTCTCCTGACGAACGCCGCAAGACGGTCGGTACGCTTCATAAATCCCTGCACGCCGCGTCGTTGGCGCGCCAAAAGACCGAGGGCCGAGTCGCGCTGCGGCGGATCAATCGAACGCAGCACGAGAATACGCTCAATGACCTGCTGGGGGTCTCGATCAACCTGGGCGACGTGTTGCCGGATGACGGTTCCGTGGCGGGCTTCGACAATGTGAGCGAGGGGCTGGATGTTTCTTCCGCGCATCTGCTGCGCTATCAAGAGGCCGCCGATCTGGCGCTCAACGCTGCGATTGCCACGCGGCCCCCGAAAAAACTGGCGTTTCGCCGCACCGGCAAGGAGACTGCAAAGCACGGGCAGATTCCCGGGCTGATGGACAAGTTCGTGCGGCTTGATGGCGGGCGTCTCAACGTCTACATCGTCCTGCCGTTCCATATTGAGTCGGATGAAGTTCCCACGACGGGCCGCTATCGGCTGAAAATCGTCGCGCAGGCGCTCAACACCGGCGGTCGCCCGCTGCCGCTGAGAGTCTACGGTGCTTCGGGGCATCACCGTGATCAAAGAACGCTGGCGACATTCGACGCGCCCCCCGACCGCCCAGGGGTGTTCGAGCTGGAAACGCTGCTGCATAAGCAAGGTGTCATCCGCATCGACGGCTGGCAATTGCCGACCGAGCACACGGTGCGCGATCGACTCAAAGGCAAGCCGCTCGACGGGTCTTACACCGGGCCGGGATTCGCGTTCGAGCTGATGGAACTCGATGGCCCGCTCGGAGAATTTCCGCCGCCGGGCCACAAGCGCTTGTTCGGCGATTTGCCGCTGAAACCCGCGAGCGTCGTGAAAGCGGAACGTGCCGGCCAGCCTCCGCCGGAGATTCGCGAGAACCGCAGCGATGACGACTGGCGACGCGACCCGCTCATTCCCGTCTCGAAGGATCCTCGCGCCGATGGCCAGCGATTGCTCCGGGAGTTTCTGCCACGGGCGATGCGTCGGCCCGTCGATGACAAGACGCTCGCCTACTACGTTGGTTTCTTCCAAGAGCGGCTCGACAAAGGCAACGAGTTTCACACGGCGCTGCGCAGCACCTACAAGGCGATCCTTTCATCGCCGCGTTTCTTTTACTTCGACGAACGCCCCGGTTCGCTCGATGACCATGCACTTGCCTCGCGGTTGTCGTACTTCCTCTGGTCCTCGTTGCCCGATGACGAACTGACCGTACTCGCCGCCAAGGGAGAACTGCGCAAGCCCGCGGTGCTGCGTGCCCAGGTTGAACGGATGCTCGGCGACAAACGCTCGCAACGCTTCATCGACAATTTCACCGGCCAGTGGCTTGAACTGCGGAAGATCAATGCAACCACGCCCGACCAGAGCCTGTATGGCGAGTTCGATGGATTCTTGCTGTGGTCTATGCCGCTGGAAACGCAGCTGTTCTTCCGCGAAATGTTGCAGCACGATCGCAGCGTCGCCGAGCTTGTCCATTCCGACTGGACGATGCTCAATTCACGGTTGGCGAAGCATTACGGCATCGACGGTGTGCATGGCGGCGAACTGCGGCGAGTTTCGCTTCCGCCCAATTCCCACCGTGGAGGTGTGCTGACCCACGCCAGCATTTTGAAGTTGACCGCCAATGGAACGACGACATCGCCGATTTTGCGCGGCAAATGGGTGCTGGAAAAGATCATCGGTACTCCGCCCGCCCCGCCACCGCCGAATGTGGGTGCAATCGAGCCCGATATCCGCGGGGCGACGACGATTCGCCAGCAGTTAGAGAAGCACAAGGCCATCGCCGCGTGCGCCACGTGCCACAAGCACATCGACCCGCCCGGCTTCGCACTCGAATCGTTCGACGTGATCGGCGGCTGGCGCGAGTTCTATCGCGTTTCGGGCGGCGGCAAAGGTTTTGTTCCGCTTCCAAACTATCCCGAGCGGAGTGTATGGCGCGGGCCCGACGTGGAAATCGGCGGAACCACGGCGCAGGGGCGCAAGTTCAAGGACATCGACGATTACAAGGCCCTGCTGCTCGAGGACAAGGAGCAGCTCGCCCGCAATCTCGCGCGGCAACTGCTCGTGTTCGCAACCGGTGCCGACGTGCAGTTTGCGGACCGCGAAGTCGTGCAGTCCATCGCCGCCCGGACACGCGAGCGGAATTACGGGCTGCGCTCCCTCGTTCATGAAGTCGTTCAAAGTCCCGCGTTTCTCAACAAGTAGGAAAGGAAAGATCATGACTCCTCTGAATGCCCGCCTGCTCTCGCGCCGTACGATGCTTCGCGCCGGGGGCGTCGCCATCGGCTTGCCGCTGCTCGACGCCATGCTCCCACTCGGCCTCGGAGCCGAAACGAAAGCGGAGAAGCTGGCTCCGCGCCGTATGGTTCTCATCAGCCGCCCGCTGGGCACGCACGCGCCGTTTCTGTTTCCGGAAAAGTCCGGGCTGGGCTACGAGTCAACGCGCTACCTGAAGCTGCTCGACGGCCATCGCGGCCGATTCACGTTGTTCTCCGGCCTCTCGCATCCCGGCCACGCCCACCACCATTCCGAGGCGGGGTTGTTCACGGGTGTCGCCGGCGAGTTCATCCGAAGCGAAGCCGACCTCCGCAACACGATCTCGCTCGACATCCTGGCCGCTGAACATGTCGGCCGCGAAACGCGGTTTCCCTGTGTCGGGCTCGGCGGAGCGCATTCCTACAATCGTAAAGGCGTGCGTATGCCAAGCATGCGCGACGCCGGAGAGATGTTTCGCCAGCTCTTCGTCGATGGCACGCCCGACGAAATCGCCCGTGAAGTGCAGCGGTTGAAAGACGGACGAAGCATTCTGGACGGCGTCCGCCAGCAAGCCCGTGACCTCGCTCGCAACTTGGGTTCAGGCGACCGCGAGCGACTGGACACGCTGCTGACGTCGATTCGCGAGGCCGAGGAACGCCTCGCGCAAGACGAAGCGTGGGCGAACAAGCCGAAGCCGAAGGTCCAATATCAGACGCGCGAATTTCGCGAGAACGAATTGATCGAGCGGTCGCGCCAATGGTTGGACTTGATTCATCTCGCCCTCCAAACCGACTCCACGCGGATCATCAACCTGAACCTATTCAGTCATATTCAGCCGAAAATCGAAGGCGTGAACATGCAGCACCACGAAGCGTCGCACCATGGCCAGGACGATGCGAAGATCGAGCAACTCGCGAAGATCGAACAGGCCGAGTATCGCGTGTTCAACGAGTTTCT
>VGZI01000337.1 GCA_016872605.1 Planctomycetota bacterium
GGCCGTTCTCGAAGAGCTCCTTCTGCCAGCGGTAGAAGACCGTGGGCGCGATGCCGAGCTCATCACAGATGGTGGAGACGGGGACGCCTTCGAGCAGATGCCGCTTGAGTGCGGCGATCTTCTCTTGGGGAGTGAGACGACGACGTTCACTGTTCATGATGGAACCTCCGTTCAGGTTAGACTAACCCGAACGGAGCAATCTTCCAGATTCGACTGAGGCGAAACAGCCTCCAGGGCCACGGCTTTCCACGTCCCCTGCAAGGCCTTGAGCTCCTTGCGAACGTCATCGTCACCGGCAGTCAGCAGCGCGGGAATGGCCATCACGATCAGAACACAGACAAGTCGAAGCATGGAGGCTCCTTTAGAGAGAGAGGGATCAAACGCCGGACCGCAGAGTGCGCGGAGGAGAACAACGTCAGATTGTATACTCTCCGCGGATTCTGCGTTGAAAATTTCGGCCTCGGCGTCGGCAGCCGAGCCGGCCGACGACGCGAAGGAATCTACGAACTTGAAGCCGCAGAGTCTTCTCCATCGCTCTTCCATGTGCGAGTTCATCAATCAGCTTGTGCAAGTAGCGAAGTTTTTGCATCAGCGGATCTCCTATTACGTCCACGCGAATACCGCACACGACGCCCGTGATCATCGAACTATTGGGATGAAAGGCGGGGGATGTAGCGTAAAGGGTCACAATATCGACTTCTTGTCCCTTGCGCTCGATCTCCGATGCCTCGATGCAGTACTCGATCCGATTGCCGGGCTTGAGTTGCACGAGCTTGAAACTCACTCTGTTGCTCAGGCGCGGGCAGCCCCAGCCCGCGTGTTCGGTGCCTTGCGGGTTCGTCGCCGCCTACTGACTGCAGGGACATTGCAGCAGCCGCAAATCAACTTCTCATCTCCACATGCCATCGCGCATGTTATTTTGTGCATCACGTCAATTCACCTGTGGAGGGCGTTTCATGTCCTCATCCCATGCTCCTCGAACCGGGGCGCACGACACGGTCTGCGCGGCCTGCTTCGGGAGGGCGAGGCTCCTGCCGAGCCGGAAGCGACAGGATACTCGTCCGAAGTCGAGTATTTCGCGGGCTCGCGGGTGGGCAGGAGCCTCGCCCTCCCGTGCCGTTTGCAAACCATGTCGTGCACCCCTCGAACCGTAACACCAATGGGCCATGCGCCGCGCATGCTCGATCAAGTGCGTACCTTGAGATGCTGTCGTCGCCAAGGACTGGACCGACAGCTGGAAGTCGACAGCGTGATCGAGGGCAAATACAAAATCCACATCAAGAAAGACGAGGAACCCGATCGCACCTACGGTTGGGCCATCACCGTGCTGGATGATCATCGCATTCACCTCACGAGCCATGGCATTGGCGATGTTCCAACGACGCTGCACCGAAAGAACTGATGGAATCCACGTGGACGGATGGGTGCATTTGTATAGAGGACATATTTTGAAGTGTCAGGGATTTTTGTTCACATTTTGAACGCAGTTCGTCATAATGGTACTCATTGCTCCGTTTCACCTGGGAGACTGAAGCCATGTTGCGCCGCTGCTGGGGTCTTGCGATTCTCGCAATCTTCGCGATCGCTCTTTCACCCGTCTTCGGACAATCATCCGACTACAACAAAGAAGCGGTTCAAGCGCTGAGCAATCGCATCGACGCACATCTTGCCACGGTGTGGAAGAAGGCGGGCGTCACCCCGGCGCCGAAAGCGGGGGACTACGTCTTTTATCGCCGCCTCAATCTCGATCTCGCCGGTCGTGTGCCGGGCCTTGTTCCGATCCACGATTTCATCGACAACGAGGCCGCGGACAAGCGCTGGAAGGAAGTGGATGACTTGCTGAAAACACCGCAGCATGCGCAGCACTTCGCGCACGTTTGGCGTTCGATCATGCTGACGAATCAAACGAACCAGCAGACGCAATTCCTGATGCCGCAGTTCGAGGCGTGGATTCGGGAGCGGATGCAGAAGAATGTTGCACTCGACACGATGGTGCATCAACTCCTAACGAGCCAGCAAGGCAACATGGGCTTCAACCCCGGCATGACGCAGGGCAGCCCGCAGCTTTTCTTCACCGCCAACGAGAACAAAGCGGAGAATCTGGCCGGGGCGTCATCGCGCGTTTTCCTCGGCGTTAAGATCGAATGCGCACAGTGCCATGCACACCCGTTCGCGAAATGGACGAAAGAGCAATTTTGGGAATTCGCCGCCTTCTATTCGGTGCAGCCGCAGGCCATCCGCCGTCCGGGCGACCAGGGCGTGCCGAAAGTGCAAGCGATTCAGCCGGGCCGCGAGATTCTGATTCCGGGAACCGAGAAGGTTGTCAAGGCAAAATTCCTCAACGGCGATGAGCCGAAATGGGACGGGCTGACGAGCTCGCGCAAGACATTGGCCGACTGGATCACGGCGAAGGACAATCCGTACTTCGCCAAGGCGATGGCCGACCACGTATGGTCGTATCTCATGGGCGTCAGCCTGCTCGAACCGATCATGGAGCCGAGTGACGACAGCCCGGTTACGCATCCGGACTTGCTCAGTGACCTGGCCAAGGCACTGATCGACAACAATTTTGACCAGCGTTTCCTGATTCGCGCCATCGTTCATTCCGATGCGTATCAGCGCTCCAGCGGCGGCACGAAGTTGGCCGACAAGGAAGACTACCACCTGTTCGTCCGCATGCCCATCCGCGCGTTGGCCCCGGAGCAGATATACGACAGCCTCGTGAACATCGTCGTGCGTGAAAAGGGCGAGCGTGAGATGCTGCTGCGTCCGGTGCCGCCGCAACAGTTCTTTAACCCGAACGGTGCGCAATCGCCGCGAACGCAGTTCATGCTCAAGTTCCCGGCCCAGGACCGTCGCCACGAGCCGCAAACGTCGATTCTCCAAGCACTGTTCATGATGAACGGTGGCTTCATGACCAAGTACACGAAGCTGGAGAACAACGACGACCTGAAAGACCTGGCGGGCCAGGACGGGCCGCACGAGAAACGGATTCGCTCGTTGTATATGATCGTTCTGTCGCGTCCGCCGCGCCAGAATGAAATCGATCGCTTGGTCCCGTACCTGGAAAAAGGCGCCGCCAACAACAACCTCGGGCGAGCGCTCTCCGACGTCTACTGGGCGCTGCTCAACAGTTCCGAGTTCCTGCTGAACCATTAGGACCTTCGCAGTCCACGAGTTTTCAGAGCCTGAAGCGTAAGCGAAGGTGTGCCTCCCTTCGCTTACGCTTCAGGCTCTGATCGTTCGTCGTTCGTGGGGTGCACGACACGGTCTGCGCGGCCTGCTTCGGGAGGGCGAGGCTCCTGCCGAGCCGGAAGCGACAGGATACTCGTCCGAAATCGAGTATTTCGCGGGCTCGCGGCTCGGCAGGAGCCTC
>VGZI01000338.1 GCA_016872605.1 Planctomycetota bacterium
CGGCAAGATATTGCGCGTCAACGGCCGCGCTGCGCTGATTCGCGACGAGGCGTGGCTGACGCGGCCGAGCGCGCACGGCAAACGCCCGTTGCTGGCGGTTGCCGTCGAGGTGGAGGAGTGCTTCTTGCAGTGTGCCAAGGCACTCTTGCGATCCAGACTGTGGGACCTGCACGAAAGGCCCGACATGGAGAATCTTCCCTGTGCTGCCGAGATGTTCGCCGATCAGGTGCAAATGGCCGAGTTCGATGTCGCCAAGACGCAAACCCTGCTCGACGCGGCGTGCAAGAACAATTTGTATTGAGCAGATTCAGCGAATAGCCTTCCGGTTTTGTTTCGACCGTGGTACGGGTCTATTCGGATCAATGAGGCACTTCATTCCGGACGCTAGTGTTCTTGCAGGGCGGTGATTTCGTGGTCCGATAGCGCGCGACGATGGAGACGCACTTCGCGGATACGGCCGGTGAAGTAGTCCTGTTCGCCAAGACCGATCTTCAGCGGCTGCTTCACCGTCAGGTCGTAATCATCTGGCTCGAACGGCGCTGACTTCGCTGCGAGCCGGCCGTTGACGTAGAGCCGAAGTTCGCCCCCTTGCCGAAGGGCGGCGAGATGGACCCAGCCAGCGCCAATGTCCTTGTCGTGCGAGATGCACTGCCCGGCCTGCACGGAGAAGACGCTGCCGCGAATGCCGGCTGGGGCGTCCAGGATGGAACTGGTGCAACTGCCAATGCTGGCGAACAGGCGTCCCTGGAATACGGTCAAACTGGTGATGCGCGTCCAGTTGTTGATTTCGCTGCGGACGGGAGCCGTGGGCGGTCCCGGATCCCAGCCCGGCGGCGAGAAGAATTTCCGCAATGACGTCCAACCGGCCTCGTCGTCGAAGCGCGACACTTCGCCACGCGGAATGGCGCCGGCGTAGAGCTTGCCGTTGTAGACGGTCAGGGCGTTGATTTCCGAGCCATCCCCCAGACGGCCGCGATCGACCCATTTCTCACCACCTTGATACTCTACAACGCGTGCCTCAGGCCACATGCCGGCGATCAGCTTGCCGCGAAAGACGGATAGCGAGTGTACCTGGAGATACGGCTTCAGATCGACGGGCGTCTCACCAAGTGGCGTGCCGGCGAACTCCCACTTTCGGCCATCGAACGCAAAGACATTGGGATAGCCGGCGTACAATTTGCCATCGTGCACAGCCATTGCGTGGGGATAGAGGCTTCGCGGCGGTTCCGGCGGAAAGCTGCCCACGACGCTCCACTTCGTTCCCCCCTCATGGACAAAGATCTGGTATGGCCGACCGGTCCACTGCTTTTCGCCCTGGGGCGGTAGACCGCGATCGCCACCCACGTAAAGTTTGCCGCCATAAGTCGCCAGGCAGTTGATACGCAGCATCTGCCCTGGTTGGCCGCAGTCAGTCCACTTTGTACCCCCTTCGTAGCGGTAGACGCGGCTGGGTTCGTACTGGCCAGAGAAGACGCGGGTCCAATCGTAGGTCGAAGTGCCCGCGTAGAGTGAGCCCTGGTGAACGATCAAGGCCATGACGCCTGTCGTCTTGCGCTGCCCGACGCGACCGCAATCGACCCAGTTCTGGCCGCCGGCGTAGCGATAGACATGGCCCCAGCCGGATTCGTCCTTAGCGTCGATGGTGGCGGCGTAGAGGTGACCGTCGTACACCGTCAGCGAGTTGCTCACATAGTTGCTCGCCGGGTTCGGCCGGCCGCAGTCCTGCCACTCAGACAGTTTGGCGTTGTCGATGCCAAAGCAAACGTGGCGATCATCGCCGGTGGATTGATAGCCCCCGGCGCTGGCCCGAAGACTGAGCGTCACGCCGCGCCGCAGCTTCGTGTCGTACCAGCTGAGGACATCGCCCAGGGTGTCATCGACGATCGTTTCCGTATGCACCCAGGCCGAGAACGTGAAATCGTCCCGGCCAATTTGCAACGAATCGCCGGCGGGCACCTCGATGTACGTCCGGCGTCCATCGAACGTGCCGGTTTTCAGATCCACGCCGTGGTTCGTTCCGTGATGCCCATGCCCCGAATGATCTCGGCAATCGCCGGCCAATTTCCAGTAGCCGATTAACCCGCGAGCGAAATCAACCTTTGGTTGCGCCCTCTCCGGCCTCTTCAACGGGGGAGGCACGGCCCGCTTCACCAACGTGGCGGGCGTCTCCATCGACGCAGCCATTGCCCGCAGACTGGCTGGGATCTTTCCGATCCTAAATCTTGGAATCGATCCGGGGGCGGCCCAGACCCAGACGCATTACTGTTCCTCCGCCTGGGGTCCGGGCCGGCCCATCGCCTCGCAGTGCCGGCCGGAACTCGCCTATGAATCGCTTTTCGGGAGCGTCGGCACCACCCGGAACGACTTTGCGTCGCGTCGGAATCTGCTCGATTTGATGTCAGGCGACATCAGGAGATTGGAAGCGAATTTGACGGGACTGGAAAGAGAACAACTCAATCATCACCTCGCCGCCCTCGAATCGCTGTCGAGGCGTGAAACGAATTTGTCCGTTCACTTCTTCAGGCTGACCAAATACGCCACCAAATCCGCGAACTGACGTGGCGTCATCTTGTCAGCCAAGCCCTCGGGCATGAGGGGCGTTCGACGGTACCGCTCCAATTCCGCGACGTGCAGGACGTTTCGTTCGCCGGTGTCAAGGTCACGCACCGACAACAACTCGCGCGACTCGGCCAGCAGACGAAATGACTGCAATCTGCCCGTCTTGAACTCGACCGCAACCCCCATCGGATTTTTGTTTTTGTGCGGGGACAGCACCTGATCGATGATCTGTTCCCGCGTCAATCGGCTTCCAACGCCGAACAACGACGGCCCCAGTTTTCCTCCGTCATCGTTCGCTTTGCGTGAATGGCATGTCACGCAGCCGGCCGTTTGGCCGGCCACCATCGACCCGCAGTCGACGAAAACGCACGACCCGCTGCCCGCGTTGCCGTCGTGGGTCAAGGCATAAGCGCGCAACGCTTCGCGCTTGTCGATCGCCGTTTGCGCTATGACGATCGACCCAAGGGCTACCGTCGTGACGAGGCCGCCAAGGAAGAACAAGGAAATGCGAGAGAACATGGAACACAACCTTTCATGTGGATTCTCCGCCGCGAACAAGGAACCCCACTGGTCCTTGCCAACGGCGCATGAAAGGTACGTTGCGAAGGCGCCGAAGCTAACAAAGCGATGCCGAAATTCCTGGGCGTCCCCCCGCCTCTCTGCGAAGCGGGGCAAAACGGCACTTAGTTTATCGTATTTTCCTGGCGAGTAGCATTCGAATCTCCTAATATTCAACGTTGCCTCGCTCCGAGCGGATCGTCGTGTCGATGATTCGCCTCCTTTTTTGCCTGGAGACTTTCAT
>VGZI01000339.1 GCA_016872605.1 Planctomycetota bacterium
GCGATTCGGCGACACCAGCGGCTACCACATGGACAGCACGAGGCAGATGTGGCTGTGGCGTGACTGGGTCATCGACGCCTTCAATCGCAACATGCCGTTCAATCAGTTCACGATCGAGCAGTTGGCAGGCGATCTGCTTCCGAACGCCACGGTCGCAAATAGGATCGCCTCGGGTTTCAATCGCAACACGCGTTTCAACGAAGAAGGCGGCGTCGATCCGGAAGAATACGTCATCCGCTACAACATCGATCGAACGAACACGCTCGGGCAGGCTTGGCTGGGTCTAACGCTTGGCTGTGCCGAATGCCATTCACACAAGTACGATCCGATCACGCACAGAGAGTACTATCAACTGTTTGCGTTTTTCACGGGCATCAAGGAGCCGATGATCAGCGGCCCCGCCGCGCACGGCAAACCGCTGCCGCCGCTCTTAAGGGCGCCGACGGCGGAGCAAGCAAAGGAGATCGCTGGCTATCGCAAGACGCTGACGCGAGTCGATGAGGCCCTTGCCAAGCAGATTGCGGCGCTCGGCTATGTCGACCCGCTGGCTGAGAAGGCGATTCCCCGCGATATTCCCGGGGAACTGATCGCACGATCGCAGCTTGCCTGGGAAGCGACGAAGGCCGCACACGAGAAACTGCCGGCATCCGTGCGCGACATCCTTCGAATCGATCGCGCCAAGCGCGACGATGGGCAGCAGCGCTTGCTTCGTGAGTTCTACCTGCGCAAGGTCAATGCGATCGGACGCGAAAAACTGGAGTCTCTCGATCAGGACGCGGATGAGCTGAACGAAAAGATCCGCGATGTCGAGGCGGCCATGCCGCACACGCTGATTTCGGAAGAGATGCCGAACCCGCGCCCGGCGTTCGTGTTGATTCGCGGCGACTTTTTGACCAAGGGCGAAAAGGTCGATCGCGGTGTCCCCTCGGCGTTCGGACCGATGCCCAAGGACGTTCCGCTCAATCGGCTCGGGCTGGCCCGCTGGCTCGTTCGTTCGGATCATCCGCTCACCGCGCGCGTTGCCGTCAATCGGCTCTGGGCACAAATGTTCGGGCATGGCATTGTCCGCAGCGTCGGTGATTTCGGCACGCAGGGAGAATTTCCATCGCATCGGGAGCTACTGGATTGGCTGGCGAACGAATTCGTAGCTTCCGGGTGGAACGTCAAGCACATGATGCGGACGATCGCACTGTCGGCGACGTATCGCCAATCGTCGAATTTCACGCCGGGAGCCGAGAGAGTGGACCCTCAGAATCGTCTCCTGGCGCGCATGCCGCGTTTTCGACTCACGGCCGAGGAGATGCGCGACAGCGCGCTCGCCAGCGCCGGGGTGCTGAATCGGAAGATCGGCGGGCCGTCGTTCATGCCGTACCAGCCGCCCGATTATTACAAAAACAAGAACGAGGACTGGCCGTGGTCGCCCAGCGCCGGGGATGACCAGTATCGCCGCGGGTTGTATGCCTTCTGGCGACGGACGGCGCTGCATCCGATGTTCGCGATCCTCGATGCTCCCAATCGCGAAGAATGCTCGGTCGCTCGGCCGCGCACGAACACCGCGCTGCAAGCGCTCGTCACGCTCAACGACCCCACGTTCATGGAGTCGGCTCGAGTTCTGGCACAGCGCGTGTTGACGCAGGGGCCGAGAACCGACGACGATCGCCTGGCCTTCGCATTTCGGAGCGTGACGAGCCGCGCCCCAGTGGCCGAGGAGTTGAGGGTAGTGAGAGCACAGTTGAAGAAACACCGTGATCGGTATCGTCTGAAAACGATGGAGGCGTCGAGCCTTGTCAACGTGGGCCAGTATCCGCGCGACGTTACTTTGGACGTTTCAGAATTGGCGGCGTGGACGGCGCTCGCCAACGTGCTGCTCAATCTGGACGAAGTGCTGATGCGCGAGTGAAGCAAGGGAACGATGTAGGGTGCGTGAAACGCGCTGGCTACGCCAAACGGTGCGTTTTACGCACCCTACGTTCAGGTTTTGACGAGGAGGTTCCTTCATGCAATGGACCTTGCAAGATCGTGGCTTTTTGCCCAAGCGCGATCCGTTGACACGCTTGACCGATCCAGCGTTTTGCGAAATCGAGCGATTGGGAGGCGACTTGCCGCGACTCGTTCACGAGCGCCAATTTCGAACCGGCGCGGCAAGTTACCTCACGGAATCCGTGGACTGGTCCGCGGCTGTAAAGCGAGCGACCGACGCCGAACTCGAGCGTTTGTTCATGCTGTTTAGCTACTTTGCGAGCGCCTTTGTTCATTCGCCTGGGCTTCCCAGCGTAGATCGCATTCCCTCGTGCATTGCCGTTCCGCTGGTTTTCTTGGCGGACACGCTGCAACGCCCGCCGATTTTGTCGTATGCGTCGTACTGCTTGCACAATTGGCGACGCATCGACTCTTCCGGCCCAATTGTGCTAGGCAACATCGCGCTTTTGCAGAACTTCTCGATACCGGGCGACGGCAAGTCGGACGAGGACTGGTTCATCCTCGTGCATGTTGATATCGAGGCCCGCGCCGGGGCTGCATTGCAAGCTGTTGGCGCCGCGCCCGAAATTCTTGATCGCAAGGATGTCCTGGGCCTGACCGCGATGCTCGACCAGACGGCCAACCGCCTGCACGCGATGAATACGACGATGAACCGTATGCCGGAAGGATGCAGCGCCGAGGTGTATTTTCGCAAGGTGCGACCCTACATCTTTGGGTTCAATACCATCGTCTACGAAGGCTGCTTCGGCAATGTTCCGCAGAGCTATCGCGGCGAAACCGGGGCGCAAAGCTCGATCGTGCCGACGATGCTGATGGCCCTCGGCATCCAGCACCAAAACTCGCTGCTGACCGAACACCTGCGCGACATGCAGAACTACATGCCCGCGCCGCACCGCGACTTCATTCGCTCGCAGGTCAGCGTACGCGACTTTGCCGGCCAGTCTGGCGATGCTCGCGTCAAAGATCGTTACAATGCGTGCGTCTCGGAGTTGCTTGCGTTTCGTACACGCCATTTCGAATATGCGGTGAACTACATCGAAAAGAAAGTCGACAATCCCATCGCAACCGGCGGCACACCGTACATTCCGTGGCTGCGCCAGTTGATCGAAGAGACCAAGGCATTCATGCTGGCCTAGCGATCGTCAGGGATCATTGCCCCTTTGGTTCCAGGTTTCGTTGCATTTCGGGAGGGGAGGTGTGAGTGTGTGCGTGCAATGAATGCGCGCATGTTGCATTGTTTCACCCGATCTGGCACAAAACGGCCTCAATCGGAAGCAACCTTCTCCCCCACTTCAAAGGCTAACGTTCCTTGCTCCAGGCCCAGGTTCCTTTCCCGCCTCCGGTGTCTCGCCTCCACCAA
>VGZI01000340.1 GCA_016872605.1 Planctomycetota bacterium
GACCGTCTCAGACAACGCCAGCCGATTTCAGGGCCAGGCAACGCCGTTGGCGCTAAAGGATTCGAAGGCCTCGGTCGAAGGCAAAATCTCAGCCACCGATACCGTGTTTGCCGGACATCACTTCAAGCTGTATTCGGTCAACCTCGAGAAGGGAACGACGTATCGCATTACGCACAGCATGGCCGACGGAATGGTTGGATTCCTGTTCTTGGAAGAACCCGATGGCAGCCAGGTCGAGATGGCCAACGGCGAGAAGGCGGCTATCACTTTCAAAGCGACGAAATCCACCGCCTATCGCGTCATCGCCACGACAGGTCGGCCGAAAGAGACCGGCAAGTTCACACTCGACGTCGCTCCGGAAAAGGACGCCGGCCTCCTCAAGCAAGCCGATCTAAAGTACCGCATCAACGCGTTCGCTTCGCTTTCTGGGGCACAGCGCAAGAACCTCGTCGTGGAACTGAGCAAACGCTTTCACGACAAGGGTGAAAAACTGGCATTCCCAGACTTCACTCTCGCCATGCAATTCTCCATCGAAGCGGAGATGGCCGACGTCAACATCGCGCGCGAAGTCTTGAATGACTACGTCAAGGCATTCGCGACTTCCTCCGACCAGCAGGTCGCCAATATTGCCCCCCGGCAATTCGAGAAATCGCTCAAGGACCTCGACAAGCTCGGCAAGCCCATGGAAGTGACGGGCAAGCAGACCGACGGCAAGGAATTCGATCTGGCCAAGCTCAAGGGCAAGGTCGTCCTCGTCGATTTCTGGGCCACCTGGTGCGGCCCATGCATCGCCGAGCTGCCGAACATGGAACGAGCCTATGCCAAATACCACGGCAAGGGCTTCGAGATCATCGGCATCAGCCTCGATCGGCCCGGCGATGAAGAAAAGCTCACGACCTTCATGGAAAGCCGCGGCATGCCCTGGCCGTGCATCAACATCGAGGATAGCCGAAAGCTCGCGACTCAGTACAAGGTCAACTCGATTCCTTTTCCGGTGCTGATCGACCAGGCTGGCAACGTCGTGTCGTTCCGCGCTCGCGGCGCACAACTTGACCGCTTGCTCGAACGCCTGCTCGGCGACAGGAAGTAGGTACCCGATTTGTTTAGCGCTCGCGCGGCGCCGCGCGAGCGCTAAACGATTATCGTCGCCCTCTCGTTCCTTTCAATCGAAAATCCAGTTGCCTTCGCTGCAAATCGACGCGCACCACCGTCACTTCCACTTTGTCCCCCAGGCGAAACGCTCGCTTCGTCCGCTGGCCGATCAAGCTGTGCGACATCTCTTCGAAATAGTAATAATCGTCCGGCAACGTGCTGACGTGAACCAGGCCCTCGACCGGCAACGTCTCGGCTTGAGCGAAGAAGCCGTAGTCCGCGACGCCGGTGATTATTGCTTGCATTTCCATACCAAGCCGTTCGTGCATGTGAACCAGGAGCTTGTGTTTGACCAGTTCGCGCTCGGCAGTTTCCGCGCGGCGTTCGGTCTTGCTGCAATGCTCGCCCAGCGCAATCAGCTCCTCCAGTTTGCTGCTGGCTCGGCCGCGTTTGACGATTTGATCCAGCATACGATGCACTTGCAGGTCCGGGTAGCGGCGAATGGGCGACGTGAAATGGCAGTAGTTCGAGCTGGCCAGGGCGTAGTGATCATCCTTTACCGGGCTGTACGTCGCTTGCTTCAAACTGCGCAACAACGCGTAATGGACCGCGTGCATCTCCGGTTGTCCGGCCGACTTTTTCAGGATGCGCTGCAGCGCAAAGCGATCCGTCTCGCTCGTGACTTTGTAGCCAAGGATGCGTGCGAACTCGGCAAACTTGTGCAGCTTGGTTGGTTCCGGCGCGGGGTGAACGCGGCGCAGGAAGAAGACATCGCGCTCGTCGAGAAACTCCGCGACGGCTTCGTTGGCGGCCAGCATGCTCTCTTCCACCATGACGTGACTGATGTCGTGCTGGCGATAGTGGGCGCCGCTGACTCTGCCCTGATCGTCATACTCCAGCTCGATTTCCGGCATCATGAGTTCCAGCGCGCCGCGTTTGACGCGCCGCTTGTGCAGGATCAACGCCAGATCGCGCAAGCGCAGGAGCAGAGCCAGGATGTCCGGTTCGACCTCGGGCGCCGGCGTGTCGGGCGTTCTGCCGTCGAACGCCGTGACGATGGCCGACACCTCTTCGTAGGTGAATCGCCTCCGCGACTTGATTGCCGCATTGGTGAAGCGAACGCCGGTCTTTTGGCCCAACGGCGTCAAATCGATGATAGCGCTTTTGACATAGCGGATGCGGCCATGTTGCAAACTCGCCAGCTTGTTGGAGATGATCTCTGGAAACATCGGGAGCACGCGTTGCGGCAGATAGACACTCGTGCCCCGTTTGCGCGCCTCGCGGTCCAGAGCGCTGCCGGGCGGAGCAAAGTGCGAAACGTCGGCGATATGCACGCCAAGTTGCCAGTGCTTGCTCTTCGGATCGATCGTCAATGAGATGGCGTCGTCGAAGTCTTTGGCATCGACCGGATCGATCGTAATCGTAAGCCAATCGGTCAAGTCCTCCCTCGCTTCGGGGACGACCTCCGTGAAACGTGCGCCGACCTGGCGGGCTTCTTCGAGCACATCCTCCGGGAAGGCATCGGGCAACCCAAGAGCGCGGATGACCGAAAGCGTGTCGACGCCGACTGAGCCGTGGGCGCCGAGCACCTCGATGATGACGCCTTCGCCGCGCTCCTCAGCGGTCGGGAAACGGAGCATCTCGATGACGACTTTGTCATTCGGTTTGGCGCCCTTGGCCGTCGGATCGCCGACCAGAACGCTGTGGCTGAAGACGGACCCATCGACGCGGACGAAGTGTTCGCCGTCCCGAGTGAAGAAAGTGCCGACGAACTGGCTGGTGGCGCGTTCGAGCACCTGGACGATGTCCCCCTTGGGGCCGCGCGGGTCGCGCCGCCGCGAGGGACGCACACGAACCAGAACGACATCGCCCGTGGCGGCATCGCGAACGCCGTCCTCGGGGATAAAGACCTCGTTGAACTTGTGCCCCTCCTCGGGATTGGGCCGGACGAAGCCGAAGCCGGCGTCGGTTTTGCGAAAGATGCCGGTGAGCGTGCCATGCCGGCTCACGAGGCGAACGTTGTTGCCTCTGCCGATCTCAATCTTGCCCTGGCGCAACAGCTCTTTGATGGCGGCTTTGAAGGCGGCATTCTCTTCGGTCGGCACGCCCAGCTTGCGAGCGAGCTCCTTCGGCTTAACGGGCTGATAATTCGGATG
>VGZI01000341.1 GCA_016872605.1 Planctomycetota bacterium
GTTCCCCGATGACGGGATTCACACGGCGTTCACCATCGATCGCGCGAGATGATTAATTCGAGCCGGAGATCGATCCGAGCCTGAGCGCCAGCGAAGGGCCATTCGCTAGCGCTCAGGCTCGGATGATGCAACTATCGGAAAGTCCTTTCTCTTTGCTTGCCACTGTGCTAGAAAGACAAACAGAATCAATCATCCCCGCACGCCACGGTGGAGAAGGCCCATGTCGACGCCGACGACCCACATGTCGCTCTTATGCGCTCTGCAGAACCCCGATCAACAAGAGTATTATTGGCCGGTGTTTGTGCAACGCTATAGCCCGGTGATCGCCGTGTGGAGTGTGAACCACGGGCTGCCGGTGCGCTTCGCGGACGATCTCACCCAAGAAATCTTGATCAAGGTGTTCCGTTCGCTGTCGACGTATGATCCCGAGAAGGGTCGATTCCGCACCTGGCTCGGCCAGATTATCCGCACCACGGTGATCGATCACTATCGCAAGCAAGAGAAGGTCATCGAGTCCCAGGCGATCGGCGGGACAGCGTTTCAGGAAGCGATGGACCATCTGCAAGACCCGCTCGCAACGGAAGAACTCGCGACCAGCATGGATTCGTGCGTCGATCCAGATTTGGCGGCGGCGATGGAGCGCGTTCGCAGCCGGGTGCAAGACTCCACTTGGCAAGTCTTCGAGAAGACAGTGCTGGAAGGCAAACCCGTGCTCGATGTGGCCAAGGAACTCAATCTCACCAAGGCCGCCGTCCACCAGGGCAAGTACCGCGTGTCGATGTGGATTCGCGAGGAATATCTGAAGATCACCGACGCGGCCACCGTAAAGTAGGCAATCCGGATTTCGTTTTGTGCCTGAGTGGCGCCATGCGATCGCGCGGCGTCACATAGGCGCAAAACGAATAGGGGATGCCATGCAGGAGACACACCGTGAAGTCCCCATCGGCGTTAATAGTTCTGATCGTCATGCTCGCAGGCACAAACCTGTGGGCGGGAGGCGCCGGGTCATCCCGCAAGGCCTTCGGAGCGGCAATCGAAAACAAGATCGACATTGAAATCGATTCGCTCCTCGGTCTCTACAAACAGATCCACGCGCAACCGGAACTTGCGTTTCAAGAAGAAAAAACCGCCGCCCGGTTAGCCAAAGAGCTTCGCGGCGCCGGCTTCGCCGTCACCGAGAAAGTCGGCGGCACCGGCGTCGTCGGCGTCTTCAAGAATGGCAATGGCCCTACCATCCTGGTCCGCGCCGACATGGATGCGCTGCCGATCGTCGAGCAGACGGGGCTCGCCTACGCCAGCAAAATGCGCTTGCGCGACCGCGACGGGCTCGACGTCGGCGTCATGCACGCTTGCGGCCACGACATGAACGTCGCTTCCCTCGTCGGCACGGCCCGCGTCATGACCCACATCAAGGATCGCTGGAAGGGGACGCTCGTCTTCATCGGCCAACCCGCCGAGGAAATCGGCGCCGGGGCCAAGGCGATGCTCGACGATGGCTTGTTGACAAAGTTCCCTCGACCCGACTTCGCGCTCGCCAAAGGCGAGCAGGTAAACAGAGGACTGGGCGACGAATAAGATAACCCACAATCCTACACGACAGGAGCCTCTCATGCGAACTAATCTTTGCGTTTGGTTAGGTCTCGGGCTCGCATCCGCCGCTTTCGCTCAAGCGCCGCCGCCGCGCGGGTACTCGATTCCGCTGCTCGATTTGGCCGGGCAGACGAAACGCCAGGTCATCGTCGATCGCGAGAAGGGCCAATACCTCGGCCATCCCACGACCTTTCTTTTCGAGGACGGCAAGACGATCCTCATCGTCTACCCCAAAGGCCACGGCAAAGGCGCCATCGTCATGAAGCGCTCCACCGACGGCGGCCTGACCTGGAGCGAACGCCTGCCGACGCCCAAGAACTGGGAAACCTCGAAGGAAACGCCGACGCTTTATCGCACCATTGATCCGAAGGGGCACAAACATCTCGTCATCTTCTCCGGCATCTATCCGATTCGCATGGCCCACTCCGCCGACGATGGCAAGACGTGGAGCGAGTTGAACAAGATCGGCGATTACGGCGGCATCGTCGCCATGTCCAGCGTCGAACGCCTCAAGAACGGCGACTACATGGCCCTCTTCCATACCGGCCTGTACGGTCTCGACGGAAAAACAACGAACCCGCGAAAATACGCTATCTACAAGACGATCTCCAAAGACGGCGGCCTGACCTGGGGCGGACCGATCTTCGTCGCCGACAAGTCCAACGCCTGGCTGTGCGAACCCGGCCTGATCCGCTCGCCCGATGGCAAGCAGATGGCGGTGCTGCTCAGGGAAAGCTCCCGCAAGCACAATTCTCATGTCATCTTTTCGAACGACGAAGGCGAAACCTGGACGAAGCCCGCCGAACTCCCCGCCGCCCTCACCGGCGACCGCCACACCGGCAAGTACACGAAGGACGGCCGGTTGTTCATCAGCTTCCGCGATATGACGCTCGAAAGCAAAACCAAAGGCGACTGGGTGGCGTGGGTCGGCCGATATGACGACATCGTCAAAGGCCGCGAGGGGCAATATCGCGTTCGCCTGATGAAGAACAACAAGGCGTTCGACTGCGCCTACCCCGGCGTGGAAGTGCTGCCCGACGACACCATCGTGACAACGACCTACGGCCACTGGACGCCTGGCGAATCGCCGTACATCGTCAGCGTGCGCTTGCGGTTAGAGGAGTTGGACGCGATGGCGGAGAAGCGGTGAGTGTTTGCGATAGAATGTCTGGAAAAATATCGTAGGCCTTAGCAGAAATCGTCGCGCGAAGTGCTCCCTCTCCCACCGGGAGAGGGTTGGGGTGAGGGCCGCTTGATGATGGCAACGCAAAGTACATATTCGCGTTGCAAACAACCTGCGGCCCTCACCCCCAGCCCCTCTCCCGGCGGGAGAGGGGAGGAAATCCATCAGGCCAAACACGTCACCTCGGACGCGTGAAACTCACGCTGGCGGGAGTAATTCAGAAAACGCCCAGCACGCCGAAGTCGACTTGCCCTACCACAGGGCTATTGTCATTCTCGGCACGTTGTACTGTTTTGCCTCAGTCGAATCTGGAAGATTGCTCCGTTCGGGTTAGTCTAACCTGAACGGAGGTTCCATCATGAACAGCGAACGTCGTCATCTCAACCCTCAAGAGAAGATCGCCGCACTCAAGCGGCATCTGCTCGAAGGCGTCCCCGTCTCCA
>VGZI01000342.1 GCA_016872605.1 Planctomycetota bacterium
GGAGTGGGACATGGATCGAACGAACACGGCGCGGATGGTGCTCATTGGCGCGGTTCTTGTCGTTGGCGGCGCCATCGCCGTCTGGTACTGGCCGCCGCCCGCAACCAACGGTGAAGTCGCCGACAACGGCGGCGGTGGACTCGGCCGCCCTCGCACCGAATTGGTCACACGCTCCAAATTCTCGACCATCAAGATCACGCGCGAGGGCCAAGTACGCACCCTCTGGTTCGTTCGTGACAACAATGAGGAAGTCATTGAATCGCAGGTGAATCTCGATAGTCCCTACGATCTCCTCATCAGTTACACGCGCTACATGTTCATGAGCTACGCCTTTCGTCCCAAGCAAGAAAAAGTCCTCATCGTCGGCCTCGGCGGCGGCGCCATGGTCCACTTCATGAAGGCCTACGATCCCAAATGCAAAGTGGATTGTGTCGAGATCGACCCGAAAATCGTCGAAGTCGCCGACAAATACTTCGGAGTCCGTTCCGACGACAACGTCAAAATCATCACCGAGGACGCCTTCGAATACTTCAAGCGAACTGAAGCCAAGTACGACGTGATCTACATGGACGCCTTCTTGAAGCCTTCCTCCAAGACCGACTCGACGGGAGTCCCCTTGAGGCTGAAGACGATTCAGTTCTACAGGGATTTGCAAAAGAAACTCACACCCGACGGCATGGTCGTGTTCAACATTAACGGACACGATGAAATGGAATCCGACGTGAAGAACATTCGCGATGCGTTTCCACAGGCCTACGCCTTCGTGCTTCCGCGGTTCGGCGGTCTTGTCGTGGTGGGCTCCATGACGGAGAAGCGGCTGCCGTTCGAGACGATCGTGCGCGATAGCGCCGAACTGGATCGCCGTTTCCGCGCCTCGTTTTCATTTGAGCTTATCGCTCGCACGATGCGGCAGCGTTAGGGATAGAACACATTCGGTGATTCTTTGGACGCAATCGGAATAACGATTGGCTTGATCATCGCGGCCGGCATCATCTCGGCGGCTGGGTACTTTGCGTGGGCGCAGCACCTGACGTTGCGCGTTCTCAACTTTGACGTTGAGCTGCCCGACGAGGAACGTCGATTCTCACTCAGTCAATGCTGGCGTCGCCTTTTCGGCTCGCTGGTGCTGGCTGTCTTGGGCGGCATGCTGGCGGGCGCTCTGTTCTTCGACTATGATCCGCGCACGATTTCGCGCGACGACGCTCGCTTTCTCATCTTCTACGTCATGACCATGCTATTGCTCTTGTTGGTCATCATGGTATTGGCCGTATTCGACTTCTGGGCGACGGCTCGGCACACGATCTCACAACAGAAGAACCTGCTCCGCGAGCAACAAGAAATACTCGAAGCCGAGCTGGAAGCCTATCGCCAAGAACACCCCGACGAAAAGTGACGCGTCGCCGTCGGGTCCGAAACGCATTTTTTTGTTATTTCTAATCATCTCGACTGTTGACATTAACGCGCCAGCTTACGAGAATGTTCGATTAGTATCCGGCTCGGCCATCCCCCCTGGTCGAGCGGCCCGAATCGCATGGGTGTGATCCACTGCGAACGGGAAACGATTGGGCCACGGAGCGCAAGGCCACGCACGCCGCCGATCCCTTGGCGTTCGTTTGGAAACCCGGCGAATCTTCGCCTGCTGAAGGATGCGTGATTTTCCAAGAGCTTCCGAACTCAAGCCGCACGGAGAGCACACGGTAATGAAACTCCACCGCTATCTCTGCGTCGTTATCCTGGCCGTCGTGACGTGGTCGTTGTCTGGCGCCGTTGCAAGCGCCCAGCTGACGGCGGATCAGCAAGCCGACATGTTGCTCAACACCGCCCGCAAGGCGCACAACGAACGCAACTATGGCCTGGCGACGGCAAAGTTTCGTGAGTACCTTGCAAAGTTTGCCGACAAGAAAGACGCGCCCAGTGCTCGCTATGGTCTGGCCCTGACGCTTATCGATGGGCCGGAGAAGAAATTCGATGAAGCACGCGATATCCTGCAAGCGCTTGCCGGCGTGAAGGATTTTCCGGATCGAGCGTTGGCCGCTTATTACGCAGCCGTGGCGAATCGCGGTCTGGGATTGCAAGATTTGGCCAAGGCCGATGCGACGCCGAATGACGCTCCGAAATATCGTGCCAGCGCCCAGCAACACTTCACCAGCGCGATCCCGCAATTCCAGGCGGCGGTGACTGCGTTTCTTGCCAGGATCGATTCGCCGGTCGAAAAGGACAAACTGAGCCACAACGCGGAATGGCTCGCGCGCGCACGATGCGATCTGGCCGAGATGCAACTGCGCATCGGCAAGGCCAAGGAAGCGCAAGCGACCGTGACGCTTTTCGTCGCCGATCCCATCTGGACGAAGAGCCAGTACACAAACCTCGGCCGATACTATCACGGCTACGCCAGCGTCCTATTGAAAGAGCATGCGGCCGCCCAGAAATCGCTCTCAGCGCTCACGCCTTTCACCGATCCGCTCTTCGGCAATCACGCACGCTATCTTTTGGCACGCACTCATCACCTGGGGGACGACCGGGCCGAAGCAACGACGCATTACGAAGGGACGATCGCGGACTACCAGAAGAGCAAGGCCGAGGCGATCAAGATGCTTGCTCAACCGCAGATATTTCAGAATGATCCGGAGATTCGCGCTCGCCTGGAGTTCTTGACGAAAAACCCGGTCCCCGATCATGTGGCTCGGGCGACATTCTATCTCGGCGTACTTCACTACGAGGGGGGTAAGTTTGTCGACGCCCGCACGCGCTTTGCAGAGTTCGTGAAGCAGTTTCCCCAGTCGGCGCTTCGCAACGAGGCGGAGATTCGCATCGGCTATTGTCAGGTTCAGCTCAAAGAGTATCCGGATGCGATCAAGACGCTGACTCCGCTCATCGACAAAGACGCGCGGTTGGCGGATCAGGTACTGTTCTGGCTCGGCAAAGCCCAGGCGGGAACAGCGCCGGAAGCGAGCGTCAATCAGGTACAGCACAACCAGGTGATCTCAGCCGCCATTAACACATTGCGTGCCGCGGCGGATCGCGCCCAGAAACTCGTCGATGTCGATCCGGACGCCAAAATGCGACGCGGCGAGATTCTCCTCGAACTGGCGGACCAGATGCAGCGCATTTGGCAAAACAAGGAAGCGGCCGCCGTCTACAACCAGTTGCTCACCGAGAAAGTTCTTGCCGAGCGTGAAGAAGAAATCTCGCAGCGATTGA
>VGZI01000343.1 GCA_016872605.1 Planctomycetota bacterium
TATTGAGGATCGCATCGTGACGCCGACGCAGACGATCGTCGGCCGAATCATCACGCCGACGGTCAAGACGAAGGCGGAGTACTTTGGCGAAATCGACCACAAGTTCGCCAACATGCGATCGCTCCGCTCGATCGGCGCGCCGGGTCTGGATGTCGAAGTACAAGTGGAAGCCGCCAAGTACGCCAACGGGGCCGATTGGATGGACACGGGGTTCGTCGTCGATGGGCGATCCAGCATTACCGTTGCCGCCAAGGGGCTCGTCGATCAATGGCCGCAGCAGCCCGGCGGATACATGTGCGGCCCACGCGGCAACCGCCAACAGGGGGTTGCTTCCGGGCAGAAAGTCATCGGCCCCATCACCGGCCAAACGCACAGCGGCTTGCTCGTCGCCAAAGTCGACGAAGACGGCGTGCCCTTCATCATCGGCGAATCCTACTCCGGTAAACCCGAGGGCGAAGGCAAGCTCTATCTCATCATCGGCCCAAGTCCTTGGAACTGCGCATCGTCGGGTGCGTATGACGTGAAAATCACGCGCAAGACGGATTAATCGTCTCCTCGTTTAGCGTCCGCATGGCGCTCCGCGGACGCTAAACGAATTCGATTTACACGTCTCCGTCACGTAACCGTTTCGCCGCCGCAACGAGGCGGCACAGTTTCTCGAACGCCTCGTCGATCGTCGGCGGTTCGCCGGCGTCGGGGGCGAAGCCGCAATCGGGATTGAGTGCGATGCGCGACCGCCCGACGATTGCCGCGCCCGATGCCGCCAGCGCCGTTACCTCCTCAACCGTTTGCACACGCTCGCTCCTCACATCGACGACGCCCATGCCGACGGACAGATGGCTCGGCAGCAGTCGCAAATCATCGACTGCGCCGGTGCCTGGATACGCGAATTCCAAGTTGACGCGGTCGACCTTGGCGTCCGCCAGTCGCGGTAGGATCGGCGCATAGTCGCCCGTCACATCGCTCTTTCGTTTGTAAACGCTGTGACAGCAATGCAAGTGCACCTCGGCGCGCAATCCGTCGGCTACCTGATTGATGGCGGCCAGAGCTAACGGAAACTCGCGATCTAAGTCCCACGTCCGCCGCAGTCGTTCGTCGTGAATATCGCCGCCGGAGGTCAGCCGTTGATCGCAGAAATAGGTGAGCGCTGGATCGTCGAGTTGAACGATATCAATGCCGGCATTCACCAGCGCCTCAGTTTCGCGGCGAAGAATCTCCGCGAGGTGAACGAGAAAATGCTGCAGCGTCGGATAGGCGCCTGTGCTGTAATCTTCGTGCCAGTAGCGAACGCCGATCAGAAACGGGCTGGGCAAGGCAAACTTCGTCACGCGATCGGTGTTTTCCACGAGGAACCGCGCATCGTCAACGAACACCGGCTCGGTCGCTGCCATGCGTCGGACGACGACCTCGGTAAGCTTGGTTTCGCCCTGATGCGTGAATGTGCGGCAACGTTCGAAGCCGCCGACGCGCGTCAGGAACTCGCGAATGTACTGGGAGCGCCGCCACTCGCCATCGCTTACGACATCGAGCCCAACTTGTTCCTGCAAACGTATCGCAAAGCGCACAGCATCATCCAGCGTTTTTTTGAAGTGATCGGCGGGCATGTCGTGCCGCCGCGTGAGCAGATCGCGCACCATCCGCGGCCGAGGCAACGACCCGATCGGATGCGTGAAGAAGGCAGGCAGTGTCTGTGTGCGCTGAGTTCTCACTTTGGGTCCTGCGGTCAGGCGCCTGGCTGGACATCGGTCATGTTACAGCGGCGCCGGCAGGTCGCGCTGACAAAAGATTGTGAGCGCCACGCCGTACCCTGCCAATCCCACTCCCGCGAGCACACCGAGATGGAACCACACGCCGCTAGCCGAATGCCATGGTTCCGCCTTAATCAACGCCTGCGGCTGGTAGTGGTAATAGATCGTCAACGGCCTCGCCCATTCCAATGAATCAGGCCAAATCTGACCGAATACGTTGATCAGAAACATCACCAGGAACAGCGTGATCGCGTAGCCCCAAACACGTGCCTGGGATCGCCCCAGGGACGAGATCGCCATCGTCACACCCGACACCGCGAACGTCAGGAGCGACACACATAAGAGCGCCGGTACGAAGCGCCACGGCTCGACTTTTTGGATTCCCGCGGCGTCTTGCGACCCCATCCACCATGTGCCGCAGTATGTGCCGATCCACATCGCCGCGCACAGGGTCGGAATCACGATCGCATCGACGCAAAGGTGCGCGAAGATCACCTGCGCCCGGCGTATCGGCTGCGCCAGCAGCAATTCCATCGTGCCGCGATCGATCTCTCCTGCGATGGCGTTGGCGGCGCGGCCGATCGCCCAGATGCTAAGGATAGTCAGCACCAGAGGATGGACGTAGGAGATCGACATGAGATCGTTGGCACGTTCGAACGAGATGTTGTCGCCCCCGATGATCGCTTGCACCATCTGCCCCATCATCTCGCGCGATTGGCCCTGCTGATCCTGGTTCAGGAGGATTTGCATGATGCGCTGCGGCGACAGGCCCTGCGCGCCGAGAGCCGCTAGAATCTGTTGCGTTACTCGCATGGTGATGCGCGACCAGAGAATCTGAAACAAAAAGGCGAGCACGCCAACGACGGCCCAAGCCAGGAAAATGTCGCGCAATAGTTTTCGTACCAGGACCCACGTCATGATTCGTTCACTCGCCCAATCGATGATATTGTTGGTAAATCTCGGCCAACCCCAGCGGCTCGACGCGCAAATCAGCGATCGGCATCGTTGCCAGCCAACGCGTGAGTTCCGGCATCGGGCCTGCGTACGGAAACTCCAATTCCTGGCCATCCGTCTTCAACGAACTTACCCCGGCAGGCAGGGTGATTGCGGTGATCGGCTCGCTCAGTCGAACGCGCACGCGCCGCTGAGAACGGAGCGTCTTCATGTCCTCCCAGTGCACCAGCCGGCCTTCCTGTAAAATCGCCACGCGGTCGCATACTTGCTCTACTTCGGTCAACACGTGCGACGAAAACAATACGGCCTGCCCGCGCTTGGCCGCCTCGGCAAGCTGACCAAGAAGCTGATCGCGCATGTTTGGATCGAGCGTGTTGGTCGGCTCGTCGAGAATCACCAGCGGCGTTTCCGGCAGCAAGACCTGCATCAGCGCGATCTTGCGCTTCATGCCGGATGACATCTGCGCCAGCGGCCGCTCGATATCGA
>VGZI01000344.1 GCA_016872605.1 Planctomycetota bacterium
CGCACAATACCGTCGTCGTTGATGAACGTACGCAGGCCGCAGCCACCGGAGAACTTCTCGCCAGCCAGATGGAACCGGGTTTTTCCTACGCTAGAGCCGGCGCCGGAGGAGCTTACGCGAACGCGCGGTTGACGAGGTCGATGCTGGTCACCGGCGAGTACGCACTCGATGTCTTTGACGCCGAGTCGACGGATCGCCAACCGCACCGCTTCGACTGGGTCTATCACAACATGGGTGAGATCGTAACCGATTTGCCGCTCGCGCCGACAACGGCGTTGCCGCGCACGATGGGCTATCAGCATCTGACAGGCAATCGATCGGCCACAGCCGACGGTGACTGGAAACTCGGTTTCGATGGCGGCCGTGCGCGGCTCGGTTCCTATGGTTCGGTTTTCGCCAGCACGGGCAATGTCAGGGGATCGTTCAGCAACTCCCGCGAACAAGCGGCAAGCGGCACGGGCTCGGGGAAGATGGAGTACCGATTCAGTGGCGCCGGGTATCTGCTCTATTCGACGGCGAACGTTTCGAATCTACCGCAGCCTAGTATTCACCCCAGCGGCGTGCGGGTGATGCTCTACGGCGACGGTTCCAAACACCGAATCGCGATTCGTATCAACGATACTACCGACGAACGGTTCGTCGCTCCGGCGATCACGGTTGATTGGAATGGTTGGAAAGAGGTCGAGGTGACGGGCCCGCAGCGCTGGAACCACTATCTTGGTAACGACGATGGCGTAATCGATCTACCGATTCGCACCGTGTCGCTTGAGCTGCAACAAACAGCGGGATCGCCCGGCGAGGGTGTCTTCTTTGTCGACGATATCGACTTGGTTTACGACACTGGCGAGCCGCTCCGCGTGGCCGCCTTCGAAGTTCCGGTGCAGAGCGTGCGCGTTTGGATGCTGGGCGAAGAAGGAACCGCTGTTGTCGCCGGCAACGGGTTGGGCGAGGATCTTACGCGCCCCGTGCCCTATGTCTTGGCGCGGCGCCGCGGCTTGCGCACGCAGTTTGTTTCTTTGATCGAGCCGTACGGCGTCGAACCGGAGATCGTTGGGTTCCGCCGAACCGAAGACGGTGCGATCGTTGTGACGGGGCCAACGTGGCTCGATACGATCCGACTCACCGGCGACGGTGTTATCTACGAGCGGCGATAACTGCCCAAATGAGGCGCGCTTGTGGGAGAGCTTTCGAGAGCCGGCACGCGCCGCACGGGCGACAGCCCTTAAGCGCAGCGCATACGAGACCGGTGTGAGGGCTTCGGCGAGGCGACGTTGACGCAGCGAGCCGGCACCGAGGTGGCGCCCCCTGGACTTGGATCGGGTGGACAAAGAACGCTCGCGCAAGGCGGGCGCGCGAGAGCGCTATTCTTCCACCCGCCGCCGAGTCAAATCCGGCCGCTCCATCACTTCAGGCAAGAGATCCACACCTAACCCCGATCCCGCGGGCAAATCAAAGAACCCGTCCTTAGGCAAGGGCGAAGCGCCTGTTACCGGCAAATACTCATCGGCGTAGTGTCGCCGTACCGACTCTGCGATGTAGAGATTCGGAATCGCCGCCGCCAGATGCATCGTCGCTGCGTGCAGAACAGGACCGCCGCAGTTGTGCGGTGCGACCGGCAATAGATGCGTCGCCGCCTGATTGGCGATCTTGCGAGCCTCGGTAATGCCCCCGCACCACGAAATGTCTGGCATTACGATGCGCGCGGCTCGATTGGCCAGCAGTTCACGATGTTGCCAGGTCGTCATCAATCGCTCACTGATCGTCAGTGGCAGCGAGGTCGACGACGCCAATTCGCGATAGGCATCCATGTTGTCCTGCGGCAGCATCTCCTCCAGCCACATCGGCTGGTACTCTTCGCATGCCCGTGCAATGTCGATCGCGCAGCGCAGGTTCCAATAACCGTGAAACTCCATCGCAACTTGCATGTCGTCGCCGAACCGTGTGTGAATGCGCCGCAGCGGGTCGATGCCCTGGCGAATGAGAGCGGGCGTTATCCACTGCCCCTCGGTCTGCTTGGCGATCGGATCGAACGGCCAGATCTTCATCGCGCGAATGCCCTGTTCGAGCAGGCTCTCGGCGAGTCGCTCCGGTTCGTCGAGAAAGGAAATATGGTCGTAACAGGTGTTGTACGTGCGGATTCGACTGCGCGTGGCGCCGCCGAGTAATTGATACACCGGCGCGCCCAGCGACTTGCCGAGCAGATCCCACAGCGCCATGTCGACCGCGCCGATCGCGCGCAATTCCGCCCCCGCCCAACCCGAATATGCGACGGCATCAAACATCGAAGTCCAAAGCCCTTCGATTCGCCGGGGGTCTTCGCCCAATAGCCGGGGCGCAAGACGCGACAGTACCACCGCCTCTTCGGACTCCGGATGGGGATAGGTCTCGCCGAGACCTATCAGTCCGCTGTCAGTGTGCACACGCACCCACAACCACTGCACCGGGCCGGCGTGCACGGTAATTCCGCGGCTCAGCCGCAGCGTTTCGATCGCAGTAATGCGCACGGGAGCGCTACTACATCGCTTGCGGCATCGGCAGGTTGGCCTTTGCCAGCGCCCGGCTAAGCGTCTCGATCGCGTCGCGCTCACCCATCGACCGGGCGATCGAGATTTCAGTGATCATCATGCGACGCGCACAGTCGAGCATCTTTTTCTCGCGGAACGAAAGAGGCTTGGCCGTCTGCAACTGCACCAATTCCTTGAATACTTCCGCTACGCCCATCAGCCCGCCGACTCGCATCTTGTCGGAGTTTTCCTTGAAGCGGTCCTTCCAATCTTGTGAGCGCTTGATAACGCCGATCGACAGGAATGCCAGCACCCGGTTTGCTTCCGTGGTCTTGGTGACTTTGCGGAGTCCAACGTCGCCGGCATGGCTGAACGGCACCATGACAGTCATGCTGTTATAGCTCAGACGTAGGAGGTAGAACCGTTCCAATTGCGCGCCGAAGTTGCGCGTGCTGATGTTTTCAATTGTCCCAACACCGTGGTTGGGGTAAACGACTTTGTCGCCAATGTGAAAGGTCGTGCAGGGACCCATGGTACACCTTCCGTCAGTTGTTAAAGTGATTACACCAGAGCGTTGTTCCATA
>VGZI01000345.1 GCA_016872605.1 Planctomycetota bacterium
ACGCGACTATGTGCGCGCCGGGGAGGGCTATTTCTCACCCGACGGCAAGAAGATCATCTTCCAGGCGGAAGAGCGCGGCGTGAATCCGTTCTATCAGATGTTCGTCATGGACCTCGACACCGGCGCCGCGCGTCGCGTGAGCCCGGGCGCCGGCAAAACGACGTGCGGCTATTTCCATCCGGCGGGCACAAAGATCATCTTCGCCAGTTCGCACCTCGATCCGGAGGCGACGAAGCATTACGCCGTCGAGCAAAAGCTGCGCGACGAAGAAAAAGCTTCCAAGAAGCGACGACGCTACGTCTGGGATTTCGACGCGCACATGGATATCTTCGAACTCGCGCTGGCCGACGTTGCCGCCGTGGCATCCGCACCGCTGATTTCAGACCGGTCGGCGCGGTTTCCCCGGTTTTTTCCTCGGCTGCGGCTGGCGCGTTCGTCGGGCCCCGCCTGTGAAGTTCCCATGTCCGGGAATGAACCGGCACGCAGCGGTGCTCAACTCAAACGGCTAACCGATGCCAAAGGCTACGATGCCGAGGGATCTTACTCCGCCGACGGCAAGCAGATCGTCTTTTGCTCCAACCGCTCCGGCGAGAAGAACCTCGAACTCTACATCATGGACGCCGACGGAAAAAACGTCCGCCAACTCACCAAAGCGCCCGGTTGCTACAATGGCGGGCCCTTCTTTTCACCCGACGGCAAGAAAGTCATCTTCCGCAGCGATCGCAAGAAAAAGGATCATCTTCAGCTCTTCGTCATCAACGCCGACGGCAGCGGCGAAAAAGCGCTCACCGACGACGACAACTGGGTCTTCTGGGCCCCGTACTGGTACAAGGACAACCTGCACATCCTCTACACCGCGGCCGATCATTCCAATCCGCTAGTGCGGCCCAACTACGATTTGTACTGGATGAACATCGAAACAGGCAAGAAGGTGCGGCTAACGTATGCCCCCGGCGCCGATGTGCTGCCCGTCTTCAGCCCCGATTACACCAAGGTGATGTGGACGTCCAATCGCGACGGCCGATCACCGACGCAGTTGTACTTGGCCGACTTTGTCGTTCCACGGTAACTGCTACGCCGCTAGCGGCTAGTGCTTTGGCTTCCATGGATTGATGGATGCAGGGTGCGTGAAACGCACCGGTCCGCTCATCGGTGCGTTGCACGCACCCTACGTCTATCCATCAACGGATCGTAGACGGTGCACTAGGGCCTTGGGCGGTGCTCCCATTCCTCGCGAACCTTGCTCAGGCCGAATGCACACAGCTCGAACCGCTCGGCGATGCGGCGCAGCACCGGCGATTCCTCGCGATACGGTTCGTCCTCGAACGTGCTGGCGATGTAGTACGATCGCTTGCCTTGCTCGCAGTAATCGATGAAGTGATCCTTGTGCATTCCCGAGCGCATGCGCTTGAGCGCTTCGGGATAGACACCGGTCCAGAACAGCGTGAAGTCGCCGATGTGCCGGTGCATCTCCCGATTGGTGCGGCCTTCCGGGGGCATCGCCTCGACTTCCATGAGCATGTCGGCCACTTCCTCGAGCCGTCGGCCGGTTCCCGATCGCATCTTGTAGATCGTGTCGAAATGCACGAACCGCGACAGCAACATCGAAAGATAATCGATGAGCGGCGGATCGGCGACGCCTAGGTCGGTCATGAACGTCTGTTCGGTGACACCGCTGAAATAGCGGCGCAATGGATGATCGGCGTTGTAGTACCACATGTTCTGCCCTCCCCGTTCCTGAGTCGGCTGTTAGCCGATGGCACTACCTAATGCAATCCTAGCGGACAATCTGGTTTCTTGCAAATGCAAGCAAGATCCGCCAGGCAATCGAGGAACGCGGGCACCTGGGAAAAGTTGCGCGACGCGGGAGGCCCCTCGTCGTTTCTTCGGCAGCAGCGGACTAAAACGTTACAAAAAAACAGAGCCTGAAGCTTAAGCGAAGTACGGGCAACCTTCGCTTACGCTTCAGGCTCTGACGGCAAAGTCCGCGGCGTCAATTCTTGATCCCGGGGATCTTCGGGCCGCCGCCACCCTTCGGCATTGCTGGATCGGTGCTGCTCGATGCGGCGGGGTTTAGGTCGAGGATTCGTTGGCGGGCGGCCTGCACGCGCCCGTGCCGCGTGCCGTTGTCGGGGCGTTCCGCCGAAATCTCGGGCGCCGGATCGGCGTCAGCGTTGCGCGAATTGAGCACGCTGAGTTTGCCGTCGGGCGTCAAGATCAGCGCATCGACCGCGACGTCTTCATCGCCGACAGTATCGACCTTTGGTTTCTTGCCACCGGTGAAATCGACGAGCACGGGGCGCGACGCATCCGTCTTGAAATCCATGGGGCAGCCCTGCTTGAGCACGTTTTTCTTGCTTTCCAGAACCGTGGTCAAAGGCACTTCGAATACGTCCTTGTCCTTGTACCAGACCGGCGATTTGACCCATGCTTGATAGCCGATCGACTCGCCGCGCCTCACCTTGAATCGCTCGGCGATCGTCCAGTCGCCTATGATGGCGTCGCGGCCCAGGATCGAGGTCCGTGGCGTCCACTGGTGAATCTGGAATGTGATTTCATCCTTGCCGAGCGCCGAAGGGCTCTTCTTGGCCGGTTGCTTTTTCTTCGGGTCTTTTTCTTCCGGATGAGCCCATTCGTCGAGTTGATCCTGATCGACGGTGAATAGGTAGTATTCGTCCGGGATGGCGATCTTCGGCGTGTAGACCCACGGCGACGGGGGCAGATCGGCCGGCTTGGCCAGTTCACTGAACGCGACGAGGTCCGGTTTGTCGAAGTTCGGATTGGCCATGCGAACGCGAATGACATACTGGTAAGTCCGCCCTGGGATGACATCGGGATCGATGAAGCGAACGAGAGCGTCGCGTTCCCACTTGACATCGTCTTGATTCTCGCCGGCCCCCGCGCCGCCCGGGACGCCGGGTTTCATCGGATCGCCGCCGGGTTTGCCTTTGGGGGGCCCGACACTGCCTGGGGGCACACCGAAGCCGCCACCTGGACCACCAACGCCGACTCCGCCGCCGGGGGGCTCGATAAGCCAAGCGGAGAAGTACCGGTCCGCATTGTTTCCCGCCC
>VGZI01000346.1 GCA_016872605.1 Planctomycetota bacterium
ACCTGCAACCGGCCTCGAACAGCGCCGAGCAGCGTTCGCAGCTCGACTTGCTCGAGCAACTCAACCGTCGGCACATCGCCCGTGACCCCGGCAACAGCGAACTGTCGGCCCGCATCGCCAGTTACGAGCTGGCCTTCCGTCTCCAGACGTCGGCGCCGGAAGCGGTCGATCTGTCAAATGAGTCGGACCGGACCAAGCAACGCTACGGCATGAACGAGCGTACGACTGAATCGTTTGGCCGGCAGTGCCTTCTCGCCCGCCGTCTTGTGGAACGCGGTGTGCGCTTCGTGGAGTTGTTCCATCAGAACTGGGACACGCACGGCAACAACGACAATGAACACCGCCGTCTGTGCAGGGCCGTCGATGTGCCAATCGCCGGATTGCTGAAGGATCTCAAAGCGCGCGGTCTCCTCGACGAGACGCTCGTGGTCTGGGGCGGCGAGTTTGGCCGTACGCCGGTCGGGAGCGGCGGCCGCAACCATCACGCCAACGCCTTTTCGATGTGGGTCGCCGGTGGCGGCATCAAAGGAGGGATCAGCCACGGCCACACGGATGAACTGGGTTACGGCATCGCCGAGGATCCGGTCCACGTGCGTGATCTTCACGCCACGCTGCTCCACCAGATGGGCCTCGACCACGAACGGCTGACCTACCGCCACAACGGCCGCGACTTCCGCCTGACCGACGTCGGCGGCGAGGTGGTGAGGAAGATCCTGGCCTAGGCGACTTCTCACGCGAAAGCTGTTATGACACGATATTGCATGCCGATCCTTGCGGTCTTTTTGGCCGTTCGTTTCGCTGGCGCCCAGCCGGCGCCATTCGCGGACGCCAAGGTCATTCACACCTTGCCCTGGAACAGCGAGGTGATTACCTCCGTCGCGTTCATCGGCAACGACAAGATCGCGGCCGGCAACAAACGCGGCGACATCCTCATCTGGAATCTCCCTTCCGGCGACGGTAAAACGTCCGGCCCGGTTCGGCGTCTGCTCGGTCACACGCGCGACATCAATCGCCTCCTGGTCACGCCCGACGGCAAGACGCTCATTTCATCAAGCAACGACCGAACGGTGAAACTCTGGGATGCTCTCAGCGATGCTGGAGATCCGGGCACCGTCGTGCTCAACGACGGCGTTTCGCTCAAAGGCGTCGTCGAGAAAGTCGCCAAATTGCCCGCTCCGCCTCCGCCCATTGTTGCGAAAGTGACTGTGCAGAAGCCGCTCAAGGAACTGGTGGGCCACAAGGAATGGGTCCAAGGCCTGTCGCAAACGCCCGACGGAAAGCGGCTTGTTTCGGGCGACGATCAAGGTGTCATCATCGTCTGGGATCTCGCGGCCGGCAAGGAACTGAACCGCTGGCAAGTGAAAAACTGGGTGCGCAGCGTGGGGATCTCGCCCGATGGGAAAACCGTGGCGGCGTCGCAACATGTTCCCTACCGCGACAAGATCAAGATTCTGCCCAGCTTTCACCTCTGGGACGCCGATACGGGCAAGATGAAGTTGGATCTGACCAAGGAGATCACCGGGGGGATGACCGCCGTCGCCTTTTCCGCCGATGGCAAATGGCTCGCCACGTGTCGAGGCAATATCGAACTCGAAGGGCCAACGGGAAAGATCACATTGTTCGACCCGTCCACGGGCAAGAAGGTTCGCGAGCTGACGCCCGGTCATTCCCGCGGCGCAACCGACCTTGCTTTCCATCCGGACGGCAAGCATATTTTCTCGGCGGGACGTGATCAGCTCGTGAAGGTCTGGAAACTCGAAGACGGGAAGCTCGTTCGCGATCTCGGCAAATTCGTGGATCGTGGTTATTGGATCACGTCGATTTCCATCTCGCCCGACGGCCGCCTCCTCGCCGCCGCCGACGATAATGAAAGAAAGGTCGTGATCTATTCCCTGGTGGGGAAATAAAGGATTCTCATGCTTCGTTTCATCATCCTCGCATTTTCCACGGCGGTCCTATTCACCAGTTTCGCGGCTGCCCAGGAAATCAATCCTCATATCGTGAAAGCGGCTGATCCCAAACTGAAAAGGGAATTCGAGTACCTAGTTTTCGACCTGGGCAAAGGAGTTGATCTGAAGCTGGTGAAGATCGCCGCCAAGGGCAAGACCTTCACGATCGGCACCACCAGGGAAGAGCAAGAAAAGCTGATTCGCGACTATTTCGACGGCAAGAAATCCGGCGTACTTGACAGCGAAACGGCGGCCACGGTCACGCTCACCGACGATTACTACATCGGCCAGTTCGAAGTGTATCGTGCTCAGTTTCGCCGCTTCGTCGAGGAAACCAAGTACGTTACTGACGCCGAGATGCTGGAGGGCGGCTACGGCTACAACGAAGAAACGATGAAGTTCGAAGGCCGAGACAGGAAATACACCTGGCAGAACACGGGCGTCAGCAGCGCTGGCGAAAAGCATCCGGTCACCAATGTTAGCCGCAACGATGCCCGCAAGTTCTGTGAATGGCTAATGAAGAAGTGTGGTGGCAATATCAAGCTGCGCGAGGTGCGCCTGCCCGGCGAGGCAGAATGGGAATACGCCTGTCGGGCGGGGAACACCGGGCGTTTCTGCTTCGGCGATGACGAGGAACGCCTGGCGGAATTCGCCAACATCGCTGACGCCACCTGGAAGAAGAAGCTCGGCGGTCCTAACGCCAAGGCCATCCAGGCCAGCGACGGGCACGCTTTCGCTGCACCGGTCGGCCAGTTCAAGCCCAACGATTTCGGCGTCTACGACATGCACGGCAACGTCTGGGAATGGTGCGACGATTACTTCGGCAAATATTCCGCGTTGCCCAAAGAAGGCAATGCTCGCCAGACCAAGAGCCAGGGCGAGAGTCGTCCGGTGTTGCGGGGCGGTTCGTGGGGTCTTCCCCCCGTCGCGTGTCGCAGCGCCAATCGCTATCTGGTGGGCGCCGGC
>VGZI01000347.1 GCA_016872605.1 Planctomycetota bacterium
GCTCCGCGCTTCTTGAAGTGGCTCGGATTGACGCCCATCACCGCTTCGTACTGCTTTTGCGTCACCTCGTATTTTCCCACCCACAGCGGTTGCGTGAGCGTGATGAGCGTCGGTTTCTTTTCGTCGCCGCGGTAGTACTTGCCCGGCGGCAGCAGGACCATGTCGATGGTCGTCTTGCCTGCCTTGTCGAGCGGGAATGTCTTCTCATGACTTGTCTCGCCCAAGTATTTCGCCCACGCCTTCTGCGCAGACACAACCGCTCTGGCATCGGCCCCGCTTGGTCCGCTGCAATCAAGCGGCGTCGGCGCAGATCGACGCGAAGGTATCCAGGCGATGCGGAATCCCAGATGGCTGCCGCCGTAGGTCTCTGCATCGCGCCCACGGTTGAACGAACGACAATTCTCGATCGCACTGGCCCACGATCCGCCGCGCGTCACGCAACCTTGACCAGCGTCGGGTCCAATCGGATCCGTCGTCGTCCGCATGTCGTAGCCGGGCGTCCAGTAATCCACGCACCATTCCCAGACGTTGCCGGACATGTCGAACAATCCGAACGCGTTCGGCGCCTTGCTGCCGATTTTCTCGGTGGATTTGCGGTTGTTTCCTGCGAAATGAGCGATGTCGCCAAGCTTGTCGTCGGAGTCGCCGTTGTGAAATTTGGTTCGCGTTCCCGCTCGGTAGGCGTATTCCCATTCCGCTTCGGTCAGCAGGCGAAACTCCCCGTCCGAGTTCGCCGAAGCGATGTCGCAGAACTTGAGCGCGTCCACGTGACTGACACACTCCACCGGATAGAAAGCGGCTTCTTGGTCCGGCCGCGCGAAGTGGCTGGGGTTGTTGCCCATAAGCGCCGCGTACTGGTGCTGGGTCACCTCGTACTTGCCCACCCACAGGGGCCGAGTCAGGGTGATGAGCGTGGCCGACTTCCCCTCGCCGCGGTGATACTTGCCCGGCGGAAGAAGCACCACCTCGACGGTCACCTTGCCCGCCTTGTCCAGCGGTAGCGTCTTCTCGTGCGCCTTTTCGCCAAGGTGCTTCGCCCAGGCTTCCTGTGCCGAGACGATAGCCTTGGCATCGACGCCGTCCGGCCCGGTGCAGTCCAGGGCCGCAGGTTTGTCATCTGCCCACACGCTCGGGATGAAGGCAAGGAGGAGAAGGAGTACGAGTTGTCGCATGGGATAAGTTCCTGTCTTCGCGCGATCGGTCACTTCTTCCGTTCGCGGACATACTCGAACACCGCAAACGTGTCCAGCTTGCGGGGATCCCGCAAGCGATAGTCATCCGGCAGTTCGAGCGCATCGGCCCTGGCGTCCCCCACGGTGGACCTCCCGTCGCGCGTCTCCTGCCCCGTGGCGGCTCGCCAATCGGCCAGGCTGGAATAACGTTTGTCGCCGAACAACAACAGCGGCTCGCCCCTGGCCGTCAGGTAGGAATTGCCCTCGTATCGCACGTCTTCCACGGTCGCCCTGGGGAGGTTGTTCGAGACCAGCGGGACGCCAGCCCCGGCTGCCAGCGCGATGTTGTCGCGGAAGACGCACCCCCGGACGTGCGTCTTGTCGGCCTTGTCGGCAAAGCCGGTGATGAGGTTGACGAAGAGCAGCCCTTCGGCCCCCTTGGGCGCGGCCGTGGTGACGGTCGCCAGGCATTTCTCGACCCGGCATTCGTCCAGGCCGGCTCCCCAGGCCACCAATCCGAAGCCGAACGCCGACCCCTTCTTCTTGCGGCCGTCGTTGATGCTGATCGAGGAGCGGATGACGTTGCCCTTGGTCAGGCCGGCCTTGGGGTAGTCGCAGTGCATGTAGCCGGGGCCGTGGTTGTCGTAGGACAGGCACCGTTCGACGACGCAGTCCAGGCAGCCGCCGTCGAGGTCGAAGCCGCCGCCGTCCTTGCCCTCGGTGTTCGTGCCGCAGGCGATACAGCGACGGAAGGTGACCTTCTTCGAGTCGTAGGCCCACAGGCCCACGCCGCCGCCCTTGCCGGTGTTCTCCGCAGCGAGGCAATACTCGACGGTGCCGTCCTCCACGCCGCCCAGGACGATGCCCGACCCGGACTTGTTCTTCGACGCCACACAATCGCGGATCACGACCTTGCGGTGCGGGTAGGTCTTCTGCTCCGGGTCGCGCTTGCCGAACAGGCTAATGCCGGTGCCGCCGTTGTCGTGCGCGTTGACCTCGCTGACGAGGATGTCGTCGTAGCCGGGCTGCTTGTCGTGCCAGGAGCCGATGCTCACCCCCTCGCCGCTGAAGTTGCTGATCTCCACCCGCTCGATCCGAATGTGGGAGTGCCGCTTCCCCGAGGCGTCATCGGTGTAGAATCGGATGCCGGCCACGGGCTTCTTGCCGTCGGCGACGACGGGGTTGCCTTGCAGGATCAGGTCGCGGATCTCGACGCCGCCGGCGGTCGCCTCGATGGCCGGCGTCTCCTCGGCGATGAGTGTCGCCCGCCGCTTGCCGCCGCCGCGGATGACGATCGGGTTCTTCGCCGTGCCGCCGACGTCGGGAAGCAGGGCGAGGCCGCCTTTGAACTCGTCGCCCTCTGCCAGGACGATTTCGTCACCAGCAACCAGATCGACGCCGCGCAACTTGTCGAACGACCGCCAGGCACGATTGGGGGTCGAGCCGTCGGCCTCGTCGTCGCCGTTCGCACTGAAGTAAAAGGTTCGAGCGGCGCGGTGCTGCCCGACTTTCTTCGGCGGGGTATCCTTGCCGTGCAGATTCAAGAACGCCTCGGCCATCCTCTTGCCGATGGTGCGGATGCTGTCGGCGTCGAAGTGGACGGGGGCCAGGAATTTGTCCTTGTCCATCAGGTCGAGCAGAACGCCGTCGTTGAAC
>VGZI01000348.1 GCA_016872605.1 Planctomycetota bacterium
TCGGGTCTGGCGAGATGCCCGTCGCCGGCGATGTTGCCCAGGAAATCGACCCGGCTGAACACGGCATCTATCTGCTTGAACAACTCGATAATGGCCGCGGGATCGGAAACATCGGTGCCGGCCGCCAACGTCTTTCGCCCAAGGGAACGAATCTGTTCGGCCGTCGCCTGGGCGCCGGCCAGGTTGCGATCCACCAAAACAACATCGGCATCGTGCTGGGCAAGAGCCAGGGCGGTCGCCTGTCCGAGACCTTGAGCGGCGCCGGAAACGACAGCGACTTTACCTTGCAAGGAAAACAGACCGCTGATCATGGATTGTTAATCCTCTGTTTGGGGTGAGCACCTGCGGATTCATATCGCCTGTAGTCGGTTAGTGCAAGACGATCGCTCGCCCGGGGCCGCCGTGACAATCGCGCACCTTGATCGGGGCAAACAGAAAATACGCATTTCGGGGAATGCTTCTGACGTTGATCAACATTTCGACGCCGACCATCTCGTTGGAACCAAGGGCCCAATACGTCATCAGAGCGCGACCCGGTTCGACACCTCCCAGGTCCGGCGCGTCGGAGGCGACACAGCGAATGCCCTTCGATTTCAAATAGAGAATCGCGTCCGGTCCGGGCGCCGGCCAACCTTCCACTTTGCCGTTCAGCGGGTCCAGCCACATCGCGGCATTTGCGGATTGCGGCCAGCCGCTCTTTGGTTTCGAAGAGGGAATGAGGAATTTGTCGTTGTAACCGGTGTGGAAGATGACAACGTCGTCTGTCTTCAATGGCCCATTCTTGGCTTCATACGTTTTGATGTGATCGGGAGTGATCTCGGGGGACATTGGCCAGTGTTGACGTTTCGTGGCGCCGACCAGGGATCGCACGTCGATGACGCGAGCCTCACCGCAGGTCCAGGACAGAGGCACTTTTTCGGTGGTCATCGAGCTGGCGCCGCGCTTCCCGTATTTCTTTTCGTAGTCCGAGAGCCAGCCACGAACTTCGGCGGAATACTCGGGCTGGGTTTTCTCCGGGGGCAAAGCGTAACTGGGGGGCACCAGATGCGTCCCTGCCATGCTGTCCATCAAATGCGTGTGGTGCCACAGGTCGAGATACTCGGAGTAAAGAAAATCGACCTTCAAATAGACCTGCCGATGATTTCCCGTACCGATGCCCGGCGAGGTGAGCGGCAACTTTGGCGAAAGAACAGGGGAGAGATCGATGGCTCGCTTGTTCCGGCACGAGTCGATCAATCGCTTCGGCAATTCGCCGCCGACAATCGAGAAGGCGCGCCCTTCCGCGTATGGACCGCCTTCGTGCCGGGGAAACAGCATGCAATAGAACGCCCCGGTCGCCGGCAGTGATCCGAGGTTGGTCGCTCCCTCGGTCCAGATCATGCCGTACTTGAGCCCTGAATAGTGCGTCGGTTCTGCGAGATCAGGCAACGGCCCCATGCTGGCGCTATCGATGCCGAGCGCGAGCACGCCCCGCTTGCCTAGAAACTCCATGCATTCCGGATCGGGACCGGGATAGCCCGGAGCCTTCACATCCAGAACATCGGCGATGAAGCGACGACCGGCGGGCAACGGGCGGTAGTATTTGTCAGAATAGTCGCTGCGAAACAGCACGACATCGCCGAACTTGACCTGCCGATGCTGCTTCTCGAACCGCTTCACATGCTCGATTTTGACCAGAGGGCTTTCCCCCTTTGGCGCCTTGTCGAGCAACTCACGGATATCGACGACGCAGGCTTCGCCGCCGAGTTGCCACGGTTCGATCTTGTCGGTGTAGGCAAGTCCGAGCGGCCCCGATTTCTCGCGCTTAAGATCGGGACGGGCGACGGAATGAGGAGGCACGTCGATCTGCGTGCCGGTGTTGCCGTCGATGAGGAGAACATCGATGTTGTAGGCCGAATCGGGGCCGATCTTGCGCTCATGCTTGATCGAGAAACGCGGAAACGGATGCGACGGCCAGGTGCAGGGATACTCCGGAGCGACGAGGAGGGAATGATCCACGAAGCGATGAGCCTTGAGCTGATCTTGCGCTCTTGCACAGAGCGATGCCCACGTCAAGCACGCAAAGACAGTCAGCATGACCGGCAACGGATTGGGCAACAACAGTCGGTTCGGTTTCATCGGACCTTCGCTCCTTCGCGATTACCGGGTTGCTCAGATCAGAGCGCCAATTCCCGTCTTCCGCTGTCTTGTTGGCCGCCGGCATTGGGCTCACTCGCGTCCTCCGAATCCATCGAGCCGTCGTAGCCGCCCCCGCTACTCGGGCGCGGCTACTTTCTTAAGCACGATTTTTGCTCTTGGCGACTCCGGATGTTTGGCCTGGCCAAAATGATTGACTTCAACGCGAACGTTGTCGCCGACATCCCCTTTCACGTTAAAATCTCTGGACAGCAGAACCTTCAGACGCGCACCGCCACCAAGACGATCGTGCAGGATCACATCGCCGCGAGTGAAAAGTTCGAGGCTGGAAGCCCCCTGAACAACCTTGGCGAAGCGAATTTCACCCTGTGCCTTGACATTCGCGGTGGCGCTGCCGTTGAGTTCGCCGGTGAAGCGTACGGCGCCTGCGGACAGAAGTTTGATCTTGGCGGAGCCGTTCATCCCATCCACTTCCACCTCGTCCGCCGACAGTTCGGAGGCGTCGATCTGACAGTCGCCATTGAGACTGCCCAGCCGCAACTTTCGGGTTTTGCCTTTGAGACTCACCTGGGCGTTGCCATTGACGGCGCCGATCCAGATTTCTTCCGCGTCGAGGTCTGTCCCCTCGATTTTACCTGTGCCATTGACATCTGCAATGACGATTTGACTGTAAG
>VGZI01000349.1 GCA_016872605.1 Planctomycetota bacterium
CGTGCGGAGCGCGGACGTTTCTCAGGAAATCGCGACATTACTCCGGTTTGACGAGGTCCCCGGCCTATATCACCGTGCGCGATTCTGCTGTAGCGTGCGTGAAACGCACCATCCGAGCACGTCGTTCAGCGAAACGGTGCGTTTCACGCAGCCTACTTTGAAGGCGAATCACGCACGGTCAAAAAGCATCAGATAGTGATCTATCCGAATCCATCGCAGTCGGTGTATGTAAGCGGCGATTTCTCGCGGCACTTCGGCCCCACGCGGAAAGAGCAAATGCGCGCGACGGGTCGTCGGCCAAAAAAATCGGCGTTTCCTGTTGCTTTCCTTGCTGGTTTTGTCCAAAATACATCCAAACCTTGCGCGCGGTTTCACCTGGGGTTTTCCGCGCCCGATGAAGCTCACCGAAAAACCTGTTCGCCTTCGTCCCGCCATCAACACCAAGGGGGTACGCTCCATGCACGGTTTTCGCAGGGCTTGGCTTGGCCTTTTCGCAGCTTTGGCGTTCATTGCGTCCGATAGTCTTGCCACCGCCCAAGACTACAACAAGAAACCCGTAAAGACCGATCAGGTCGCGCTGCCGTCACCGGCAGAGGTGCAGACCCTTGCCGTCTTCCCCGCCAGCGTCACGCTCAAAGGCCTCGACGATTCCGCGCAGCTGGTGGTGACCGGCAACCTCGCCGGAAACAAAACGCAAGACCTCAGCGGCGACGTCAAGTATGAACTCGCCGACACCAAGCTCGCCCGCATCTCCAGCAATGGACGCATCATCCCGCTCGTCAACGGCACTACGCAGGTCACCATCACCTACGGCGACAAGATCGCCAAGGTGACGCTCAAGACACAGAGTTGCGACGTCGACCTGCCGATCAACTTCGCCAACCAGATCGTCCCGATCTTCACCAAGCTCGGCTGCAACGGCGGCGGCTGCCATGGCAAGTCCGGCGGGCAGAACGGCTTCGCCCTGTCGCTGCTCGGCTTCGTGCCGGAGTTGGACTTTGTCACGCTTGTCAAGGAAAACCGTGGCCGGCGTCTCTTCCCGGCCTCGCCCGACAATAGCCTGCTGCTGCTGAAGGCGACCGGCATCATGGCTCATGCCGGCGGCAAGCGCATGGACGAAGGTTCCGATGAGTACAAGCTTATCCGTCGTTGGATCGCTTCGGGCACTCCGTACGGCAATGAAAAGGACCCCAGCGTCACCAAGATCACCGTGTCGCCGGAACATCGCATCCTCAGTCGCAGCAATCGCCAGCAGTTCACCGTGACGGCCCATTATAGCGACGGCACAACTCAAGACGTTACGCAGCGTGCCCAGTACGAAAGCAACGACACGGAAATCGCGGTCGTCGAAGGCGCCGCGTTGGTCCGCTCGCTCGAACTCAGCGGCGAGGCGGCTATCATGGCTCGCTACCTCGGCCAGGTCGCCGTCTTCCGCGCCACGGTTCCGCTCGGCGCCAAGATTCCCGACTACAAATTCGAAGAACGCACGGTCGTCGACAAGTACACCGTCAAGAAATGGAAAGAGCTCGGCATCGTTCCTTCCGAACTCAGCGGCGACGAACAGTTCATCCGCCGCGTTTATCTCGATCTCACCGGCACGCTGCCCAAGCCGAAGGAAGTGCTCGAGTTCCTCGCCGATCAGGACAAGGCCAAGCGCGACAAACTGATCGATCGGCTGCTCGAAGCGCCGGAATACAGCTATCTCTTCGCGAACAAGTGGGCCGACGTGTTGCGCGTCAAGCGACGCGGGCAACCCGATCGCGCGGCCGGGACTTTCGCCTTTCACGCCTGGATTCGTGAATCGATCGCCAAGGACAAGCCGTACGATCAATTCGTGCGTGAAATCCTGGCCGCCACCGGCGATGAATCGCAGGCCCCGCCGACCGTGTGGTACAAGGAACTGCAAGACCCGCAACAGTTCAACGACGACGTGGCCCAGGTATTCCTCGGCCTGCGCATCGCCTGCGCCCAGTGCCATCACCATCCCTACGAAAAGTGGAGCCAGGACGATTACTGGGGCATGGCCGCGTTCTTCGGACGCGTTGGCCGCAAGAATGCGTTGATCCCGGGCGGCCTGGGTAATCAGCAAGCGCAGCGTCAGGTCATCTTCAATCGCCCGACCGGCGCCGTCACTAACAAGCGGACCAACGCCCCGGCCAAGATTCAGCCGCTCGACGGTCAGCCTATGGACGTCCCGGCCGACGAAGACCCACGCCATAAGCTGGTCGACTGGATGGCGAACAAGGACAACCCGTTCTTCGCCCGCGCCGTCGCCAACCGCTATTGGTCGCACTTTTTCGGTCGCGGCATCGTCGACCCGATCGACGACATGCGCGTCACGAATCCGCCGACCAATCCGGAACTGCTCGACGCCCTCGCCAAGGAGTTGATCGATAGCAAGTTCAGCCTGAAGCACCTGGTGAAGGTGATTGTCAAGAGCCGAACGTATCAACTCAGTTCGGCGCCGAACGAGTTCAACAAGCATGACAAGCAAAGCTTCGCCCGCTTCTATCCGCGCCGCATGCAGGCCGAAGTGCTGTACGACGCGGTGAGCCAGGTGACGAACACCCCTGCGGCGTTCGGCGGCCTCCCCACCGACAAGCACAGCCCGAACCGCGCCATCATGCTCCCCGATGAAGCGTTCCAAAGCTACTTCCTCGACGTGTTCGGCCGGCCGCAGCGCATCAGCGCCTGCGAATGCGAACGCGTCAGCGAAGCGAACCTGGCCCAGGCGCTTCACCTGCTGAACTCGCAAGAGATTCAGAACAAGCTGACCGCCGGCAACGCCCGAGCCGACCTGTT
>VGZI01000350.1 GCA_016872605.1 Planctomycetota bacterium
GCCCGCGTGTCTACGTAGCTGCGGGGCTGTACAAGGGTACTGCGGTCGTCGTCGACGGCCTCAACATCCAGAACGACGAGGAGCTGCAGGCCGTTGCTCGCCGCCTGCGCGAAGAGCTCCTGAAGGCGTCCCAGGAGCGCAGGCGCTATTGATTACGAATTCCTCAGGATGTTCAGTGAATTCACTCAGCGCGTTGAGTAATCGGTTGCTTTGCCCGTTGCGTAGCGATCCGAGTTCGCTTACCCCTTTTGACGATCAGATCACCATCGCGACGCTGCAAGCCGCGCCCGCAGGGTCCTGTCACCCTTCTCGGAAATCACCCACTGGTTATGGGAACGCCGTCCCGGGGCGCCGGGCGATCCGGCGCCTTGCTGCCGCAGCTGGGCCAACAAGGGACACGGCGGTCGATGTGAAACCCAAGGATCGCCGTAGCCCGGTCAATCCATCGCGCGTGCCGGGCCAGTGATATCTCCTCGCCGCGCACTCATTGACCGCTGAGCCGGGGTATCTCTATCGTAGCTGGGAGCCTAAGCCTCGGAGGGCGCGGTAGTTTTGCCCGAATTCGCAGAGTTCTTCGCCGGCATCGGGTTGGTGCGCATGGCGATTGAGCCAATTGGTTGGCGATGCCGCTTTGCCAACGACATCTCACGCGAAAAGGCCGACTTCTACGGACACTGGTTCGGCCTGGACGATCTAGCAATCAAGGATATCCGTGACGTTCGGGTTGAGGAGATACCAGCTGGCATTGAGTTGTTCACGGCGTCTTTCCCTTGTATCGATCTTTCACTCGCCGGCAACCGAAGTGGCATAAACGGTCGCCACTCCGGAGCAGTGTGGCCGTTCCTCGATCTTCTGGCTGCCTACTCAAAGAGGGCAGGATCACCTCCCAAGGCGGTACTGCTGGAGAACGTCATCGGACTGATTGCTTCCAACGGCGGTCAGGATCTGGCCGCGGTGATTGCGGCGCTGAACCAGATCAGCTACAGGTGCGACGTTGTAGTCGTCGACGCGAAGTCATTCTTGCCTCAGAGTCGCCCCCGCGTATTCGTCATCGGGCTTCAAGACGCCGATCCGACTATGAGCAGGCATCCGGCTGGCGAGGAATCACGATTGCGCCCGGCGAGCCTCATAAAGTTCTTTCAGGAGAATCGCGGTCTAACTTTGGGCGAGTCGGCGGTCCCACAGCCGCCCCGGAGGCCGCTGGTCGGACTCGAGAGCGTCGTCGACTGGTCGTCGCATGCCCGAAGCGACGTATGGTGGCCCAGTGAAAAGGTTGACAAGTTAGTTAGCGAGATGAATCCGATTCATCGCGAGCGCCTAAAGTCCCTCGCGCGCGCACAAAGTCCGCGTTTCGCAACGATGTATCGGCGGGTCCGGCGCGGTCGGTCGGTTGGAGAAGTACGGGCTGACGGCATCGCCGGATGCCTCAGGACCCCGGTGGGTGGCAGCAGCGTGCAGTTCCTCGTGGAGGTGGATGGCGAAAGGACCCGGATCCGGCCCATGACAGCGATTGAGTATGGCCGCTTACAAGGCGTGACGCGAGAGATCCCTGGTGGCCTGCGGGAACGACAAGGGATGCACGCGTTCGGCGACGCCGTGTGCGTTCCCGCCGTAGGTTGGCTAGTCAGGCACGCGTTCGGCCACCTCACAGGCACCGGCAAGTCTCAGAAGGAGCCGGTCAGACCGCTGCGTGATCGGTTGTTCGAAGGAAGGAAGCGGCGTTCTGGTGTCGGAGCAGAAGTCACGATACTCGCAGATTGAGCGAGATCCATTGACCATTGCCGAACGGTCTGCCGTAATGCGGCGGATAAAAGGGGCGAACACCAAGCCTGAACTTCAACTTCGTCGAGCGTTGTGGGGTCTGGGCTTGAGGTACCGAGTTGGCCCGCGAAAAATCCCCGGAAGGCCTGACGTCGTCTTTCTTGCTCGGCGGCTGGCCGTGTTCGTCGACGGCGCGTTCTGGCACGGCAAGAAGCTGTCGGCATCTCGTCTCGCCGAAATGTCCGGCTATTGGCAGAAGAAAATCGCCAACAACGTAGCAAGGGACTCAGAGGTTGATGGGATTCTCATTGACGAAGGCTGGACCGTTCTGCGAATCGATAGCAGAGCGGCGACGCGCGACTCTGAGGCGATCGCCGGATACGTGCTTCGGTTGCTGACAACTGACAACGCCGTTACGCCGCCAACCGGCGTCACATTGGTCCAGCGAAGGTGACCGCGAGTCGCAGGCCAGTGGATGCTGAGCTCGCGAAAAGGCTGACAAAATTCGCGAAGACCGAGCGATTCATCGGCAAAGGCCCTCTGTGCGTTGCTTTGGTGACTGTGCAACACGCTCGCAACTTTGGACTTCCGCTCGACCCCGAAAAGCTACTGACAGATAGCAAGGGACAGGTCCAAGGATTAGGTCGCGGCGCTGTGCAGCAGGTTCTCAAGCGTCATGGCATAGAAAAGGTTCTCGCGAGCGAGGGTGGTCGCACGAGCAGGGGGAGCATCGACAACATGAGAAAGTTTGTCGGCTTCCTGAACCAGCTTGAGAGCGATGGCATTGCCGATCTTGACGCTATTGAGCATTTGTTAATCCAACGGGTACGAGAGTTCTTCGCCGCCAAGCCGTTCGTCCTTGACCTAGACCAATCCAAGTCGGTTCGCTCGGCAGTGCATGAACTGCTGGAGCAAGCGATCGCGCGTCAGACGGAGAATCCTGGAACAAACTATCAAGGCACAGTGCTCCAGCACTTGGTTGGGGCCAAACTCTCACTCTTAGTTGACGGTGTTGAGCATCAT
>VGZI01000351.1 GCA_016872605.1 Planctomycetota bacterium
CCTAGCCGCCCGCCGCCGCGCTTATTGAATGATCTTGGCGACGACGCCGGCGCCGACCGTGCGCCCGCCCTCGCGGATCGCGAAGCGCAGGCCCTCGTCCATCGCAATCGGCACGATCAGCGACACCACCATCTGGATGTTGTCGCCCGGCATCACCATTTCCGTCCCCTGCGGCAGCTCGATCGTCCCCGTCACGTCCGTCGTCCGGAAGTAGAACTGCGGGCGATAGTTCGAGAAGAACGGCGTGTGACGGCCACCCTCCTCCTTCGTCAGGATGTACGTCTCCGCCTGGAACTTCGTGTGCGGCGTGATCGAGCCGGGCTTCGCCAGCACCTGGCCACGCTCCACTTCCTCGCGCTTCGTGCCGCGCAGCAACACGCCCACATTGTCCCCCGCCTCGCCCTGGTCCAAGAGCTTGCGGAACATCTCAACGCCCGTGCACACCGTCTTCACCGTCGGCTTGATGCCCACGATCTCGACTTCCTCGCCGACCTTCACCATCCCCCGCTCCACACGGCCCGTCACCACCGTGCCGCGCCCCGAGATCGAGAACACGTCCTCGATCGGCATCAGGAACGGCTTGTCCTTCGGACGCTCGGGCTGCGGGATATAGGCGTCGATCGCCTCCATCAGCTTCAGGATCGCCTGCTCGCCAAGCTCTGGCTTCTTCTCTTCCAGCGCCATCAGCGCAGAGCCCCGGATGATCGGAATGTCATCCCCGGGGAACTCGTACTTCGACAACAGCTCGCGCACCTCCAGCTCCACCAGGTCCAGGAGCTCCGGGTCGTCCACCATGTCCACCTTGTTCATGAACACAACCAGCGCCGGCACGCCAACCTGACGCGCCAAGAGAATGTGCTCCCGCGTCTGCGGCATCGGCCCGTCCGCCGCCGAGACCACCAGGATCGCGCCATCCATCTGCGCCGCCCCCGTGATCATGTTCTTGATGTAATCCGCATGGCCCGGGCAATCGACATGCGCGTAGTGCCGCTTCTGCGTCTCATACTCCACATGCGCCGTCGCTATCGTGATGCCGCGCGCGCGCTCCTCCGGCGCCTTGTCAATCTGGTCGTACGCCGTGTACGTCGCGCCTCCCGTCTTCGCCAGGACCTTCGTGATCGCCGCCGTCAGCGACGTCTTCCCATGGTCCACGTGACCGATCGTCCCGACATTGCAGTGCGGCTTCGTCCGCTCGAATTTCGCCTTCGCCATGGTGAGTCAGGTCTTTCCTGCTTCCGCTCTGTTGTCCTTCGCCGCCGTGCGCGGCGCCTTGCTTGAACCGGTGCACTCCGGCTTCACGCCCACCGGACCACCGTCGCCTGACCGATCCGGGCCGTTCACGCGGCTGGAGCGGGTGACGGGAATCGAACCCGCGTAGCCAGCTTGGAAGGCTGGAGCTCTACCATTGAGCTACACCCGCGAACCGGGAGCCAACCCAACCAGAATCCGCCCGACCCGCTTGGTGGAGGGGGGAGGATTCGAACCTCCGTAGACTGACGTCGGCAGATTTACAGTCTGCTGCCTTTAGCCACTCGGCCACCCCTCCGCGCAGGCACAGCGGCCGTGTGCGACGGAACGGCGAACTATGGGCAAACTTCCTGATTTGTCAACGCGCGATCGCGTCCCGCGTCAGCCTCCCCGTGGCACCTTTCGGCGCCCCACAGATGAGTCGCTCGGAACGACATGGGCCGCAGTATAGTGCGCCGCATCATGAGCCGCAACCGCCGCCATCGCCCGCACCCCTTCCCCGTAGACACCACTACCAATGATCGTCCGCGCGCGACCGCCCGGTCCGGCGAGACCCATTGGCTGTTTGGCCTGCACGCGGTCGCTGCGGCGCTGGCCAATCCCCGCCGCCGCCGGCATCGGCTGCTCGCCACCCGCGAGGCGCGGACGGCGCTCGACCGCACCTTGGAGGAATTCCAGGGAACGGCGGAGGGGGCCCTCGCTTTGGCCCAGATCGTCGATCGCTCGGAGATCGACCGAGTCGTACCGCGCGGCGCGGTCCATCAGGGTATCGCGCTCGAGGTCGAGCCCCTTCCCGCCACCTTTTTGGCCGACCTGGCTGGGACCGGCCGTGGGCCGATCGTCGTGCTCGACCAAGTCACGGACCCGCATAACGCCGGCGCGATCCTGCGCTCGGCCGCGGTGTTTGGCGCGACGGGCCTCGTGGTCCAAGAACGGCATTCGGCAGAGCTGACCGGCATCCTGGCCAAGGCCGCTTCCGGCGCGCTCGAGCTCGTGCCCGTCGTCCAGGCCGTGAACCTTGCTCGTGCACTTGATGAGCTCAAAGAGCTAGGCTATTGGAATATTGGGCTCGACGGCGACGCCGAGCTCTCTCTGAGCAAGGCCGTGGAGGGCCGCTCGCCGGTCGCGCTCGTGCTCGGCGCCGAGGGTACCGGTCTCCGCCGATTGACTCGCGCAAGCTGCGACCTCTTGGCCTCGATTCCGACCACTGGCCCGATCCGAAGCCTCAACGTTTCCAATGCCGCGGCCATCGCGCTGTTCATTGCAACCGGAAGCGCCAAATAGCACTCGCATAAATTGTAGGGCGCAATCTTGTCCCCTTCCGGGTCGAGGACTAAGGTGCGGCCCGGCCGGTGCCGCAGTCGATTCCCTCGCCGACCGCCGGATTAGCTCAGCTGGTAGAGCACCTGATTTGTAATCAGGGGGTCGCGGGTTCGAGCCCTGCATCCGGCACCAGCGCTTTCCCACCCGTCCTTTCGATGCTCAACAGGTCTAACGACCAGCCCAAAGGTCGCC
>VGZI01000352.1 GCA_016872605.1 Planctomycetota bacterium
GCGCGGAGAATGCGCAGGAACTCCGACTTGAAATCTTCCTTCCTGTGATGCTCGGCCTGCCCGGCGATATATTTCTTCACGGCGTCCTCTTGCGACTTACTGACCGTGAACACGCCGTATCCCTCCTGCCAGGCGAACGCGGCAAGGTTGACGAATGTGTCATGCACCCATTTGCTGGAGCGCGCCTTGACAGTACGCATGAGGTCCGACACGGATCCGTCGGGACGCCAGCGTAGGTAGAGATGCACATGGTCCTCGACGCCGCCGATGTCGTACAGCACGCCTTTTTCCGCCCGGATGATGCCGCCGATGTAGGGATAGAGCCGTTCCGCGACTTCGGCGGTGATCCATGGAGTACGGTGCTTCGTGGAGAAGACGATGTGCAGCAGGAGTTGGGAATACGCGCCTGGCATCGAGATTCCTTCGCCACTCCGGGGCGAGAAAATACGGATCGCCCATCTTGCCCACGGGTTCCGCTGCGCTGCACCCGTGGCTACAGCCCTACGCCCCGCTGGGGCGTTCGAAGCCGGTGTGCTCGCGGCCGCTCACCGTCGTTCATGCGCCGCCCTTCAGTGCGCCGGTTGCCCTGGCAGGAAGACGCCGCCCGCCGGGTTACCGCGATGGGGGACTGGAAAGCCGCCACCGCCACCTCCCGGAATAAACGGGCCAGGGGGATCGTCGATCCGCTTCCCCGTGTTGTCGTGCGTCGGCAGCCCCTTCATGATGCGGAGAATCGCATTCATCTCATTCGGATCGGCCATGCTGCCACGCCAGATGATCACCTTCGGCACATCCGCGGCCGGCCTGACATCGGCAGCCCGGTCAATTTCCTTGATGAGTTCACGGACGTCGCGCACAATTTCCGCTTTGGCGCGAATCGTGATGCTGTTGGTCTTGGGATTGGCCGCGACGGTCAAATCGGGAGCATCGCGGTAGACCATCTTGATGACATCCGCGACCTCGGCGGCGAGGGCAATCTTTAGAGCGATCGTCACCGGCTCGGGTTGGGGACCGGGTTTTTGGCGCACGGGCTTCGCGGAGGCGATGGCGGCGAACAACACAAATGCCAGGAAGCCAAGTAATCGGAACATGGGGCGTCCGTGTATTGCAACCCGTCGCCGGCGATTCAGCGCGAGCGCTAAACGGGGATTCACCCGATCAACTCCGCGATCGGCGTGCCGGGCGATAAGCGAATCGGCCGGTTGGTCTGATCGTGCGTCTCGGAGTGCGGATCGATGCCGAGGCAGTGATAGATGGTGGCGGTGAAGTCAGCCGGAGTGAAGGGATTGGCGGCCGGGTAAGCGCCGATGCGGTCGCTGCGGCCGACGACTGTGCCGCCGCGGATGCCGCCGCCGGCGAACAGGACGCTGTAGCATTCCGGCCAATGTTCGCGCCCGGCGTTGGAACGCGTGATGCGTGGGCTACGGCCAAACTCGGCGGCGACGACGACCAGCGTCTCGTCGAGCTTGCCGCTGCGGTCGAGGTCCGTCATCAGTGCGTTGAACGCTTGATCGTAGGGCGGGACCAAGTCTTCGCGATGAGCGGTGAAGTTGTTCCAGTGCGTGTCCCAGGCGAAGCCGTTGCGGCCCTGTGTGCGCTGCCAATTGCATTGCACCAGCCTAGCGCCGGCGTCGAGCAGACGCTTGCCCAGCATCACCGATTGGCCGAACAGGTTGCGGCCATAGCGTTGACGCTCGGCGGCGGGGATGGCGGCGAGATCGACGGCCCGGCGAACCGCGTCCGACGACAGCACATCGAGCGCGCGCGCCTGATTGTCGCGAATGTTCTGCGTGACGGCCAACTGCTGCATCGCCTGCGTCTGAGCGCCGAGCTGGTCGGCCAGGGTCATGCGGCGGCGCAGCACGTTGACGTCTTCGTTGGCGGCGAGCGGCAGATGATCGAGGCGGAAGTTATCGTCGTTGGGGTTGCCGCCCGTCAGCATCGGATCGTAGCGTCCGCCCAACGAACCGGCGAACTGCCCGGCGCGCCGGCCTCCCGCCACGTCCATGCGGTGCGGCACGATCGCGAACGGGAACATCGGGCCGTTGCCCGGCGCCAGCTTCGCCAGCACCGAACCCATGTGCGGCATGTCGGATCGGCTCATCGAATTCACGTCCGGCACGCTCCCGGGATACATGTAACCCGTGAACATCCAGTACGAGCCCCGGCCATGATCGTTGTGCGTGTGATTCATCGTCCGCACCAGGCCGGCCTTGTTCATCCAGCGCGCGGTGTGCGGCACGAGTTCGGAGAATCGCAGCCCAGGTATCGGCGTCGGGATCGTGCTGAACTCGCCGCGGATGTCTTCGGGAGCGTCGGGCTTCGGGTCAAAGGTGTCGAGATGGGCCGGGCCGCCGGAGAGGTAGAGGATGATACATTGTCGTGCCTGGCCGAAGCTGCGTTGGCGACGAGCGGGTTGCGGCGCCGTACGTTCCTGAGCGTTCAAGAGCGCCGGCAGCGACAGGCCGGCCAACGACAAGCCGCCAACGCGCAACAGCTCGCGACGATCCAGAAGGTCCGCGCTGGAGGCCAGGTTCCACAGCTTGAACATGAAGTCCACCTTTTCGGCAGAAAGCTATCGGCGGGGGTAGGATTATCTTCGGTTAAGTGTAACCGTCCCCTTGCGGGAAAGCAAGCGCCAACCGGCATTCCCGGAGGCCATTGCGAAGTTACTCCGTCTCGTTCTTTCTCAGGCGGCAAGGATGTCGGCGAACGCCGTTCCCCCGGTGATTGCGTAGAATCACCTCGATTTGATGCGCCAA
>VGZI01000353.1 GCA_016872605.1 Planctomycetota bacterium
GCGTCCCCAATCGGTCCCGCTCACGCTGGGTCATCAGTAGCTGGTCCTCTTGCATCCTCCAAGCCTGAGGCTGTCAAGGGGACATTTCTACTTTGCTCTAAGGGGACATTATCACTTTGCTGTGACAGCCTCCGAGGGCCTCCGAGGGCGGTTTGTCGGTCCGAGGTCCCCGCATGGGGCCTTTTTGACCGGCCGCAAGGCTCGAAATCCGGAAACTCCGTCTTTTCAGGGCCTGCCACAAACACCCCTCCCACCCTCACCTCCGTGGTCGCCGGATTCGCCGTTCCGATTCGCCTCTCGGCGGTGCCGCAGCGGCAGATCCACGGCAGGATCGACGAGCCGGAAAGCGCGTCGAGGAAAACAGATGCTGTCCACTTGCGCGCGCCGACGGAGAAGCCGAGTACGCCGGCGTCGATGGCGAAACCGGCGCGGTTGCGGGCGATCCAGTGGAGGATGGGCAACGCCTTGCAGATCTCTTCGACGAGCGCCGGCCTGCGGGTAGTAGGCCCCACAACGCCGAAAGCCCATCCTTTGAAGGGGATCAGCACCAGCGCGATGGCCGCGCCGGCCAGGAAGAGCAGACCCGGCAACAAACTGACAGCGATTCGCATTCGCCCTGACGAGCATACTCGATCCGTGGCCCCAAACGTGTGGAAGTTGCGCTAGAGTAGACGGAGCCGAAAGGAGAAGTTAATGCATACCTTCCTGTTAATGCTTTCGATGACCGCCATGACTGCGATGACATGGCAGGAGAAAGAAGAGTTTCTGAGAAACGCGAAGATCGTCAAGACCAAAGGAGCCCAAAAAGGTGTTACCGGCACGGTGCAAGTAACATTGAGCGACGGCAAGCTGACGCACGACGCCAGCGTGCAGCGGATCGACGAGTCGAAAGCGAAGTTCGAAGGCGCCGCGGGCGCCAGCGAAATCAACTTCCGCGACTCATATAAGTTCAACATCGCCGCCTGGAAGCTGGCGCTCATGCTCGGACTCGAAGACATGGTGCCGCCTTCGGTGGAGCGTTTCTACAGCGGATCGGCCGCCGCCTACACGTGGTGGATCGACGACGTGATGATGGACGAGGGCGAACGCCTGAAGAAAAAGACGGAGGCGCCGGACAAGAACGAGTGGAACAAAGAGTTGCTCGTCATGCATGTATTTGACCAGTTGATTCACAACATGGACCGCAACGTGGGCAACATGCTGATCGACAAACAGTGGCACCTGTGGATGATCGATCACACGCGGGCGTTCCGGCTGTTCCGGCAGGTCAAGAATCCGAAGATGCTGCAAAAGTGCGACCGGGCGCTGCTTGAAAAGATGAAGACGCTCACCGAGGCGAATCTGCGCGAGGCGATGGGAGTCTATCTGACACGCGAAGAAGTACGCGGGTTGCTCGGGCGTCGCGACGCGATCGTGAAGCCATTCGCGGCGAAGGGCGATTCGGTACTTTATGACAGGGCGTCGCGATAGAAGCGATCTGACTCGCGGCTGCCCGGCACCTTCCGGACACACTTCGGGTGTGTGATTGGGATCAGCGTGTGTGTTTGTTCCGGTTCAGTTGGAAAGGGCGAAGGCGTTCTTCGAAATCTCGAAGAACTCGGCTTGCGGCCCACGGTCTTCTATCGCTGACCGAATGACATGCTCGCCGGGCAGCGGCAGCAGATCCACGCCGAGAGGGATCGGAAAATGGCGTTGGCCCGCAAACCGCGCCAGTTCGTCGTCAGGAGGCCGCATGAAGAATGGCGAGCACGCGTTCACCTTGTTCAAAGATTTCAGCGAGGTTCGCGGGCTTAGTTTTCCGGTGGACGACATCCTCTTCGTGGCGAGTTCGAGGCCTTCGCAGATTTGCATTGCGACGTTGATGGCTTCGGGTAGCGGAAGATGGCGCTGGGCTGTTTTGTCCTTGAAGTGACGCCCTCCCGGAATTCCGTGTGGCGCAGTCGGCAGCTCGTTTGCGAAAGGTGAGGAGTAAGAGTACGCGCGGCGCGGGTCGGCGCAACCGCACCCAAACTGGTATGCTGGGGCGTCTCATCGAACGCTGGGAGGCTCTAAGTGCTCAGAACTACATGGAAGACCGAGTACAAAGGACATGTCATCGAGTTGGAGAATCGGCCATGGCTGGAGCGGCTGATTATTGATGGAAAGGAAATCGCCAGGGAGCCAGGCGCCACTTGGAAATCGCGCAGCTTTCAGGCGGCCATTCCCGACGGGAACCAGTCTATGAAGGTGGCTGCCAGCACGTGTTTGTCGAAAAGGCCGCGGGGACTCCGATTCACCGTATCGGTGGACGGGAGGGAGATCTATAGCGAGGTGAAATGGCCACCCCGTTGGTATCTCCCGTTCGCGGCTGTAGGCGTCATTCTGGTGAGCGTGGTCCTTCGGCTCGTAGGTTAATGCTTCTATCCCCCTCTTTGGCTGCGGACGCTTTGTCGCGAACATCGTCGAACATGCTCACGGTGCGACATGCTGAGCGCGGCGGTTGACCAGACACCTTGCCCAGGAACACCGTCTTTGTACCGGGTCACCGATGGAACTGTCGACGTCTTGCAGGCAAAGTACCACTATTGACCCCACATTTCCGTTTTGAGCCGCGCCCTCCGTGCCAACATAGCTGAGACAACTCCCCTGGCCTTAATTACTGAGCAGGGCGAGAATAGGAATCAGCGTGAATTCTCAGACTCGCAACAAGAACGGGCTCCCTCCGGCTCCCACGGTTTTGC
>VGZI01000354.1 GCA_016872605.1 Planctomycetota bacterium
AATGCTCGGCGACGCTGCGTTGGCGACGAAAATGGCCGACAAGCTCTTGGACAAAGGAATTTATGTGATCGGCTTCAGTTTTCCCGTGGTGCCGCAGGGGATGGCGCGGATTCGCATCCAGCTCTCCGCCGCGCACACCGCGGACCAGTTGCAGCGAGCGATCCAGGCATTCGCGGATGTCGGCAAAGAGCTCGGCGTGATTCGCTAACACTAGAGGTCAGAAGCCGCACGTCGGGGCCGAAACGCACAAGTTTCCAACAAGACGGCCAAGGGCACGCTGCGTCTTGAGGACGTTGCGGCACAAATCACGCGTGCGGATTGACGAGGACACTCTAATGTCGGAAAAGAAAACTCCAGGCAAACGCGGCGGCGCAAAGGGCAGAAGGAAGCCGGCCAAGAGCACCGCCGGCAAGGCGTCCCAGGGATTCACGGACGAGGAACGAGCCGCAATGCGGGAGCGCGCCCAGGAGCTCAAAGCGGCCGGAAGCAAGGCCGATGGCGAAAGCGACGTGCTTGCCAAAATCGCCCAGATGCCGGAACCCGATCGGTCCATGGCCGGACGGCTTCATGCCCTTATCAAAGTGATCGCGCCGGATCTCTCGCCGCGAACTTGGTACGGGATGCCCGCGTACGCCAAGGACGGCAATGTCGTCTGCTTCTTCCAGAGCGCGCACAAGTTCAAAGCGCGCTACGCAACGTTCGGCTTCAGCGACAAGGCGAACCTCGACGAAGGCGCCATGTGGCCGACCGCCTTCGCGCTAAAGGAACTGACCGCCGCCGATGAGGCACGAATCGGCGAGCTCGTGAAGAAAGCGGTGAGTTGAACCAGGGCGAACAAACGCACGGCGCCTATCAATCGTCTGCTGAAGGAAGGAATCGGCCATGCGTGCTTCCTTGAGACTTGCGGTTCTTGCCCTTGTGGCGGCCGCGTCGTTGCCGACGGCCGTCTCCGCACGGATTCCGCCGCCGCGCGTGTCGCTCGATGTGTTGCTCGCCAAGGCGGACCGCATCGTTGTCGGGCGCGTGCAGCCGAAATCGGTCAAGTACGTCGACGTCAATGCCAAGGGCGGTGGCCGCAATCAGACGTTTCACGAGTTGACGTTGCTGGTCGCGCGTTCGCTCGACGGCAAAGACGTCAGCAAGCAAGTCACGGTCACGATGGGCTCGTTCCCGGCCAAGGAGTTTCCGCCCAGCAAGGCTCATCCGCAGGGACGATTTCTCCTAACGGGCTGGGGGTTTAACGGGCATCTCGAACAGGAAGAAAAAGGCCTCGACCTTGGTGCAGAGCAGGCCTGGTTTCTGGAGCGTTTTCGCGAGGATCGTCTGCGTGACGCCAATAGCGCGCCGCATGGCGTCGATCATTTCGATTCGGTGCAACGACTCGAGGAAGCTGGTCTGATCGAGCTCTTCGCGAAGCGGGCCAACGTCGTTAAGTTGCGGCAGCACGTCAACAAGGCGTACAAGGGGAAGATTCCGCTTTTGGCCGTGCAAGGACTTTATGGCAGCAGCGACCCAACCGCCGGCGCTTTCGTCTGGGAGTATCTCCAGCAATACGACGCCGCGCTCAAAAAGGCCGGCGATCCCAGCAAGGAAAAATTCGACTTACAACAGCGAATCCGTCGCCGGGAACGAATGCGCGAATTCGAGCCCTATTATGCCTGGCGCACGCTCAACTCGCTCGGCCGCGTCGAGGTGCTGAAATGGGCGCGGACGGCGCTCGATTCTCCCAATCTGCGCTCATTGGAAACTCTGAAACGCTTTCAGGACACGGAGAGCGTTCCCAAGTTGTTGCAGTTCCTGGCAAATGCCAAGGAGCATCACGAGCGAGAGTGGCTTATCAGCACGCTCGGCGAAATTGGCGACGTCCGGGCGATCCCGGCGCTCATCGAGCTTCTGCCGAGCGAAAAAGACGAAGCCGTTCGGCTCGCTCTGTTTCAGTTGACAGATGTCCGACTCAGCCCGAACGGCGATTTCGCCAAGCGTTGGTGGGAGCGCAACAAGGCCAAGCCGCGTTGGCATTGGCTGAAGCAAGGCATCGAACAAGACCTGTTCTTGCTTCACGATCGCGCCGTCGACTGGGGCCAGGACTTTCATGCCCGCTCGCATCTAGAAATGGCGACATGTTGGCGTCAGAAACCGGGTGACGGCGAATCCATGGTGAGCGCGTGGACCAAGTGGTGGCAAGCGAACAAGGACTTGCCGCAGGAACGCTGGATTCTCGGTTCGTTCAAGGCCGCCGGCCATCCCCTCCCCGATCTCGCCAGCAAGGAAGCCGTCGATGTACTGGTCAAGGCCTACAACACCGAGCCCGATCACTGGTGGATGAGCGGCCCCGCCATCGACACCAATCATCACGCCTGGTGTCAACGCCTGCTGACGCGCCTCACCGGCTGGGAGATCGAAGACACTCACTATTTGCACTTCAGCCGGCCAGCCTACTACGACTACCAGAATTTCGGACCGAAATGGGAAACCGAATGGCGCAAGAGCCGTTATGGCGCCAAGATTCGGCCGATCGAGGTGGGCGCCAAGCAGACGTTCGCGATGGAGGACGAAGATCGCCGACTGTTCTGCCAGGACTTCGCGTCATGGCAAGCCAAGGCCGAGTTCAAGCCGCCGCTGGTTCGCAAACAGTTCCCCGGCATCCTCGGCAAGTCGATCGTCGCGACTTTCGAGGTCACGCTCACCAATACAT
>VGZI01000355.1 GCA_016872605.1 Planctomycetota bacterium
CGACCTCGTCCTTGGTTAGGCGTTCGCCGTCTTTGGATTTCGGCTGCTTCGTCTCCATTTCGTGCAGCTTGCGCTCAAGCGCCGGTATCTTGCCGTACTGCAATTCACTGGCTCGCGCATAGTCGCTACGCGCTTTGGCTTCCTCGAACTCGAGTCGAAGGTGTTCGAGCTCCTCCAGAAGCTGGCCCGTGGTCTGTCCGCCGCGTTTTTCGTCCTCCCATTGTTGGGTCAGGACGCGCTCCTCTTCCTTGGCGTCGACGAGTTCCTTCTTGAGCTTTTCGAGCCGATCGCGCGATTTGGGATCTTTTTCCTTCTCGAGCGACACGCGTTCAATTTCGAGTTGCGTGACATGCCGGCTCACGCGATCGAGCTTGTCGGGGCGCGATTCGCGTTCGGTGCGCAGCTTGGCGGCGGCTTCGTCGACCAGGTCGATTGCCTTGTCGGGCAAGAAGCGGTCGGAGATATAGCGATTCGACATCATCGCCGCCGCCACGAGGGCGCTATCCTTGATGCGCACCTTGTGATGAGCTTCGTATTTCTCTTTGAGGCCGCGCAGAATCGAGATCGTGTCCTCGACGGTCGGCTGATCGACCATGACCGGTTGAAAGCGACGTTCCAGGGCGGAATCTTTCTCGATGTGCTTGCGATACTCATCCAGCGTGGTGGCGCCGATGCAGTGGAGTTCGCCGCGCGCCAGCATCGGCTTGAGCAGGTTGCCCGCGTCCATGGCGCCTTCCGCCTTGCCGGCGCCGACGATTGTGTGCAGCTCGTCGATGAACAGAACGATCGCCCCTTCGGATTCCTGCACTTCTTTGAGGACGGCTTTGAGGCGTTCCTCGAATTCGCCGCGATATTTCGCGCCGGCGATGAGGGCGCCCATGTCGAGCGCGACGACGCGCTTGTCTTTGAGGCCTTCGGGGACGTCGCCGCGATGGATGCGCTGAGCCAGGCCTTCGACGATCGCTGTCTTGCCGACGCCCGGCTCGCCGATGAGCACCGGGTTGTTCTTGGTCCGCCGCGACAGGACCTGAATCACCCGGCGAATTTCCTCATCTCGGCCGATGACCGGGTCGAGCTTGCCCTGGCGAGCGTAGGCGGTCAGATCACGGCCGTATTTTTCGAGCGATTCATACGTCGCTTCCGGGTTCTGCGTTGTCACATGCTGATGGCCACGCGTGTCCTGGATCGCCTTGCCAAGGTTGGCCCGCGTAACCTTGAACTCTTTCAGAATGCGGCCAGCCGACCCATTGTCATCGAGCATCGCCAGAAGAAGATGCTCGACCGACACATAGTCGTCCTTCATCTTCTTGGCTTCATCCTCGGCCAAACCAAGCAGGCGATTCAACCGATTGGAAATATGCGCCTCGCCGCGACCCCCAGACACGCGCGGGAGTTTCTCCAGCTCGCGCTGCACCTTGATCTTGATGGCGTCCACGAGCCCCCCCTCGCCTTTCGGGAGAGGGGCTGGGGGGGAGGGTGTTTTGCCAAGGATAGACGCCGCCAAGCCCTGCTCCTGATCAAGGAGCGCCAGCAACAGGTGCTCGACATCGAGCTGTTGATGGTCGAACTTGGCAGCTAAGCGACTGGCGGCCTGCAGCGCTTCCATTGACTTCTCGGTATAGCGATCCTGGTTCATGGGGGACCTCCGGCGAGTTTCTCTGTTCCAGAAACGACGCGTTGGGTTAATGCGGAGCAAACGCAATGCCGGGAGATTGCGGCGTCGTTACACATTGAAATCATTGATGTTACGCCAATGCGGCGTCGACCAAGACGGCGTTAGCCTGTCAAATCGGCGTTCGCCGCGCTCGTAGGAGCAGGAAGCGTCAGCGAGAGTATTCGTGATGAGCCCACAGCCCAGGCAGCTGCCGGGACTTGCATGCGCTGCGAGCGGAGCACGACAAGCCAGAGTTTTCCGTTGCACATCAGTGATGAACGGGGTAAAAAGGTGACAGGGGGGAACCATCATGTTGACCATTCACGATAACGGCACACCCTTGTGTGACGGCATCACGCGGCGCGAGTGGCTGCGCATTGGCAGCCTCGGGCTCGCGGGGTTGACTCTGCCCAACTTGCTGGCGGCGCGCGAGGTGAATCGCACGGACACGATTCGGCGTGCGAAGGCGTGCATCGTCATGTGCTTTCTGGGCGGACCGCCGCAGCACGAAACGTGGGACCCAAAGCCCGATGCCGTCGCGGAAGTGCGCGGCGATTTACGCCCCATCGCATCCAACGTGCCAGGCATCTGGGTCGGCGAACTCATGCCGCGCACTGCTCGGCATCTCGACAAGATCGCTGCCTTGCGTGCGATGGTGACGAATGACAACTCGCACTCCTCCAGCGGTTATTACATGACGACGGGCCATCCGCATCTGCCCGTCGGCGTCGAGAACGCCAAGCCAGGCAAGCCGAATGACTGGCCCTGCCTGGGGGCGCTCGTCAAGCGCGTCGTGCCTGCGCACGGCGGACTCCCCGCCGCGATCACGTTGCCAGAACAGTCCGCCAACGACGGGAACCTGACCTGGCCGGGACAGGACGCGGGATTCCTGGGCCGAACCGCCGACCCGTGGCTCATCAACTGCGAGCCGGCATCGGCGAATTTTCAGATTGACGGGCTCGGCCTGCCCGCCGATGTGCCGACGGCGCGCTTCGGCGCCCGCGCGAATCTTCTAACCCACGTG
>VGZI01000356.1 GCA_016872605.1 Planctomycetota bacterium
CGCTACGCCGCAAGTGCCAACAGAGAATATCATGACACTCTACCTTCTTCCAATCCTCTCGTTAACCATCGCCCAACCGGCGCCCTTCAAGGACGCCAAGGTCCTCCACACGTTTCTGTGGAACAGTGAGGTGGTTTCCGCCGTCGCTTTCATCGGCAACGACAAGGTCGCGGCCGCCAACCGACGCGGAGACATCCTGATCTGGAACCTCCCGGCGTCCGGGGACAAGACCCCCGATCCGGTTCGGCGGCTGATCGGACACACCGGCCCGATCAATCGGCTCCTCGTGAGTCCCGATGGCAAGACGCTGCTCTCCGCGAGCAACGACCGGACCGTGAAATTCTGGGACGCACTCAAGAGCGACGGCAATCCCGGCACGATCGTCATGAACGACGGCTACGTGCGCGCGGGGGTCACGATGGGTGTGGCGAAAATACCGGACCCGCCGCCACCGATTACTGCGAAGGTCGTCGAACAGAAGCCGATCCGCGAATTCACGGGGCACAAAGAGTGGATTTGGGGCCTCGCCCTTTCCCGCGACGGCAAAACTTTGGCCACCGGCGACGACGCGAAACAGGTGATCCTGTCGGACGCACAAACGGGCGCCGAACGACGCCGCTGGAAGGCGAAACACTGGGTTCGCTCGCTCGACTTCTCGCCGGACGGGAAGCTTGTGGTGACGGCCGAGCATTTCCCCTTTCTCCGCGATGGGGATTCCGACGTCGGCCTGCACGGCTGGGACGCCCAGACGGGCGAGATGAAGTTCGATGCCACCAAACAGTTCGAAGCCAGCAAAGTGCTCGCCGTCGGACCGACTTCGTTTCGATTTTCCGACAACGGGAAAAATCTGGCGGTCTGCGTGGGCCACATTGACCGCGATGGGCCAGCCGGAAAGGTGTTCTTGCTCAACCCCGCGACCGGCGCGAAGGTTCGCGAATTGACCCCGCCGCATATTCGAGGAGCCACCGATTTGGCGTTCCATCCGGACGGCGAGCACCTCGTCACGTGCGGTCGCGACCGAGCGGTCAAGATCTGGCGGCTCAGCGATGGTATGCAAGTTCACGAGATCAGCCTCGCGATTGGAGACAAGAAAAAGCAGGGCCCATTCACTCCAATTCTTCACGCCATTTCGATCTCTCCCGACGGTACGTTGTTGGCCGTCGCCGATAGTTCCGGCCAGGTGGTGGTCTGCACGCTCGAAGATCGAAAGAAATAGAAGCGACTGAGAAAAGTTGATGGTGTTTCTGTATTCAGGTGCAACGCCTTCGGAGAAAGAACATGGTTTCTTTTCATGACGAGAATCACTTGAGCCGTCGCTCCTTGATGAAGGGGCTGCTGACCACCGCGGGTGGGATGGCCGTCGCGAACTGGGGCGCGCTGACGCATTCGCAGTCGATCGCTCAAGAAGCTCGGCGGGCGGGCAAACGCTGCATCATGCTCTACATGGAAGGCGGCGTCAGCCAGATCGACACCTTCGACATGAAGCCGGGGCGGCCCACGGCCGGCCAGTTCCTTCCGATTCAAACCAACGTCAACGGCATCCAGGTTTGCGAGTACCTGCCGAATATCGCTCGTCATGCCGACAAGCTGGCGATCATTCGCAGCATGCGGACGCAGTCGGTCGATCATGGCATCGGCGGCTATCACATGCACACGTGCTATCCGTCGAGCCAACGATTTCCGCATCCGGAAATCGGCGCCATGATCGCGAAGTATTGCGAGAATCCGGAAAACGACCTGCCGAGCTTCGTCAAGATCGGATCAGGAAGCGGCATCTACGGCGCTGGATACCTTGGCCCGCAGTATGAGCCGTTCGTAGTGTCCGACAATGGCCAACTCCCGGCGTTCGCCAATCCGTCGGTGTCCGCGGACATCCAGGATCGTCGCGGCGACCTGCTCAACTTCATGGAACAACGATTTGCCGAGCAGCGGCCGGGCGAACCGTTCGCCGCCCATCGCACCTCCGAGCTTCGCACGATTCGCCTCATGCGGGCACGCCGGGCATTCGATGTGTCCGAGGAGTGGACGCGGGCCCGTTCACGCTACGGCGACAGTACTTTTGGGCGGGCCTGTTTCACGGCGCTCAAGCTGATCGAGGCCGGCGTCTCCTTCGTCGAGGCCGGTCACGCAGGCTACGATGGCCACAACGACAACTTTCCGGTCCACAAGGGAAATCTGCAAGAACTTGATCCCGCCTGGGCGTCGCTCTTGCAAGATCTTCAAGAACGAGGGTTGCTCCAGGATACGCTGGTCGTCTGGACCAGCGAATTCGGCCGCACGCCCGCCATCAATTTCCAGGCGGGCCGCGACCACTTCGGTCGAGCGTGGACGGTGGTTCTCGCCGGCGGCGGCATCCGCGGCGGCCAACATTACGGCGCTAGCAATCGTGATGGCTTCGAGGTCCAGGAAAATCCGGTCAGCGAAGGCGATTTGTTCGCGACGATTTACCGGACCATGGGCATCAACCCGCGCGTCCGCCATTTCCTCGGCAGCCGACCAATCTGGGCGACGCCCGAAGGCTCGCGGCCGATTCAGCCCCTGTTGGGGTAGGAGCGCCACTCAATAACGAACCGATCAAGGAACTGTTTTAACTCGGGACCTGAGTCACACCACCCACCGAAGAGAAGCAGGTCAATGGATTCTCTGAAAATTGCGATTCTGA
>VGZI01000357.1 GCA_016872605.1 Planctomycetota bacterium
TCACGGCAGCTACGAGTTCGGCAGCCCGCGCTTGCCGATGACGCCGGAAGCGATCGCGCTACATTACATAGACAACCTCGACGCCAAGCTGCACTCGTTCTTGCGCGACATCCGCGAGGACAAGAACGCGACGAGTGCGTGGACCCCGTACAACGCCAGCATCCAGCGCCGCCTGTTCAAAGGCCTGCGCGAAGGCTCCGAACCGGTCGCGGATTGAACTCACCTCAGAGCCTGAGGCATTAGCGAAGCTTTCTCGCTGCGCCGAGTACGGTGAATGAGTGCCGTGGACGGCGTAAGCGGTACTCGGTACCGAGTGCCGCTTACGCCGTCAGCCTGGCGCATGTGTGTCCGGCGGCGCGGCGGGATAGCTATTTCTTCGGCGTGATCTTGATGTTGCGAAACGCCACGGGGCCATGATCGCCTTGCAACATCAACGGGCCGGCCGGGACTTCGCCGCCCAGCGAGCCGCCGGTCGCGCCCTTGAGGACCTCGGCGTTTTCGTGGATCACTTTGTCGTTGAGTAGGACCTTTTTGAAGATGGCGTTGGCCGTCTTTTTAGTGCCGTCGAAGCGCGGGGCCTGGAAGTCAATTACGTATTTCTGCCAATCGCCGGGCTTGAGGCAAGCATTCAGCTTAGGGATGGCGACGCTGTAGATCGCGCCCATGTCACCCATGCCGAGTTGTTTTCGGCCGAAGCTATCGAGGATTTGGATTTCATATCGGCCCATGAGATAGATGCCGGAGTTGGAGCCTTTCGGGACCATCACTTCGATTTCGACGAGGCAGTCGGCGAAGGATCGTTCGGTGTAGATATCGATGCCGCCATTGCCCGTATTGACAAGCTCGCCAGAACCTTCTTTGAACGTGAGAGCGCCCTTGTCGTTGACGCCGGCGACGCCGACTTGCCATTTGTTTTTCTTGGCGTCGCCGCGGAGTTTCCAGCCGGCGAGGTCTTTGCCGTTGAACGGCATGACGGCGTCGCCGGCGTAGGCAAACGGGGTAAGCGCGAGGGTCAAGGCGATGCAGAGAATTCGTCGCATGATGCTGCTCCTGTGATGAAGGGTGCACGTGGGGGTATGGATATTCAATCCGGACGGCGCGAGAATGCAACAAAAAAACTCCGCCGCTTGCGGCTTCGCGCTCGGATGGTGCGTTCTGAATTTCGTCTATGCGCAAATCAGAGGCGGCGGTAGACTGGGGCGACAACGAACCGATAGCGCCACGCGAGCGCTAAACGAAGACGGGGAATCGGCATGGATGTCGGCTCACTCAATGTCATTCTGATTCACGATTGGCTCACCGGCATGCGCGGCGGCGAAAAGGTGCTCGAATCGCTGTGCCGGCGCTGGCCGACTGCGCCGCTCTATACGCTCATTCACAAGCCTGGCTCGTGCAGCAAGACTATCGAGGATCGGCCCATCGTCACGAGCATCCTCAACAAGCTGCCATGGGTGCATTCATACTATCGCTACTTGTTGCCGTTCATGCCGTGGGCCGTCGGCTGGACGCTGCCGACGTGCGATGCCGTGATCAGTTCGAGCCATTGCGTGGCCAAGGGGGTAACGCCGCCGGAGGGGGCGCTGCATTTTTGCTACTGCCATACGCCGATGCGTTACGCCTGGCACATGCAAGAGTCGTATTTCGACGAGCGCGGCTGGGGTTGGCCGAAACGCTGGCTGGCGAACCTCGTGCTGGCGCGCTTGCGCGACTGGGACCGCCGCAGCGCCGACCGAGTCTCCCATTTCATCGCCAACAGTCATGTCGTCCGCCAGCGCATTCGCGACTGCTACGACCGAGACGCCGTGGTCATCCATCCGCCGGCCGATACGCATTTTTACTGCCCGGCCGATGTCGTACGTGAAAACTACTATCTCATTCTTTCCGCGTTCGCACCCTATAAACGGCTTGACCTGGCCATCGAAGCGTGCAAGAAGCTGGGCCGAAAGCTCGTGGTCATCGGCTCGGGCCAGGACGAGAGCAAGCTGCGAGCGATCGCCGACGCCAACATCGAGTTCCTCGGCTGGCAGCCCGACGAGGTGTTGCGCGACCACCTTCGCCGGTGCGCTGCGTTGCTGTTTCCCGGCGAGGAAGACTTCGGCATCGTCCCCGTCGAGGCCCAGGCGTGCGGAACTCCGGTGATCGCGTTCGGCAAAGGCGGCGCGACCGAGACCGTCGTCCCCTGGCCCAGGCCCGACGCCACGGGCATGTGGTTCGATGAGCAAACAATCGATTGCCTTGCGTCGGCGATGGAATCGTTCGAACAGCATCGCGCCGCCTTCGACCCGCAGCGGCTTCGCAAACACGCCCTGCAGTTTCGGCTCGAACGCTTCGAGGAAGAATTGTTCGGCTTCGTCGCCAAAGTCATGGGCCTGGAACAAAGGCTAGCGGCGTGAAGGAGAAGGGGAGCGCGGGTGCGGGCCGCATTCGTCCTCATTCTCCCTTTCTCCCATTCTCCCTTTCTCCCCATATCCCTCTCTCCCCGGCTGCTTATCAGAGTTTTTTGCTCTTGCAATATCCGCGACGCTTGGCATAACCCTCGCCATTCCTGATGGAGTGAATGCATGAAGCGGTTGCTGCGAAT
>VGZI01000358.1 GCA_016872605.1 Planctomycetota bacterium
ACACCAAAGGGCAAGATTGTAAAACTCGCAAGCCTCCGTGAGCTGATAACTGAAAAGCCTCTACGCGGATGGGGCGAAGATGTCCGCGCAGTCGAAGCAGTCATCAAGGACGATCCTGAATGCTTGGCGATGTTTCGCGAAGCGATGAAGGAACATCACAACCAGCATACTTGCAACCGTAACAATGTAACGGCAGCAGATGTTTCTACCGGCAACAGTCGTGCCTACAGCATCGACCGCGTTAAACGCGCGTGCGAACCGGAAGTAGTCGCCAAGGTTATGTCGGGCGAGATGTCACCCAATGCGGCATTGGTCAAGGCTGGCATCAGAGAGAACCGGCAGGTGTATATCCCGAGGGAACCTGCCAAGGTGGTCAAGAAGCTGCGAGAACTCTTCGGGATGGAGTTCGTCGACGCGATCGTGAAACACGCGCAAGCATTAACGGAAACAGGTGATTGAGAATCGTTCAAGGCATGTACGCACACTGGAGCGGCATCACTCTCGTTGACGACGAGCATGGCGACCGACACGGCCGGCAAAAATCGCTAGGTCCTTCCGGGTCCTTCCCCTGCAATCTGTCGGCCGCCACCAAAGGGAACCATCATCGGAATCGGTGGTCTTTCTTTATGAAGGGACGCCACGGAGGGGCGAGCATGGCATCAGAACAGCGGCCGAGTGAATCGTATTTCGCCCGTGTGTTTGCCGATCCGTGGGCCTGCCCGCGTTGCGGGTGTCGAGATTGGCGGGTGGCGAACACCTACCACACGAAGACCGACTCGGCCATTCATCGACGCCGCATTTGCCGGCATTGTCATCACGTTCGGATTACGGTCGAACGGTTCACCGATGCGGAAGGATTCGAGTGAGTGTCACCGTTTAGTCGGTGCGAAAACGGAGTCGGAAAAATGGCGGTCAGAGATCAACGCGGGCGATTCGTGAAGGGGAACAGTGGCGGACCTGGACGGCCGACGCGACGAACGGAAGCTGAGTACCTTGTCGCACTCACGGATGCCGTGACGATTCCGGTTTGGAAAAAGATCATCGGCAAGGCGGTGGAAGCTGCGATTGGTGGGGATCACCAAGCCCGGCAATGGCTCTCTCGTCATCTGATCGGCGACGGACTACCTGGCGAGCACGCGGTTGGCGACGAGGCCGAGCAGTTGCAGCAGCAGTTGCACCAAGTTGATGAGGCGTTGCGGCCCGTGTTGTTGATCGACCAGCAATACCCCACGCCCGAATTGGCCCGCATTGCGGCGGAGTTGCTGATCCAGAATCGGATTGGCGGAGTATTCGAGACGATGGCGAGGGATGCCCAATGAACACGATCAAAACGGAATGTGGGGCTTCATCCACTGCAAAGAGAAGACGGCATTCCTCAAAGGCTACGGACCGGAGGTCGGTGATTGCTACGTCTTCACCGCCATTGAGCGCACGACCAAGTTGGTGCTCGCGTTTCATTGTGGAAAGCGCGATGTGGACAACACCGAATACTTTGCGAGCAAGTTGAACATGTCCGGGGGGCTTCGTCAAAGCAGAGCGGTCAGCTTTTTGCCGACACCGTGCGTTGACGGTCAATAATACTGCCGGATGTAGCCGTAAGCTTTGTCGAACAACTCTTGATCCGTGTGGAGCTTGTATTTGAGCAGAGTGCGGCGGAGTTCTTTTTGAACCAGCCGCTCACCAGTCGCGGTGTGCTGCCAGTCTTGGAACCGCACTTTCTTCACGATGTCGTCGATGTCCGCCACGATGCGTTCGACAATGATGTGAGTGTTCTTGGTCTTGGCATCGTTGAAAAGTTCTGTAAGTGCATCCTTCGCGCGGTCGCGTTCTTCCTCCGGGTCAACCTGCTTCTCGGCTTCGACGACTTCCTTCGCCAGTTCGAGAATCTCTTTCAGGAATTCCAGGCTGTTGAGGAATCCCTGTTCGTGGCGATCTTTGATCTTCTCCAGCCGCTCGCCCAGCGCTGTGAACTTCGGGTTGCCGAGATGTTTCTTCAGTCGGGCGATGAGTTTGATCTCGACCTCCTTTCCGCGTTTGGCGGGGTCGGGATCTTTCAGAATGTCGTCCAGTATCTGCGCATCGAGGACGAGCGTCTCGACATCATCGCGGACCGACTCCAGATGCACGTTCTGGTTGATCAACTCAATTGTTTTGGCTCCGAGCGCATGCCAGAGCAGCTTGCCGTTGCCGCTGGGCGGCTTCACCGATTCATAAACCTGTGTCAGCCACTTGTAGTCCTTCTCATACGGGCTCAGGCATGGATCGGGTGAAAGCGCTTCCCAAATGGTGCCGAGCACGATGTAGTTAGCGGCGTACTTGTCGCGTACCTCATTGTTCGGAAGGCATTGCTGCGCAGCCATGAGGCCCTCGTAGCCGCCGACGCTTCGATCTACTCCAGAAAAGAAAGCGAGGCATGCCTGCATCTGCACGG
>VGZI01000359.1 GCA_016872605.1 Planctomycetota bacterium
TGACCAAGCCAGCAGAGAAAACCTACAGCGACGCCGAGGTTGGCGGCAAGTTGACGGAACTCGGCCTGACGAACTGGTATCTGGAAGACGGTTGGCTACGCCGCAAGTTCAACACCGACGGCTGGCCAACGACGCTGATGCTCACCAACGCCATCGGATTCCTGTGCGAGGCGGCCTATCATCACGCCGACCTGGCGATCACCTGGGGCAAGATCTGGGTCAAGCTGAAGACGCACTCAGCCGGCGGCATCACCGACAAAGACTTCGCCCTCGCTCAGAAAATTGAGGAACTTGCGCTATGGCGGCCGACGCCGGGCGGTCCGTTGGAAGGGACGCCAAACAAATTCGTAAAAGGTGGCTGAGATGGGCCGTTCCCAAGGCCAAGAATTGCGAGACGGAAGCGTAAGCGACCGTTGAGGCAATACCATCGCTTACGCTTCCGGCTCGTCAGTTACTACCGGGGAAGCGCCGCCCTTCCCGCGGTTCATCGGCACAAAAGAGACACGTCGTCACGGCATCGTTTTTTTCGCGGCGGCGAGCTTGTCGCGCAGGGACTTGCGGCGTTGATCGACGGCCGCGGCTTCCTCGGCGCGACCCATGGTCGTCAGAATCGATGCCAGCCGATCGAGCGGCGCAAGACTGGACGCCGAGTCCTTCGCCGCTTTCTCGGTCAACTGCAGCCAGGCCTGAGTTTGCTTTTCCGCTTCGTTCCAACGCTTTTGCTCGACATACAGACTGCTCATCAAGTTCATCGGCAATACGACATCGGGATGATCCAACTGCGAGTAGATGTCGAGCGCTCTTAGCCCGTTTTGCTCGGCTTCTTTGTACTTCTTCAAATTGCGGTAGAGCTGGCCGAGATTGAACGCCGACTGGGCAACGATGACGTGGACTTTGCCGAGCGTGTTCTCGCGAATCTCGAGCGCTTTGCGCAGAGCAAGCTCGGCCTCGGCAAGCTTTTGTTGGCGGATCGCGATGAGCCCGATGGCATTCCAGTTTACGGCGGCTTCTCCGGAGTTGGCGCCGGCAACTTTCTCGTTGAGTTCGAGCGCCTTCCGATGCAGCTTGTCGGCCTGCTCAAGTTGTCCACGCAGGTCGGCGCAATCACCCTGGAGCGTCAAGGCGGCAGCGATGCGCGGGTTATACGGACCGACTTTCTTTTCAAAAAGCGCCATCGCGTCTTTGAGCGACGATTCGGCATCAGCGGCTCGCCCCAGCTTGACCTGGGCCGCCGCCAGCGCGACAAGCGCCTCGCCGCGCACAACCGTCGGCTCCTTGGCGAGATCGAGGGCCTGGCGAGCAAACGTCTCGGCTTCGGCGTAGTTGCCCATGGCCAGGGCGCGTTGACTGGCGGTGATCCGCGTGGCGGCGGCTCCAGGAGGACCGCCTTTGCCTGGGCCACCCTTCGGATTGAAGATCGGCGGGTTGATGGGGCCGAAGCCGCCGAAACCGCTCGTCGTACCAGTTCGCACTTTCAACAGAACCTCCGGTTGGAGCGGATCGCCGACGATGTCCAGCCAGCGCTTGTTCTGCTCCTTGGTGAGCAACTCGAGCAGCTTGATCGTCGATTGATTGATGAAGTTGCCACGATTCTCCGGGCTGCGGGCGAACACTGCAGGTGACGTCTTCAGCCCTCCCTTCATGGCATTGTCGTAAAGCTCTTTATACGTGGCGTCGATGATTGCCTTTCCCTTGGTTAGTTGCTCATCGGTCAATTCGAGTTGTTGGCGACGGGCCGGCGTGAAATACGCATGCAGCCCGGCGCCTTGAGCCGCGATCTGATCGAGACGTTTAGTCTTGTCTTTGAGCGTGTCCTTGATCGCCTCTTCGAGTTTGTTGACTGCTTCCTGCTGCTTTTTCAGCCGGTCGTTAATGTTCATGCCGGGCTGGAACAGCATCGCATCTTGATAGGCCTTTTGCGCTTTCTTGAGTGTGTCTTGTTGCTTGTCGTCGAGTTTCAGCTCGCGCAGGACCTCGTCGATCCCGATGAGTTGCGAAGTCGGCGGCCAATAGGTCAGCGCGACCGGCAGCCCCTTGGCGGCTTTTCCCTTGCCGAACGGCGGCAGGTCATCCCGCGCCTTCTTCTTCTTTGCATCAGCGGCCGGAGCTTTCTTCGCCGGCGGATCGGCCTTGTCATTCTCGGCCTGCCCCGCAACAAACGGCGACGCCACGCCAACGACAATTACGGCGACGGCAAAAGCCCTCATTCGGTAAAACATCGTAGTCTCCCTCGCACAATGCTTTGACAATCGGGTTTCCGCCGATTATAACCCGATATTGTCCCAATGCCAACGTAAATGTTGATCGCCAGAGGCCATTGCGAAGTTACTCCGTCTCGTTCTTTCTCAGGCGGCAAGGATGTCGGCGAACGCCGTTCCCCCGGTGATTGCGTAGAATCACCTCGATTTGATGCGCCAAGATTTTTTTC
>VGZI01000360.1 GCA_016872605.1 Planctomycetota bacterium
CTTCGAAGAGAAGGGAAAGACCTCGGCGGAGGATCGTCGGGCTCAGTGGGCGCATTTCAAGTTTTGCCGCGCGTCCTGGAACCTGCTTCACGAATTGGCTGGCGCTCCGGCCGATCGGCGGGCCACTGACGCCGGCGACATCGCAAACGATCATGAGGAGTTCTTGCTGCTCGATAAGTGGGAGCGTGGGCATCGCGACTTTAACGAACCGGTCTTGATCAACACAAAGGAAAGCACCCTCGAAGTGCCGGCCCTTGGCGCCAACAAGACCTTCAAGTGGAGCTTCGCCAACGAAGCCGACAAAGACCGAAAGCTCCCCGAAAAGGTTCTGCTCGGCACACTGAGCGTGGAAGAGATCAAGCCTGGCCCGAAGAAACCCAATCCCGGAGCCGACGACAATGACAAACCAAAGTCGGACGAAAAGGAAAAGAAGACCAAGGATGACAAGACTCTTCTTCAAGGCCGATGGTATGCCATCGAGGAAGAGACAGAGGGAAAGGCACTGTCGAAGGATGAAATTGCCACGTTAAACAAGATTCTGGACGTGACTAGCGATGATTTTCGCATCGAACGAGGGGCAATCGGCAAGCGGGTCGTTGTTGAAGGGAAAATGACGCTCGGCCAAACTAATTCTCCCAAAGCGTTCGATTTTGAAGGTACGTCTCCTACTGGTCAGCGAATTGAGCTACATGGCATCTACGACGTATCCGACAGCATGTGCAAACTGTGCTACACCGCAGTACCCGCAGGGGGAAAATACACCCGCCCTGCCGAGTTCCGTACCTCCCCTGGAAGCGGACGCATCTTTGTCACATTCAAGCGTGCAGCGGAAAAGGTCGAGGTTGCCCAGAAGGGCATTCGCGTCGACCGCATATTGCTGATTGTCGAAAACGGCAGCGTTGACAAGCTTGAGAAACTCCTCGAGGGAGCGATGAGTCCGATCCAGATCAAACTAGATGCGGACGGAGCCAAGGATCAGAGCGTTGCTCAGAAGGCGCTCAAGACCTTTTCCAAGCAACTTGTGACTCCCGCGCTGAAGCCTGCGGGCCGCCTCCGCACCTGGCCCTGGTTCGAGGAACGCGGCGAGAACCCCTACCTGATCGTCGACGGCATCGTCAAGTCGCCGAATGAAGCGTCGGCCGTGCCCGGACATCTCTTTCAGTGGATTTTCAGCACCAAGTCGCTCGTGCTGGTCGAGCCATTCGTCAAGGTGCTCATGCCGATCGTGTACCTTTTTGACAACCGGGCGGCGTTCATGGATCGGCTCTATCTGTTGTTCGTGATCATCTGGACGCTGACGATCTGGGGCTTTTTCGGCGGGGCGATCAGTCGCATCGCCGCGGTGCAGTTCGCCAAGAATGAACGCATAAGCCTCGGCGATTCTCTCGACTTTGCCTGGGAGCGATTCGTTTCCTACTTGTTTGCGCCAGTCGCGCCGCTCGTGGGCATTTTGATCTTCATCCTGCTTCTCTTTCTTTTCGGGTGGGTGGAATTGATTCCCTGGTTTGGCGATGTCTTTGCTGGTTTCGCTTGGCCGCTCGTCATTCTCAGCGGCTTCGTCATGGCCGTGATTCTGGTCGGCCTGGTCGGCTGGCCGCTCATGGTGGGGACCATCAGCACCGAGGGGACCGACGCCTTCGATGCGCTGAGCCGATCGTACAGTTACGTCTATCAAGCGCCGTGGCAGTATCTGTGGTACAGCGCGACGTCGCTTGTCTACGGGGCGGCGGTCATCTTTTTCATTACGTTCATGGCATCGCTGATGTTGTTCTTGGGCAAATGGGCCGTCAGCAGCACGCCCGGTTTGGCCGACGCGCGCGAATCGCACGATCGCGATCCGTCGTACCTGTTCAGCTACGCGCCGACATCGTATGGGTGGCGCGATCTGATGCTGAGCGGCAACACGCAGCATGTCGAGAAGAAGGATGGGCACTACGATTTTCGGCCCGAGTACAAGGAGAAGATCAGTACGATGAATACGGTCGGCGCCGTGCTCGTGTCGTGCTGGATCTATCCGTTTTTCCTGTTGGTCGTCGGCTTCAGCTATAGCTTTTTCTGGACGGCCAGCACGATTGTCTATTTCCTGATGCGGAATTTCGTGGACGACACGGCTCTGGATGTGGTGCATCAGGAGGACGACGATCTGGACGATCCGTTTTTGAAGATGATGCCGCCGCCGGGCAAGCCTGCGTCAGCGCCTGCGTCGACGAAGCCCGGGACGGTGAGCTTGACGATTGTGGACGGTCCGCCGTCACCGCCGCCGGAGATGCCGCCCGCGCCGCCGCCGGACGTGCCGGCGCCGGCGCCCCCTGCGCCGCCGGAGTCATCGCCCATGCCGCCGCCTCCGCCGCCGGAGGCGCGCGGATGACCATTCGCGAGCC
>VGZI01000361.1 GCA_016872605.1 Planctomycetota bacterium
ATCTTCACGCAGATCGGCTTTGTCGTCTTGGTCGGCTTGGCCAGCAAGAATGCTATTCTCATCGTCGAGTTCGCCAAGGTTCGCCACGAGCAGGGGGAAGACCTCTTGAACGCGACCGTGGAGGCGTCGCGCTTACGGCTGCGGCCCATTCTCATGACGTCGTTCGCCTTCATCCTCGGCGTCGTTCCGCTGGTGATTGCCACGGGCGCGGGGCGGGAGATGCGGCAATCGCTCGGTTTGGCGGTGTTCGCCGGCATGCTCGGCGTGACGCTCTTCGGCATCTTCTTGACGCCCGTGTTCTATTACGGCATCCAATTGCTGGCGGACAAGCAAGAGGCGCCGGCGGCATCATCTGACCCTCCGAGCCCATCGGCCTCACGCAACGATGCCATTCAGTCAGGTCACGAAACCGATACGCCTCGTTGACTCGATGCCGCACATCTACCGTGCGAACTTGCGCGCCAAGATCGACCGTGGAGCACGGTACCAAATTGCCATTCCTCGGCACTTTGGCTCGTTGGCACATGCCCCACTGAAGTATTGCGGACCGAGGTATCACTTGGCGAACTACGCGGCATAGTCAACCACTGCTGGCATCGCGTTTGCTCGTATAGTCGGCCACCTGCCAAAAAATACCCCGAAAAAGAATACGGGCGATGTTAGAAAGAGTCGGCAACGTGCGTATACTATTGCGGTGAGGCACCATTCAATCGCCTTCATGAGCAACTTTTTTTCACGAAGAAGTAATCGCGGCGTTTCGGAAATGTCGCTCGTAGAGGTTCTCAACCATTCTCACGGGAACGTACTTATGAAAGCCATGTTACGAGCCACCCGTCTTCCGTTTGTTGTCGTCATGGCCTTGCTCCTCATGGGAGCGAGTTGGGCCATGGGACAAGGCCAAGAAAATGGCCGCAAGCCCAATTGCTACATCGTCTCCGCGGGCATCGATGCCTATCCCAAGTCGCCCAAGCTCAAGGGCGACGTCGCAGACGCGCGCAACACAGCCGCTGCGTTCATGGGCCAGAAGGGCAAGCTATTCAACAACGTCGAGGATAACACACTCGTCGAAGCGCAGGCGACCAAGGCAGGCATCCTCGGCAAGATCGCCAGCCTCGCCAAAGTCGGCGAGAAGGGCGACTTCGTCGTCATTTTCTTGAGCGGTCACGGCGACTCCAACAAGACCACCAAAATGTGGTACTTCCTGCCGTGGGATTTCGATCCGAGGAACGAAGCCAACACGATCATTACGGACAAACACTTGCTGGACGCTGCTGACTTGAACGTTCGCGCCGGCAAGAAAGTGTTCATCATCATCGACGCCTGCTTCTGCGGCCAGCTTAACCTCAACGCCAAGGCTTACATGGATAAATACACCGATCCCACCGGCGGGGGGCTCGTTGTCATTGCCTCCAGCAACCACTTGCAGCTGAGCAATGCCCTTGGACCGTACAGCGCGTACGCGAAGGCGTTCTACGACGGTATGGCCGGACACGCGGACATGAATCGCGACGGCAAGATCACGCTGGGTGAAATCAAACAGTACACGCCGGCGCGCACCATCGAAGTCCTGCGCGAGAAGGGCAACATGGCGAGGCAGGATGCCGTCCTCACGTGGTCGTCGTCGATCTCGCCAAACATGCTGATGGGCTTCTCCGACCCGTCGAAGCTCCCGAAGATCGTGATCCCGGTCGCGTACGAACTGAACGCTAACAGCCCGAAGGACACGGTTCGCACGGAGAGCTACGCCAAGATCTTCCCCTACAAGATGCAGAAGGACAAAACCTACTTGATCGAGATGAAGAGCACGGAGATCGACTCCTATTTGCGTCTTGAGAACCCAGGCGGCACGGAAGTCGCGTTCGATGACGACGGCGGCGGTTTCCCCGATGCCAAGATCGTCTACAAGGCGACCGAATCCGGCGAGTTCAAGATCGTCGCCACGACCTGCAAGGGCGGCGAGACTGGCAAGTTCACGCTGGCCATCAAGGATATTTCTCCTCCGCCAGCCTTGGCTCTGAAACTCGTTGACGGCAAGGGATCGTACACCGGTCGCATCGCCGCCACCGATAGCCGTTTCAATCCTTTGACGGGGATGATCGGCAACGCAGGGAGGTTGCACCGGTCTCTTTCAATAAGACTCGAGCAAGGCAAAACCTACCAGATCGACATGGTTAGCGACCTGAACAACGGCGGGTTCGATTCCTACTTGTTCCTGCTCGGACCCGACGGCAAGATTCTGGCCCGCGACGATGACGGCGGCGGTTTCCCCAATGCTCGCATCGTCCATCGCATTGCCCAAACCGGCGAATACCGCATCATCGCCACAAGCTTTGGCGCAGGAAATGCAACCGGTGAGTTCACCGTCACCA
>VGZI01000362.1 GCA_016872605.1 Planctomycetota bacterium
AACCAGGGCGCAGGAAGGCCCCCCGCAGGGGGCCTTCCTGCCGTCAGCCGTGATGCATTTTTACTCCGACCAGCCGATGCATTTTTACTCCGGCGTTGACACAAAATCGCGCCTGGCTCATCGCGACCAACGCCGATGCTCTAGATTTGCGTCCGCGTTCAGGGCAATTCGGAAGCAACACGCGGCGAGGGCGCCACCGTGCGGTTTATCTGCGCATCAGAGCAAAAAAGCGCGAGTTGCAGCGAAGTTTTGCGTATTGGCGGAGAGAGAGGACCTGGGATCCAACGCTCTCTGGTGCGCGCCCCCCTTCTCACCGGAGCAGGGGATGGGCTGGGGTCACCCAAGCTGACTGCAAGAGAAGCGCCCCAGCGACAAGAATGACGACGCCTCCGGCCATGCCGACAACATCGATTGCCGTGGCGATGCGGGTGGCCCGGTCCAGCAGAATTGCCGCCAGCCGCAGCGACGCCTTGCGGGCGTAGACCGAGAGGCTGGCGAGCAGGGAGACGGTCAATCCGGTCCCTAGGGACATGGCAAGCACGGCGCCGACACCAGCCCATCGAAGGCCCATCGCATGGGCGGCGAGGAGCACGATCACGGCGCCGCTGCAGGGACGGATGCCGACCGACAGAATAAGTCCGACCAGCGTCCGCACGGAAACCGGGGCTTCGACATCGTTTCGGATCGGCCCATGGGCATGGCCACAGTGCGAACACGCCTCGTCATGACCGTGTTGGTGATCATGGCCGTGTAGTGGCTTGTGGTCCGAAACGACCGGCACCTGCTTCAGCCGGGCATGAAGACGGCGCGCGCGGGTCACGACCAGTATCGCCCCGACGAGTGCGACGAGGCCGTAGCTGACGGCTTCGAAGCCGGTCGCGGTGGCTCCCGCCCGCCGGAACGTGAGCCCGAGCAAACCGACGGTCGCTTCGACGATCAGAATGGCGGTGACGCCTTGCGCGAGCGATGCAAGCAACGAAAGCGCTACGCCCCGGCGAAGATGACTCTCCTGGGTCAACAGATAGGTCGAGATGACGACCTTTCCGTGCCCGGGCCCAGCCGCGTGGAACACCCCATACAGGAAGCTCAGGGCAATCAGACCCCAGGCAGCCGCACTCCCCCGAGCCCCGACGGCACGCATTGCACCGGCGAGTTGTCGATGCAAATCACGTTGGATAGTCTGGACTTCGACAAGAAGACGAGACCAGACGCTGCTGCCATCGTCCGTGTGAGTCAGAAGCAAGGCAAGAACCAGGAGGGCGGTCAAACTCACGATGACCATCACAGGGGCCAGCACACGCGCGTTCATTGACATTGGACCTCGACCGTCTCGGCAAAAAGCGCCCCCAAGGTGTTATCGGCTTTCGCGCCCCGATCGAGCGCCGCTGCCAGCATGACGGTCTCGGTCGTGGGGTTCGGTGGCGTGATTCGGCCATAACAGGCATTCGCTCCAGCCCCATGGAACGCGATGACATCGTCTTTCAGGTGAAGCATCTCGATGTAGTAGGTCGGATCGAAGACGGAGAAGCTCACCCGGTCCTTTCTGGGATCGAGTGGTCGATCCAGCGGGACGATGAACCGAAACCAGAGGCGACCGCTGCGCAGAGCCGTTTCAAACTCCTTTACCGTGCCGAGCGTCACCTTGGCGCCGTCAGCGCGAACCTCCGTGAAGTAGCCATAGGGTCGCAAATTCTCCAAATTGACGCGTGCGAGCTCTACCAATCGAGGGTCCCTGTCGTCCGCCAGCGTCTTCAGGCCATCAAGTGCGAACACCGTATAGAACTCATCGAACAGCCATTGCTGCTCGATCGCCACAACCCGTCCCTGCGCGTCAAGAACCACCGTACTCCGCAGGTCGATCCAGGCGTGCGGGTGCGCTACAGCCGGAACGCCATTGGCTCCCGTCAGCATAAACAGCAGCGCCAAGAGCCCGCTCTTTAGACAGTCAATTGTGATCGTCGATCGTTTCATTCGCTTCCAACCAGCGGGCGCTGCCCGAGCCTCACGAGGCGGCGCGCGAGCTCCTGTTGAAGCCGGGTTCGGCGGAACGGCGTAAGCTTGGTCCATTCACCGATTTCACCGGCAGTCCTGCCACAGCCGAGGCACCAGCCCGTCTTCGCGTCGAGATCGCAGACGTCGATGCACGGGGAT
>VGZI01000363.1 GCA_016872605.1 Planctomycetota bacterium
GCACGCCGCCCAGGCTGCGCCAAATGTACCACGTGCCGACTGTGCGATAGGGTTGCCAGGGCTCGGCGAGTTCGTGCAGCGCCTGCTTTGTCGGCAATTCCGCCAGGGCGTAGTGCTTCCGCACACCGGCACGCAGCCCATAGTCGCCGACCGGCAGCACGTCGAGCCGACCCAGTGAAAAAATCAGAAACATCTGCGCCGTCCACACGCCGATGCCATGCACCTGCGTCAAGACGACAACGACGTCATCGTCCGACAGGTCAGCAATCTTTCGCAGCGGGATCGTGCCGTCACGGCACTTCTCGGCCAAATCACGGATCGATCGCTGCTTGCCTCGCGAGAGCCCCGCGGCACGCAGATCGTCATCGCTGGCATCGAGCAGGCGCTTCGGCTGAAATCGCTTCACCGTCGCAAGCAATCGATTGCCGATCGCGATGGCCGCCTTGGTCGAGATCTGCTGGGAAATGATGGATCGCACGAGCGTGGCAAAGTAGTCGGTGCTGTGCCGCAACGTACACGGCCCGACGACACGGATCAGGGGCTTCAGAACGAGATCGCGCCGCGCGAGATGACGTTGTGCCTTTCGGAGCGTGATGGGATCCATACCGAAGAGTCTACGAAAACGCCGCTTGCGGCATAGCATCAAGTGCTACGCTGCAAGCGGCGGATCCGCTTGTCCTTGCTTGCACGGCGGGCTAGTTTTTCTTTTTCTTCGGATTGTCCTTGGCGCCCGTGATGACGGACGAGTTTGGATTGTCCTTGGTCATCACGACCATGTAGACGGTTGGCCGCACAACTTCGGGCGGTGCATCCTTGTCGGGCTCTTTATCGGATTTCTTCGGAGGATTGAGGTACAGTTTGACCTCTTGGCCTGGCGAGAACTCTTCGAGCTTGGCCATGTACCCGGGTTTCGTTTTGTCGTCACCGCGAAGGGCCGCTTTTTCTTTGTCGGTGTAAGTCTTGACGTTGCCCGTGTCGTCGTACTCGAACGGGAGAATCAGTTTCCGATAAACGACTTTCTCTTCAACTTCCAGGTCAAAGTCTTTGGTGTTGACGACCGTGATGAACGGCTGATTGTTTGGGTCTACCTTCGCGCCCGGCCCGGCCTTCGTCATGGCCTGATTCATCCGCATGATCTCCTGTTGGAGCCGAGCCATGTCCTGTGCGATTCGCTGCATCGCTCGTTGATACTCGAGGGGGGACTTGGCGCGGGCAGCGGCCTGCTGCTGACGCATGATATCTTGGTACGTGCGGATCATCTGATATTGTTGATTGGCCCCGGCGTTATAGCCCGGCGACTTGGGATTGGTCACCGTCGGCGGCTTGTATTTCGGATTCGGCTCATAGCGCGAGTATTCGACGCGGACGGTTACGAGTCGCGCGTCCATGTTGACGAGCTTGCCGACGAATTCCTTTTGCCTCTGAATCGCCTTGTAATCGGCATCGCTTGCAGCCGGCCCGGCGTCCTTGGCTTTTTCTTTGGCATCTTTCTTTTTCTTGTTCGCCAAGACATCGGGCGGGCCAAACGCCACGAGCATACCAAGAATCGTAACAAAACCCAGCAATCGTCCCAAGTGCTTCATGTGCCAACTCCCCAATGCAACCAGTTTCCCGCTGGTAGAGTATACTCTACCTAAGGTTAGACCTCATTTTTTCTGAAAAGTTCCGCGAAATCAAGACATAGCCCCTGAACAAACGTTAATAATCAGCAGCATGAGCATAGTACCGCTGATCATGGTGATCGCAATGCGATCAGCAACCAAGGGTATTGCGGCGAGATTTCATTGGACGGCGCCAATTTTTGCGACTTGGTCAACACCCTGCAACGCAATTTTGGCACGTAATTCCTTTATTAAAAAGCACATACGCGCATTCATTGCACCCACACACTCACACCTCCCCCTCCCGAAATGCAACGAAAGCGGGAACCAGTGTGAGCAACGCTCGTTCGCCGCAAGCAGGGGTCGCAGGGCTTCAAAAGTGGCGCTGTCCAACTAAGCCGCTACCACGAAAAACCACGGATTGCATGATACCAAAGGTAAGGGAAACTGGATTCGCTGCGAGTAGTTTCCTAATCTCATCTTTACTCCTGTCACGGATTACGGCCACCTCTCGGGCTACCGATGGGACGTGGTC
>VGZI01000364.1 GCA_016872605.1 Planctomycetota bacterium
CTTCAGGCTTGTGCCTCTTCTTCGGCATTGCAGTCCTCCTTCTTGTCAAAAGACATAGTTCAGGGCGGACCACTTTTCAGGGGGAGGACCACTTCTCGGTTCCAGTGGACAATATGGTGTCCAAAGAAACCGGGGCCAGCTCACGAATAATTCGGGTTAGCTTGCATGTATCGGACTTTTGGAAGCCAAGGCTGCCGTCTAGGCGTTCAACGAAGCGCTGCTCAGCATCGGCATCCAAGGGACCGAACCGTAAGGTCGATCGATAGATCTTCACGGCCGACTCTTGGAGAATAGTCGAAAGCTTGTCGAGAGCAGAAGTGGCCGATGCGGACAAGAATGCCCGAGCGATGGCCCAGCGCGACATGACAATCAAGAAAAAAACGTCGTCGGGCATCGACGAGTGCCGGGGATCGATCGATAGGTGATCGACAAGAGCACCATTGCGACCTCCGACCCAGACTTGCTGTAGAAGGCGACCGGCTCGAACAGCGAAAGTCAGCTCGCGATCTCCCGTCGAGTCGGGAGCGAATGCCATGAGCCTGACGGAACCGCCATCCGGCTTTCGGTGCTCTTTCGTGCAGGCAAAAAGCATCAGATTGAGGATGAAAGCTGTCTGAGCCGTTAGGTGGTTCGATACCGACTTGGGATGCTCGGTTAGATGAAGGAGCATCTTCTCGAAGGCTGCCATCGCCCTGAGCAGTTGCCTTCTTCGCCGTTCAATGTCGGCAGGCGTAAAGAAACGCTCCTCAGCCGTTGTGGAGCTTGGTCCAGTGTTTTCGATAGACTGACCGGCGGCTTCCTCGGGGGCTACTTCATTAATTTCATCGCCATCCTCAGTCTCGCCGGCGTGCAGATCGCGATCTTCTTCTTCGTCGTGCTTCTTCCGCGCCTCCTTGCCGCCAACGTCGGTCACGCCCCGGAGGATGATAGCCAACAGATCAAGCAGGCCAGGATCGTCAAGGCTGAAGCGGCCACTCTCGCCGGTGCCGGGACGTCGAGCTACGGCACGCCTAAACTCGTCGGGCGTCTCATACTCCTTTGGCTCGGCTGCTGACGATGCGCGCTCAGCCCGCTCGGTCGCATGGCCCTGCTTGGTCGGCGCACTCTCATCCAGGGCAAAAAGGAGATGGGCTTGATCGGCAAGATCGATGATGTCCTCTTCGCCCGCGAGCACACGATTGAAAGCCGATCTGAGCCTCCGGTCAGTGACGCCCGGCGACGCCAACCTCAGGGCTGTTTCATCGTGAACCACAATGGGGTCGCTCACCCGACCATCCCCAAATCGCACACGAACAATCACTGGGAATACAGGGTCGAATGGCAGATGCACACGGTGCTGGCCATTGCCTACCGTATTCACGGGGAACGCCTCTCCAGTGAAAAGGATGCTCGCGCCAGCAGCGTCCTTACCTTTAGGGGGCCACCAGGTGAAGGATCGCTCCACTGCCTCAATCGTGCCGGCGGGCACGGCGGAGTGGCCGCTCTCGAACATCTTGGTATCAGGGGTTGGGCGCCGGATGTCGCCGCGATCAATTACGTTCCCCAAGTCTAGTCCAAGCAAATCCAATCCACGCCCCGGCGGAAAACGCCGATACACGGATACCTCGGCGTTTCGGGCGGCTTTAGTCGCGCTGCCAAGTGCCTCGTCCGAACAGTTGGCGCTCCCGAACAGCAAATGGTCTGCTACGTCGGTCTCGATTAGAATAACCTTTGCGTGAAGAAATCGATGCGCATCTTCGTCGTCATGAACAGCAGCAAACTGTGCCGAATCACCGGCGTCGATGGCGTCGATCGGGAATTCGTTCTTGGCCGGATTCAACGCAATGATGGTCGGACAATGGCTCAGGGTGCTCCGAAGCTCATGAAGCGCAGACAGATCGTTGTCCCAGTATGGTGAAATCACAACCAATCGCTTTGCCTTCTCGCCAGCGGTCAGCGCCGACAACCGACTCAAAATCCCCGGTGTTCCGTCCCCCCTCTCGCAAAAGAGATCAATAGCCGACCCGTCTGGCAACTCGATCGGATCGGAATTGGATTGCAGTTCACCGAGCCATGGAGAGTCTTTTCGATGGAGGTAGAGC
>VGZI01000365.1 GCA_016872605.1 Planctomycetota bacterium
TGAGTCTCCTCGGCCAGGTGAGTTACGAAGACGTCCAACAAACCATCGGAGTTAACGTCGCCTAGGGCGATGCCCATGCCTGCCTGGGCCTGTCCATCGATGTTGTAGGCGATGCCGCGACGGACGGACTCTTCGCTAAACGTGCCATCCTTGCGATTGATCCATAGGCGATTCGGCTCGCCGTCGTTGGCGATGAAGAAGTCGGGCCAGCCATCGCCATCGAAATCGGCGCAGACGACGCCGAGGCCGGGACCGGGGATTTTTCCAAGCCCGGATTTGACCGTCACATCTTCGAATCGCACCTTGCCATCCTTCGATTCACCAGTGGCATTGTGGAATAGTCGGCTGACGCGTCCCTTGAAGGTCTTTGGGGCGCAGTAGTCCTTGGTTCCCATCGGTCCCGTGCAGGGCCAGGTCGGATCATAGTCGACATAACAGGCGACGACGAGGTCGAGCCAGCCGTCGCGGTTGTAGTCGATGAACGCCGCCGACGTTCCCCAGGACGGGTTGCTCAGCCCAGCCTCTTCGGTCGCATCGCGAAATTTGCCGTTGCCCTGATTGAGAAACAGCTTAACGCCGTTGTACTGCGTGATAACGACATCGGGCAGGCCGTCATTGTTGACATCGCCGACGGCGACACCCATGTTGTGGCCATTGATGTCGAGGCCGGAGCCTTTGCTGACATCCTGAAACTTGCCGTTTTCCAGCTGCCGATAGAGGCGATTGGTGGACGCGGAGTTGGGGCCGCCGTTTTGCAGTAGGAGGATGTCGAGACGGCCGTCGTTGTCGAAGTCGAAGAGCGCCGCCCCGGAACCGACTTGCTGGGGCATGAAGTAGGTCCCGGTTGGCCCGGCGTCGTGAACGAAGTCGAGGCCGACCTCATCGGTTACGTCGGCAAGCCAGGGGGGCTCCGCTGGTGGCGAGACATCCTCTTTGACCGGAAAGAAATGAACAACAAGTGCCGCGCCCACCCCGGCCACGGCGAGTAGGGCGAGTGCAAGGATCGCCCACGTTGCCTTGGTCATGAGCCAGGCCTCACGTCGCAGATCGCCTATTGCGAGGACGACCTTACTTCTTGAGTTTCAGATCGTATCGGCTCGCGTCCGGAGTGGCGATGACCTCGAACTCTATCGGAGTTTGCATTGAGTCTCGATATTTCTCATTGAAGTTGGGCACTGCGGTGCCCTGCTCGGAGGGTACCATCGGCGGCGTGATAGTGACTTTGTACTTGCCTAACGGCGCCCCGGATTTGCCGCCCGTGTGTATCTGGAACTCGCCGTTCTTGATTTCTCCCGCCATGAGCCGCGGATTCTCCTCGGCTTGGATCGGGTGAAGTGTCACGTGTCCCGCATTGACAGGATTGCCGTCGAACGTAACCTTGCCTTTCACCGGGTGAAGTGGTGGCAGCGGCGGCTCCGAACTGCATGCGACGGGTCCGAGCACCAGGGCTGCGAACATGAGGGAAACACACCAGGCCCTGCAGCGGCCGAGATCCGTCAGGAGAGTGTTCTTCTGCATAGCGAAAGTCTCGTGTGAAGGTTTAAGGACCGATCATGCCCGACTCTAACAATCGGGCGGGCCGAAGAAATGCGTGATCAAGAAAATGGGCAGGATGTCGCCATCCCGCCCAGATTTTCGTTCCCAAGGCGTGATTAGAAATCCGACGCGTTCCTGTTGTCATTTGGTCTACACGCTGCGACCCAGCTGGTGACGGAGACTCCTTGAGCAACGGCCTTTGCCGCGCCGTCTCCCATGCCGACCAACATGGTCCCAGGGTGTCCGCCCTGCGTGACATACCAATTGCACTGTTGTGGGGACGGCCCGCCCTGGAACGCCAGGGCCCCGTGGGAGAACTTGGCTCCGCCACAGTTCAATTGATTGTACCCCGCTTCCTGGCCGCCGAAAGTTGGACTCGACCAGCAGTCGCCGCCATTTAATGAGGTGGTCCACGCCCAAGCGGGCAAAGTACAGCCGCCGCCATTC
>VGZI01000366.1 GCA_016872605.1 Planctomycetota bacterium
GCCGCCGGCTATAGCGTCCTTAACACGCTCGGGTTCACGACGGCCGATCCGACGAACGGCTCCGGCGTCGCCAACCTCAACAACATGCTCGACCCGGGAATGCCTTATTGGTCGGTACAACCGGGCGACTATCTTCAATTGCTCGGCGGCGGCGTCTTGCATCAAGTCATCCAAGTCGGCGCGCCCAATAGCATCGGGGGGATCTCGCGCAACTACATCAAGATCAGTCCGCCCGTCGCGTATCCCGCTGCCCTCACGGCGAACTATCGCATCATTCGCGCCCCGCGGCCCACTGGCGATGAGATGCTCAAGTTGCCCGAGGGCACGATCATTGACACGACAACGAATCTGCCCGCGGCGCAAGGAGGCTTCAACAATCCGCTTCCGCCGATCATGAGCTTTCAGGGGGGGGCATTTGTCGACATCATGTTCGGTCCGTCCGGTGCGGTGATCTCGCCGGGGGTGATGACGACGAGCATCAACTTGTGGGTGCGAGCGCCGAGTCCCACGAATCCGCTCGACCCGTACAGCGGCGATCCGTCGATCATCGCCGTCTTCGTGAAGACCGGTTTCACGGGCGCGTTCAACCCGGCGCCGGTGGCGATGGGCCCGTACGCGTTCGTGAAATGACGTTTAGCCGCGGACCAGAAGCCCGCGGGTAAACGAAGGAGATTATCCCATGAAGCGACGCAGCGGCATGACACTCATCGAAGTGCTCGTCGCCATCTTTATCATGGCGGTCGGCTTGCTCGCCCTGTTGACGTTGTTCCCGCTCGGCATGTTGCGCATGGCCCAGGCCATCCGCGACGACCGCTGCTCCCAGGCAGCGATCAACGCCCACGCGCTTTCCATTATGCAGAATGTTCGCAACGACTTCCAAGTCGTGCAAGCGGCGCCCGATCCCTACAACAAGAATTTGGCCACGCCCGACCTGTTCGTCAATCCGTCCAAACTCCACCCGGTGACCGGTCTGCCGTACCCAGCCGCCGGAACGCTCCCCGACGCCGACCCGTACGGCGAAAGCTATCCGATCCTCGTCGATCACATCGGCTACTTGAATTCGCCGCCGTTGTCGGTGGCGCAAGACTGGGTCGGCGGCGTTCGCGGCATCCTGCGTCGGCGTCCCGTCAACTTCGCGCCGACGCCGCTGGAGGTCTACAAGAACTTCACGCTCTGGGACGACATGAGCTTTGATTCGATCAACATCCCCGGAACGCCTGAAAAGGTCGGCGCTGCTGTGATGCGCGACACGCGCTACTCCTGGGCGTACCTGTTGCGCCGCCCGCAGACGAGCAACAAGTCGATCGTCGATTGCACGGTCATCGTGTTCGACCAGCGCTCGTTGTCATTGTCGCAGAGCCTGCAACTGGAGGAGTACGTCTACACGGGCAACACGATAAGCGGAACGCCGTATGCCTTCTTCAACCCGAGCAACTCGACGATCACGCTCGATTCCACCGGCTACGTGCCGCCGCCGATCCGCCCCGGCGACTGGATCCTCGATACGACGTTCTACACGACCAAACCGGGCACGGGATCGGCCAACGCCTTCTTCTATCGCGTCGTGGCGATGGATGATCTCGGCACCGGCCAATTCCGTTTCGAAGTGCAACAACCGATCCGCGGCTGGCCGGCCAAGATGGCGCCCGGCGGCTATGCCGGCACCGCTATCGTCATCCCCGGCGTCGCCGAGGTGTTTGAGAAGGGCCCCGCGCGCGTGCCGTGATCCGCGTAAGGCTTTGCGCTCGGTGCGCACCATGAGAATGTTACGCCCCAAGCGGCGTAAGAAGCAATGTAGGGTGCGTGAAACGCACCATCGCTCTGAACGGCGTCCTTGAATGGTGCGTTTCACGCACCCTACAGCCGGCAGGAATCGAAAGAGAGATAGCCATGCAACATCGAACGAGAAACCGAGCCGCCTTCACGCTGCTCGAAGTCATGATCGCCATG
>VGZI01000367.1 GCA_016872605.1 Planctomycetota bacterium
AACGATGATGCCGACAAAAATCGACAACATTATCCGATTTTTTTTCATGGCCAAACCTCGAGAATCGCGTTAGAAAAGGGGCGGTCAGGCGGGATTGTGGAACTTTTTCGCGTCAGCATTTATCGTAATAAGTAATGGGATCAAAGAAAAGGAAAATAACACGGAACCGGGTTGAAACGAATTTGCCAAGATTTTTGGCACTATCAATTGTGCACGCCCATCTTTCGCGAGCTATGATTAGCACAGGAACCCCTAGCGTAGGCAGAGTCCATCGGTTTGGCGCAAGCGTCGCCTCCCCCGACCTGGCCCGGAAACCGAGATCGAGGCGCCTGTAGGAGCAACGTCCGTGAAACGCCGCATCCGTTTGCGTGGCATCAACGGTGACGTCGAGGGAAAAACGTGGGATTCGGACACGGTGCTGCGCGCCGGCCGACTCGCCACGCTGGAAATCGTCCTGCAAGATTCATCCGTTAGCCGACGTCATGCCGAGCTTCGCGCCACCGACAAGGGTTGGCGCGTTCGCGATTTGGGCAGCACCAATGGCACGTTTCTCAACGGCAGCCGGCTCAACCCCGGCGAGTGGCCCGTTCGCCCACATGACATCATTCGCTTGGGCAATGTCACGGTTGTCGTCGACAACATTCAGGATGTCCTTTCCGACCTCGAAGACAACAATACCTGCCCGATCGAAAACATGCAGGTTGCCGCCGTCGGCAGCCAAAGCTGGGAAGAAGCGTTCAGCTTCGCGTTTGAGGGCATTCAAAAGGAACGTCCCAGCGATCAACTGCAAGCGTTGTTGCGGGCCGGGCATCACCTTGTTCATTTGGAGAGCGAGGAAGAACTGCTTCGGACAATCTTGTGCGATGCCGTCGGCACATTGCGAGCGCAGCGCGGCGCCATCGTCTTGGCCGACGGTCCGGATGGACCGCTGCGTCTGCGCGCACTCGACACGGGTAACAGCCAAATCGCCAGCCGAACTGCCTTTAGCCAGAGCCTGGCGAATCGCTGCTTTACGCAGGGCAATTCGATCCTTTGCACCGCCTGCGATGAGGATCCCGAACTCGTCGGCGCCCGCAGCATTGCCGAGGGGACGATGTCGTCGGTGATGTGCGTCTTGTTGCGCACGCCGCGGAAGAAGCTCGGCGTGTTGCACTTGGACCGCGGCCCCATCCAGGAGCCGTTCACCAAAGAAGACATGCATCTTGCAGACGCGCTGGCCGCTCACGTGTCCGCCGGCATCGAAAGCGCGCAGCTTCTGCGCAAGCAGCGCGATCTGTTCTACGCCACGATTACGACGCTCGCTCAGGCTGTCGAAATGCGCGATGCCTACACCTATGGCCATACGATGCGCGTCACGGAGTACTCGTTCCTCCTGGCAACGCACTTGCAAGCTTCGCCACAAGAGTTGCAACTCATACGGATCGGCACGCCGCTGCACGACATCGGCAAGATCGGCATTCCCGACGCAATCCTCGGCAAGCCGGGCAAGCTCACGCGTGAAGAATTCGATATCATGAAGACACACGCCGTCAAAGGCGCCAAGATCATAGAGCAGATTCCCGATCTCGCCGACGTCATTCCGATCGTCCGCTCCCACCACGAGCGCTGGGACGGCGGCGGATATCCCGACGGCACGGCCGGCGAGGATACGCACAAGCTCGCCCGCATTGTCGCCGTTGCGGACGCCTTTGACGCCATGACCAGCGATCGTCCGTATCGCAAGGGAATGTCGGCTGAGACCGGCTTCGCCGAGGTCGAAAAGCAACGGGGCAAACAGTTCGACCCCGTCGCCGCCGATGCCTTCCTCGCCATCAGGCAACGCATTATCCAAGAGATGCAATCCGAGACCAAACGGCTCAACATGCAGCAGTTC
>VGZI01000368.1 GCA_016872605.1 Planctomycetota bacterium
TCTCTGTGAGCCTTCTCTCGATCCATTGCTTTTCTTGGTCAAACGCACCACGAATCCCTGGTACTACCGCGTGAGCTATTGGAGAGTCAAGACCACGAAGATTGAATTCGGTTCGCTCAGCGGTTTCCTCAGCCTCGAGGTAATCTAAGAATCTACAGTACTGAATCCCGGCGAACGCTCCGACGTGTCCGGGATTAGCACCGACATGCCCGACCGCTAGGATCACATCATCATCGCGAAGGGCATGGACGACAGCCAGTTCGCCCTCAATCCCATCGTCACACTCAATCACGATTATTCGATGCCGCCAGTCGGCCGCTCGCTCTGGCGCAAGTTCGTCTAGGACGGCGACACGCGCGGCATCAAGGCCAAGACGGTTTATCCGCCGAAGCCGGCCGGCTGGTCCGAACGTGAAACCTGGCAGCCTGATCTTGTCTTCATGCAAATCCAGGCCGGCTTGCTCAACGGCAAGAGCATCGGCTGGTTGCCGACCAAGACGCACTACGCCGACATGAAGGAAGCCGAGCGCATCGGTTGCAAGGAAGGCACGGTTTTTTCGTCCGGTCACAGCATCTACCGGCGGATTCCGCCGCTCGACACGCCATTCGCCGGTCCACTCACGGAAGACGCCTGATCTTTGACACCTCGAATGGGGGTTTGGGCCGTGGGCGCTATCGCCGGTATGACGCGTCACGTCGGCGAACGCCATGTCGGGTGGCCGGAATTTGGCTGCTCGGCCTTTCCTCGCACGAGGGGGGGGGTGTGTGCAACGGTGCAATGAATCAACGGAACTGCTCGTCCTACAGAAAGTTAGGCGTCATTTTTTCGTTGCATGGGTTTTGAATGAAAGGGCGCCCGGCACCGCTCCGGCGAAAGCGTGACGCAAGACTAATTTCTTCGCTTACGCGTCAGGCTCTGACTTCAGGCGCAGGCCGATCGGCAACGCTTCGCCGAACATTTGGCTTTGCTCGTCGGCTTCGAGTTCGACCACCTCTTCGACCATGCGGGCCCAGTGCTCGGGGACATCTTGGGCTTTAAGCACGTTTAGCACTTGCTGGCGATGATGATCGTCGACGTCGATCGCTCGTTGGCCGCTGCGGCGAGCCAACTGCGCCAGGCAAAACGTCCAGGCCATGCGTTCGCTTTGATGGCCCGGCTCGAATGTGACCAGGGTGTCGATCCACTTCTGCACGATGTGCGGATGCAGAACGAGATTGAGAGGGCCATACAGCAGAACGCGGGCGCCGAGACGGGTGACCGCGAAGAAGGCGTGGGGCGGCGTCGGGGAGCGTTTGCATGTCTTCAAGGCGGCTTCGCCCAACTGCTCCTTGGCTTTAAGGTCGAGCCGTTCGAAGCTGGCGGCGGCGCGCCACATTTCCGTGTACTCGTTGGCGGGCGGCTTCGACGCTTTGCTCTTGCCGGGCAGAAGCACGGGCCGCAGGCGATTGAACAGATTGAGCTGCAGCGCTGGGATCAGGCCGCCCGCGACGCGACGCCACATGATCCAGAAGTCGGCTCCGCCTTCGGGCTGTGCCATGCCGCCTCCCTTGGGCGAGGAGTGCAACAGCTTCCAGAGTTGATCAACGCGATAGCGGTCCATCGGGTCGCCGAAGCCGGGCCGCAGACTAAAGCCGACGAGGTTGTACCAGCGCGCCAGATGTGCCGGGGACTGTCGACGTTGATCGGCGGCCTCGGCGAGGAAGTCCCAGAGCCGACGGCACAGGCCGGTGGGCCACTTGTCGCGCCCGGCGTCGAGAGCGGCTTCGAGCTCCTTGGTCAGGTGCTTGGGATCAGACGAGAGAGGGGGAGAAGGGGAGAGAGGGAGAGGCGGAGAGGGG
>VGZI01000369.1 GCA_016872605.1 Planctomycetota bacterium
AGAAAGTCGAGTGCCGAGCGTTTGACGCCGTGATCGCCAAAGTGTAGCAACCGTTATCCAGTCTCGCGGAGGCGGGGCGAAACCATCGGACGTAGCCATGAAACTTCCCGACTTCAACCGAGCCTTCCAAAACGGCGCCGATTTCGCGCAGGAAGGCGCCGCGCCATTCACGGTCTACACGCACATCGTCGGCAAGCTCCACTTGCCAAGTGGCAAGATCGTTGCCTGCGACCCGCTCGTGTTTCCGGACCAGAAGCCGTACAAGGGGAAGGTGGCGCCCGGTACCTACCCGGTCCTGCTGTCGATCGCCCGGTTCCGCACCAAGCGGAATGACCGCGACGAACGGATCGCCTGTGCAATGCTGCGGTTCACGATAAGGCCCGCCGTTAAATGGAAGATGGCCCTGTGCCCCGGGCAGTCGCTCAAGGCACTCAAGGCGGACCATCACTACGGCTACGCTGTTGATTCCGGCACCGGGTGCTTTATGGATGCCCAGGCCGGCAAGGCGCTGCGCCGCGAAATGGACCGCTCGGGCAATTACGTCGACAACATCGTCGAGGCCATGAAATTCAACTACCAGCGCACGCGCGATTGGACCCTGTTCCTCATCGGCAGCAGCGAGCAAACGCTGGCGGCGTTCACTACCGGCTGGGGTGACGGCCGCTACGGCTCATACTGGGGTCTGGACGCAACGGGCAAGGAAGCGTGTTTAGTAACCGACTTCGGCGTCTTGCCCTAGCGTTCCCGTCGGCGCAGCGAGCCCGCGAAATACTCGATTTCGGACGAGTATCCTGTCGCTTCCGGCTCGGCAGGAGCCTCGCCCTCCCGAAGCAGGCCACGCAGACCATGTCGTGCACCCGGGAGTTAACCACAGAGACACCGAGGACACAGAGAGAAGCCGATAGACCAGGTTTGCCAATCATATCGGTCAGAGACTGTGGGAGGCGATGGTTGGCCGTTCTCTGCTGACATCTGAGTTTTCTCTGTGCGTACGTGGTTACAGTTCTTTGGAGCTTGGCGAGACCTGAAGAAAGCAACGTGTCAGAGTGGTCTTAATCGTTTGCGGTCTTGGCGTTTTTTCGCGGCAGATTCTCGTTTTGAGCTTTGAGAGCCCGCTCCCAGTCCGCGAGCAGATCCATGAAGGCGGGGTTGGGGCGTACCGATCGAACTTCACGCAACCGCTTCAGCGCTAGATCCCGCGTCAGACCGTGCTTGGCCATCAGGTACGCCGTTACCACCGTCGGGGCACGGCTCATGCCGTTCAGGCAGTGCACGTAGGTGGTCCGCCCGGCTCGGCGCTGACGAGCGATCCACTCGACTTGCTCGGCGAGCCATTCGAGTTTCGGCGCCGGGGCGGAGTCGCGAATCTTGGCCCAAACGTGAACGTCGCACTTGTACGAATCTTCCAATTCACAGAGGTTGAGCACCGCTTGGGTGCCGAACGGCGGCGTCTTCACCGATCCGCCGACGTACAAACCGGTCTCGACTCGCGTGTAGTTTGGCCCGTCCTGAAACTGCTCGGTCGCGATTGCCATCGCCAGCAGAGCGGTCAGACTGGCGGCGAGTCCGGCGATCAAGATTCCGAGGCGAGTGAGGTTCATGCTCAGTTTTCCGCGAAGTACCAGTGGAGAATCAGTATTAGCAACAGCGGGATCGACCCGAGCACGCCCAGGCCGATGGCGACCAGGCTGCCGCATCCACTTCCTTCCGCGGGCGCTTCCTCGCCGGCCATCGGCGTTGCCCGGATCGGCACGGTTCCGGTCTTCCACCAGTGCTTGGCGTCCGCCGACGCGACTTCCAGGTTCAGCCCGCGT
>VGZI01000370.1 GCA_016872605.1 Planctomycetota bacterium
ATTTCGTTCGTAATGAAGAAACCGCAGATGAACGCAAATGCTGCAGGAAGAAACCTCCTCCGTCGTTCCATTTGCGTCACTCGGACCCATCTGCTGGCTCGGATTCGCGGCCCACACGCGCGGCGTCGATCCGATGAGGAGTGCTGGGCTCTGGGTAAACATGTCGTGCAAGGGCACCGAAGCTCCCCGATGCGCGAGTTGGAGACGCCCGCCGAGAATTGCCGCGCCATCCGGCGCTGCTGGTCGCGTGAAACTCGTCTACTATTCAGGACTGCTGTGTTCTGTCGAAAAGGAGCGTGCCATGCGGAGCCATACAATCGTACGCGCGTTGATCATCGCCTTGACACTTGTCGCGGGCCCGATGGCAGCGGCGCGAGCGGAGCGGGTGCAGGTCTACAACCTCGATTCGCTGGTGCATCTTAGCACTGAGGTGGCTGAGGCGGAGATCACGCGCGTTTTCAAGGCCGACACCATCGACCTGGTCGAAGCAAAAGTGTCGCTGATCCACAAGGGCGGCTTCAAGAAGGGCCAGGTCATCGCCGTCGCGCATCTCGACTACTATCGAAAACCCGCGCGGGACAGGTTCAACTGGAAACCCATGGAGGTCGGCGATCGCGTCGTGCTCTTCCTGGTGCGCGTCAAGGCGAACGAGTTCTTCCGCATTCCCGAGGATGCCGTCATCTATGGGCCGGTGACCGGCGGCGTTCGGCTCATCCATACCGACCAGGTCCACGCATTCACCCAGTGGGGCAGTCCGGGGCCGCTGGTCGCATGGCCTCGAACCATCGACGGCAAGGTCAAGCCGCTCGGCGTCAACGAGTTCCGCAAGCAGATCGAAACGAGCTTGCGCGACACCCAAGAATTGGCGCGCCTGGTCGAAGCCAAGTCCGATAAGCTCGATGTTCAAAAGCTGGTCAAGGTGCTGGCCGACCGATCCAAGGTGATGGTTGGACGCGATCACTTTACGGAGCGCATCTGTGTGCGCTTTGCCGAACGGTACGATTTCGAACTGTTGAGCCAGGCGCTGGCGGTGGCGAAGGATTATAACGACGTGTCGGTTCTGCAGTGCGGCTTCGGCACCGCCAAGGGGCGCGATTTCCTGTTGGCGCGCGTCAGTAATGAGCAGGAGCCGATGGCGGCTCGCTTGCGTCACGCGCGTGCGATCGGCGAGGCCGGCGCCGCGTATCGCTCGGTCCACACCGCTATCGCCCGCAACGGGCACCGCACGGTCGAGGTGGCCGACGAGGGCAACTCCGGGTACCAGACGCGCATCGCCAAGGTCCTGCGCGCAGGCGCCAAGCACGAGGAATTGGCCCGCACGCTCCTGCGCAATCTCGACTACTTCGGGCAAGGCATCTCGCAAAACAAACGCGAGCCTTTGGTCGTCGATCTGCACGGCGCCAACGCGGTGCTCAAGGAGCTTTACGACACGAACCCGTCGCAGGAGATGCAGTACGCAATTGAGAAAGCAACGGCCTGGATGCCCGATGATTACGACAAGCTCAAATCCCCGTGCGGCGACCTGATCTCGATCCTGCGCCGGGCCGACCCCGCACGCTACACGAAGCCAGACAAACGCAGCCTGATCTTTGAATACGAATACACGGCCCGGCTGATCGAGCGAGGCGCCGAAGTGAAACCTGCCGTCGTGCTCGAGCATCAGGACACGAAGAAACAGCACGTGTTCGAGACCTCGCTCACAGTTCGAGGCGGACAGGCCGGCGGCGGCTCGAACGTCGTCGAGTTGCCGGCCCACCTCCCCAAGGGGCGCTATCACGTATTCCTTCAACTCAGCGATC
>VGZI01000371.1 GCA_016872605.1 Planctomycetota bacterium
GGCGGCGGATTGTCTTTCTTTGGCTCTTGTTTGCACCCGACCATGACCGGAAGCGAAAAGGCGGCGAGCAACAAGAACGTCCCGACCAGTGGAATCTGTTTCATGCGTATACCTCATTTCAAAAAAAGTGATTGTTTCTTCACCTACGATGCGCGAGAGTCGTCTTTTATTCCCGCGCCTCCTGCAACGCCGCAAGCCGCAGGAATTACTTTTTGGGCGGCGCTTGGATCACGACTGGTACCCGATTGGCGGGCAGCGCTGAGACGCGCGGGAAGTTCATCAGCGCGTCACGTACGGCACGAATCTGGTCATCCGGTGCGCCCACGAACTGCGTTTGATGCTCCGTTTTGCCGTGCGAGAAGTAATGTATCATCGTCGTGTACGGCGCGAACCGGACCGGCTTCGCGACCCAGCGGTCGATCCAATCAGGCCGTAATCGATCGCCGGCCAGGTGTAGCGGCGGGCCTTGCAGCACTTGCTCGACGGCCGCGATATTGCCGACCTGGTGGCAACGCGAGCACGTCTCGCGCGACGTCAGGAGCCGATAGGCATCGACGGCATACGCCTCGTGCGATTCCCAGCGTTTCCGCTGTTCATCGACTTTCAGTTGAGCAATCTCCGCGTCGATCTGCTTCTGCTCTTCCTTGATAGCGACGATCTCGGCTTCCAGCGCCTTCGTCTTCTCGCCATCCTTCTCGGTCTGAAGCCGGACTTTAATGTCGTCGATTTCCTTGGCCTTGGCCGCGAGCGCCGCATTGAGCACGGGCTCCCTTTCGCTCTTGATTTTCTCCCAGACCGGCGTAAGCGCGGCCACGCGGGAGTCCTTCTGCTTCGTTTTGTCCAACTGCTGTATGTACTCCGCAGTCTTGCCGCGCCAGTACTCGCTATTGAGGTCGCTGCGCTGCGGGATGGCGTCGTGCGGATACAACAGGCCAATACCTGCATTCGTTTGTTTTGTCACGGCGGCGAAGTAATCGACCAGAATCTGCGCCTCGTCCTGGCTCATGTTGAATTTCGGCATGCGCAAGATCGGCATCGGCCGGATCTTCTGGGGATCAAGCAGGAACTGTCTGAGCCAGCCCGGCTGCGTGCGTTCGCCTTGCCCCACGAGCGACGGCGGCAGAAACGCACGGGGACGAAGGTCAGGGTCGGCCACGAAGTCGCCCGGCCTTTTGGCGTTCAGCCAAGCAACCATCTTCTCCGTAAACGTTCCGCCATACGGCGCGACCGTCTCGAATGCGCGATCGAAATCGGCTTGCGATTTGATCTTCGACGGGTCGGGATGCAGGTCATCCAGGTAGACGAATACCGCGAGACCGCCGGGAATACTCTTTACCGACTTGTCCTTGGCGACGTAACGAAATGCTTCGTTCAGGCCAAACTTGACGCTCTTGTCGGTCAGGTCAATCTTCGCATTAGCAGCATAGAGCATCGTGCGATCGGAGCCGATCGGATTTCGGCCGAACCAGATGTTGTGGTTGGCATGAGAGACTTCGCTGTTTCTCACGGCGTCCGACCAATCGCGATTATGGATGCGTTCGAGTTCATCAAGAGTCTTCGAACTGAGATTGAACTCATACACCCCCGGCCGAATCGTGTGGCAGCCGGCGCAGTTGTATTTGTCAAGCACCTGGCGGCCCTTGATCTCGGCGAGGCGATCGCCGGTGGGCTGATTGATGCTCTTGGTCGGCACTTGCTCGGCGACCAGGCCGAGGACGAACGTGGCGACCGCTTCGCGCGCATCGGCCTC
>VGZI01000372.1 GCA_016872605.1 Planctomycetota bacterium
TCGGTGGACATGGAGGCGGTACGTACCGCCGAGCTTGAGGAACACCGGGCGGCCGCGGCGCAGCACACCATCGACGCCGTGGGTTTCGACCCCGAGGGGCGCAAGCTGTTCGACGCGCTTCGTCCGCTTCTGCTGGCACTCGGGGCTGACGTGGTGGAACTCTGCGGCGCGAAGAGCATCGTTTACCGCGTCTTCGATCACTTTCTCGAGGTGCTACCGCGCAGCCGACGCATCCTGCTGCTGGCGAACATCGACTTCGAAGATATCCACGACCCTTCGGGGCTGGCGCGAGATGCCTCAGACCAGGCCTTCATCGCCAACGCCAGCGAAGCAGGGGGCGTGCTCTTCTCGCTGCAAGATGCGACACAGGTGCAGGCTGCCATGCATGTGGTCCAACAGGCTTACGAGCTAGTGACGGAGTAATCGTGTCGCACGCCTACACCGAAGACCAGCTTGTCGAGCAACCCGCCATCCGGCTGTTCGCGAAACATGGATGGCAAAAGTCGGCGAAGACCGAGGAAATCATGCCATGAAACCGCCGAACGACCTAAGCCTGCCCTTCTTCGCATACGGCGTCTTCAAGCCGGGTGAATTGGCCTTTCTCCAAATAAAGGCCCTTGTTGAGAATTGCGCGGACTGTTCGATCCCAGGAACGTTGAGAATTCGCGATGGCCTCCCCATTGCATCGCTTGAACAAAGGGGAGAAATCCGTGGCGCGCGCATAGCGTTTCGCCCATCTTCAGAGCGGCAGGGTTATCAGCGCATCGCTGACCTGGAGCCGGGTCATCAGTATCGCTGGGAGACCGTTGAATTGAAATGTGGAAAAGCCAACGTGCTCGCCGGCCGGTCCCCAAAGAAGGGGAGCGTGCATCCCGAGGAAGAATGGTCCGGACGAAATGATCCGCTTTTCACCGATGCGCTAGTGGTCGTGTCCGAAACGTTTGAAAAGAATCGCCAATTCGAGTGGGACTTGAAACCGTTGTTCCGGCTGGAGATGGCGTATCTCCTGCTATGGTCCGCTATAGAACGCTACGCCTCGCTTCGCTATCACCTCGGTGACAAGGCCACTAAGAAGGTTTTGAATTTGGCGAGTGAGCCGGCATTTCAAGCTGCGCTATTGGAGCACGTCAGGGAACGCCGTGAAGTGCAGCGCGCTGACAACCCAACCGAAAAGCATGTGTTGGACGGGGAGAAACCGACGGAGTCTCTAAGCTACTACTACCAACTCCGGCACAACTTGGTCCATCGCGGCAAAGGTGTTACGGAAGACCACAAACGCATGGAAAATTCCCTTGACGAATTACTCAAGATATTCAAAGCGACACTGAGTGCGGCGTTTGCTGAGAGCCAATGGCCGGCTACCACGAACTGACCAAGAGCACCCAATGCCCCACGCCTACACCGAAGACCAGCTCGTCGAACAACCCGCAATCGGGTTGTTTGCGACGCTGGGCTGGCAGACGGTGTCGGCGATGGAAGAGACCTTCGGCTCGGGCGGCACGCTCGGCCGCGAGACCAAGGGCGAGGTGGTGCTGGTGGACCGCCTGCGGGCGGCGCTTACGAAGCTCAACCCCGGCCTTCCCGCCGAGGCGATCCAGACCCCCATCGACGAACTCGCCCGCGACCGCTCGGCCATGAGCCTGGAGGCCGCCAACCGCGAGGTCTACCGGCTGCTCAAGGAGGGCATCCCGGTCTCCATTCCCGACCGCGAGCACGGCGGGCA